>CAMQVJ010000036.1 GCA_947038175.1 uncultured Desulfovibrio sp.
CGTCATAGGGATATACTCTCTTAACTTTTAAGATTTGTTAATGGGGGTCAGTATAGTCATACTAGAGTTTAGTATTCTTTTATATATTGAAAAGTCTAATCAGACTATAGTTTTTAATTTTCATAACAAAAGCTATATCAACTATATCAGCTATTATAATTCTATATTAAACGCCATTTAAGTGCAAGTTGTATGATATCAATACTTCCAATTTTCATGGGCAAAATTGGCTATTCAATTCATCCCTAAAGCTTATCCACAATGACATTAACCTATCCATATGGGCAACAAAACGATCGCTGTGTGTTCTGTCTAAAAAATGTATCAATTCATGAAAATTACATACTCTGATGCCATTGAAGGCAATATATTGACTTTGCGTGAGACACCTCTTGTTTTTCAAGGACTGACTATAGGTCATAAGCCACTCAAGGATATACGGATGTTTTCAAATATACATGTAATATATCGACTATATAGATCTAGTATTTAAATTATAGAACTTAATTTGACAACAATAAGTATAAATTGTATTTTTTATATGTTTTGACTCTAAATTTTTCAAAGAAATATTTTCTAAAACTTACAGTAGTTAAACACCAAGCAATTGAATTTTATCGAGAACAAACCTGCCTTAGTTTTATGTTTTTTTTAGATATGTAACAAAACAAACACATAAAAGTATACAAACATCATGGGAAAAGAATGAAAACAATATTAGTAACGGGTGGCACTGGTTTTTTAGGATCTCATCTTTGTATACGTTTTATTGCTGAAGGACACAGGGTTCTATGTCTTGATAATAATTATACAGGACGTTTAGATAACGTAGAAAGCATCTTAAATCATGAGAATTTTACATTTCTCTTACATGATATTATTGAACCAATAGACATAGATGAAAAAATAGATCAAATATATAATATGGCTTGTCCAGCATCTCCACCAGCGTATCAAGGAGCACATGCTATTCAAACGACAAAAACCTGTGTGTTTGGTGCAATAAATATGTTGGAGTTGGCTAAAAAGCATAATGCTACCATCTTACAAGCTTCCACTTCTGAAGTCTATGGAGAACCACTTGAACACCCTCAAAATGAACGTTATGTGGGGAATGTAAACCCAATTGGTGTTCGATCTTGTTACGATGAGGGCAAACGCTGTGCTGAAAGTGTTTTTTTTGATTACCTCAGGATTTATGGGATTAATATAAAGGTTGTGCGTATATTTAATACTTATGGTGCAAACATGGATCCTAACGATGGGAGGGTTGTGAGTAATTTTATTTGCCAAGCCCTGCGCAATGAAGATTTAACTATTTACGGTGATGGTTCTCAAACTCGTTCCTTTTGTCATGTTGATGACCTTATAGAAGTTATTGTACGAGTTATGAATAGTGAAAATGGGCTTACTGGGCCTTTTAATGTTGGAAATCCAGAAGAATTTACCATTAAAGAATTAGCTGAAATTGTTCTTAAAAAAATTAAAACCAAATCTAAAATTATCTATAAAGATTTGCCCTTAGACGATCCAACTCAACGTAAACCAGACATTACACAAGTAAAAACTTTTTTTGATTGGCATCCTTGTATTGCATTAGAAGATGGTTTGAATGCAACTATAGAGTATTTCAGCAAAATCTGCGAATAACGTATTTAGATAGGTGTCTTTATGAATATTACAATAATTGGTACTGGTTATGTAGGGTTACCTACTGGTGTTTGTATGGCGGAGCTTGGGCATAAAGTAATCTGTGTGGATAGAGATGAAAACAAAATTAGATCTCTTAATTCTGGTATTATGACTCTTTTTGAAGAAGACTTAGAAGAGCTTTTTCACAAAAACAGAAAAGAAAAAAATATAGAATTTACAACGTCCATGAAAACAGGAATAGAAAATGCGGACTTGATAATGATTGCTGTTGGCACTCCTCCGCACCCCATAACTAAAGAAGCTGATATGAAGTACATTCATGCGGCGACAACAGAACTAGCTGAACACCTGACGGGTTATACAGTTATTGCAACAAAATCGACAGTACCAGTCGCAACTGGTGACGATATTGAAAGCTTAATCTCTAAAAGAAATCCCCAAGCAGACTTTGACGTTGTATCTTTGCCTGAATTTTTACGTGAAGGTTTTGCTGTACATGATTTTTTTCACCCAGATAGGATAGTGATTGGAACTACTTCTGAACGTGCGAAAACTCTAATCACTCAAATTTATAAATATTTTGAAGGAAAAACAGTCTTTCATTATGTCAATAGGAGATCCTCAGAAGTCATAAAGTATGCTTCCAACGCTTTCCTAGCAATGAAAATTCATTATATTAATGAAATGGCAAATTTTTGTGAAGTGACTGGTGCAGACATAAGCGAAGTTGCAACAGGGATGGGACTTGACGCAAGAATTGGAAGTCGTTTTCTATCTCCTGGCCCAGGCTATGGTGGTTCATGTTTTCCTAAAGATACACTTGCGATGTCTTACATGGCTCGCCAAAATAATTTAGAAATGTCTCTTGTAAACGCAACTATCGAGGGAAATATCAAACGTAAAAAAGATATTGCTAGGCGTATATTAAACACAGTTAAAGATGTTGATAAACCTACAATCTCAATACTTGGACTCGCATTCAAACAGGGTACAGATGATTGCCGTGAAAGTCCTGCTATTGACGTTATTTTTGAATTACTTCAATATAAAGTGAAAGTCATAGCCTATGATCCAAAAGCAATGACTCTTGCTCAAGAATTACTAAATGACAAAATTGGTTACAGTAACAACATGTATGATGCTTTAGAAAATACTGACTGCCTTGTAATTCTTACTGAGTGGGACGAGTTTAAAACTCTTGACTTTGAAATTGTGAAAAATAAAATGCGAACACCTACCATTGTTGATTGTCGAAATATTCTAAACAAAGATCAGGCAATTTCAAGCGGCATTAATTATTTAGGAATAGGTAAATAGCTCATAGAGAGATGTTTTATGTTATCACCTCTCTATTCTTTACGTTAATAGATAAGAGAGACTTTTTGATAATAGATACATGGCAAACAAATTTTATAAAATTCCTATCTTAGCACAATAAGTCGTTATCATTGAACCTATTAACTTATAGTTTTCTTAGATAAAAAGCTGAGATTTTTTAGTATGAGTGCCATAATATATTTATATCTACTATCTTAAAACCTTAAAGCCTTCCTGTATCTTGTAAGGATTAATTCTAAGAATATTCTTTACATCGTTCTTGCTTGGTACACATGGAAATGCTTCATAACCACACCTATCATTTCCGAAATCAGCTGCCCATAAGAACATTTTAGGCTCTCTTTTGTCTGCTTCTAGTATAATTTCTTGAGCTGGAAGAGCAGGCCATGTTTGGGCTGTAAATGATATATTTGCACTATTTCTGTATAATGTTTTCCCAAAAAACATAAATACAAATAAGACAAGCATTATTACAGTAAAATACCTAGGTTTTATGAACGAATATGATAATCTAGGATGTTTTTCATGTTCGATGCAAATATAAGCAAGACTAATAGCAAGAAAAATCCAAAATAAGTTAATACCAAAACGTGGGTCTGGAAACATAGAAAACCAATAAAAAATGGAACCAACGATGCTTATATAAAAAAACCAAGTAACAATGTCTTTCCGTTTTTTTAATACATAAAGAGCTAGGAGTATACCCAAAAAGATTGGGACAAAGATAGTTTGAATGGACCTACTACTAGTATGTCTGTCTAGCCAGCTTGGAAACCAATAGCTTATACCTCTTTCAAAAGCTTCAACATAACCAGCTCCTGGCCACCGAGCCCACCCTTGTACAGCAATTCGATTGCTATCTATAGCAGTTAGAGGCATTACCCATTCAACATCCAAAGGAAATATGCTAACAGGAAAGAACAGATACCCTGAAAGTATAAAATTTTTAGCCATCCAAGCAATTGCTGCAATAGAAGGCAAAGAAAATATTATAAAAATATATCTTATTGAAACAAGCTTTTTTTTCCAAGCAAAATATGCAAAAAAAAGTGAACTTATAGGTAGTATTACTGTTAGTGATTTGACTGTAAAACTTAATGTCACAAACAGAACCCCTAACATGAGATAATTGTGAGATAAATCACTCTTCAAATAAAAAGTGCACATAAAATAGTATATAGCAATCATAAGTAAAAATAACGCCACTGGATCAGCATATAAATGTATATCAAGTTTATAATAGCTATACATACAAAAAAATAATGTAGTGCCAATATAAGCAATTTCCCACTTTGTTTTGCTACTATTTAGTGCACTAAAGCCCCAACCAATGGCAAGGATAGAAAATATACTTGTCATAATTGTAGGCACATAAACAAGATATTGTGAAGGGTAAAGTGCAGATATGACATACCAATAGGACGTATTTGCAAGACGGGTGTGTAAATTGCCTAAACCTGGCACCGTAGCATATTCATGTGTCCAACGAATAATTTGGAAGTGGTATAAGTCAGTATCATAACCTCCAAGGCTAGACGATGTAACAAAAAGTAGCATAAAAATAAAAAAAGTTAGCCAGGAAGTTACTTGTATAATCTTTGTTTTGGATAGTTGGCGGTTCCATACCTTACAGGCAAAGCCAAATCTACGGCATCCTAGCAGGCTTAAAGAAAGAAGAATATAAACAATAACTCCATTTAATGGGAAAAAAAAGTTTACAAGAGTCGAAAGTAAACCCAAAAAAAGTATTCCCATCCACGCAGTTACAAAAATATTATTTACTTTGATTTTTAGTAAGTCAAAGAGGAAATAACCAAATCCCAAAAAAATAAAAATAGAAAATACTATTATACCTGCTAATTCCATTCTAATACCCTTTTTTACAAACGAAAAATTTTTTCATTCATAATTCGAATTTAAGCTAAAATACAAAATATTTACGTAAAATAAAGTTACCCACACACCCAACAACAGTTGCCCACAATTTACTCCATAAGACAGATAAGCCAATGAAAACTAATCCAATAGTTATAAGGTAGTCTAAGGTTCCCATTATTGCGAGAGTGACTAGATAAGCAGTAATTTCTCCAGAACCTGACCACCTAGCTTTGTGGCGAAATAAAATGCTAATACAGAGCAAATAATTAACGATGGCAGCTATAAGAAAAGCAAAAGGAATGGCGACAGAAGAACCTAAGCCTAAGCCTAAAAACACACTAAAGGCAACTAGGTTGATTATAGCAGCCACAGTACCAATAAAAATATAAAGTAATATTTGCATGGGGAGTGGGGCAACATGGGCACTATAGTGTAAAATACAATAAAGTGCGTGTACACCATCTTTCCATCCTATTTTTTTACCTTCTTCATGTGTTCTTGGTGCATAGTGGATAGCACATTCATATACACGGAGCTTTTCAATAGCAACAAGAGCTGTGATTTCAGGCTCAAATCCAAATCTATTTTCTTGTAATTTGGGAGCTAACTTTTGTAAAACTTCACGACGAAAGAGCTTATAGCATGTTTCCATATCGCTAATATCAAGATTGGTGAACATGTTAGAAATAAAAGTCAAACTACGATTCATCCAAGTGTGCCAAAAATGAAGAACTCGACGTGTTTCTGGACGTAAATATCTTGACCCGTAAACAACATCGGCTTTATTCTCAAGCATAGGTTTGAGCAGTTCTAAATAATCTAATGGATTATACTCCATATCAGCATCTTGAACACCAATGAAGTCTCCTCGGGCATGAATAAATCCACTACGTAAAGCAGCACCTTTTCCCAAATTATGTTCATGGTGAAAGACGCTTATGATGTTTGGGTATTTTTTTTGTAAGTCATAAGCTATTGCAAGACTATTATCTGTGGAACAATCATCAACTATAACTAACTCTAAGTTTATATTGTGTTCGCAAAGAACCATACAGTTTTCGACACACGTTCCTAAAGTATCTTTCTCGTTATAACACGGAATAATTAGAGATAATGATTGCATTTACAGCATCCTTTATAATAAATATTTTTAAAACTTAACAATAGTTAGACGAGATATAGCAAAAAATAAACCATTGTAATTTTATTCTTTTACTTTGGCAAAGTCAATTATTTTTAATGACGGTATATAGCATTGCCACGTCAATCCAGTTTGTAGGCATTTTGTCTACATATCGCAACGTCTCATGTAATTCAAGAAATTACTAGAATTTTCTATTCAAATAAATTCATATTCCTGATTTTTCCGCTTGCATTGAGTTTTTGGAAATGCTTTTCCGCTTCGGAGAGCATGCCACCTGTGCCGCAAGCAGGGTCATAAATAGTCTTGAGCGTTTGCTTCCCTGAAAGTAAATTATTATCATCGCAAAAAAGAATATTCAACAGGTGCAATGTGCCCTATAAAATAACCATCTCTTTGGGCCAAAATAGATATTAATCTCTCAATGCTATGCGGCAACAAACCATCAGGAGCTGGAAAAGGTTCTCTAGGAAAATCTTTATATTTCTAATCATACGAAGTGAGTGTTTTTAAGGCCTTTGTTTTTACCCAAAACATACCTCCAAAGGGAGCCATAACATGGGGAGTCTCTTAGCGTTTAAGATTTGTTAATAGGGGTCAGTATATTTATCACGCAAAAAAGGGCAGGTAAAAACCTGCCCTTATAGAACGTGTATCAAGAGTATTCTTTAGAAAATATGATTTATACCGAAAGGTTCACACCATACAGTCTAAGTCATAATAAAAATCTGTAGCAAAGTACAAAGCTATCATTTACCACAGTGTAAATAAATTAGACTAGAAATTTATTCTTAATCCAAGTGCTAATTGGTGCATATATAAATTGTCTGTTTTACCTCTTACCCAATCGTCGCCACTATCTTTTGAAAATTTTGTATCTGCTCCACCAAGACTGGCGAAACGATAACCAAGGTCAATAGTAAACCTTTCATTGATATCATATCCAACACCAGCCCCTACATTCCAAGCGAAATTAGTTTCAGTGTGTGAACCAGTGGATGATGCCCAGCTATCCGCAGGCTTACCACTATCGGTCATGGCAAAATTTGCTTTAGTATTAATAAATGCTAGTCCAATCCCAGCCCCTACATATGGAGTAAATGAGCTCTTATTATGAAAATCATAATAGACATTTACAAACAAAGTTTGGGCTTGAAAGTTTTGTTTAGCGGCCCAATGTTGGGTAGCATTAATGTCTTTACTCATGCTAGCACTTGTCTCGGACATATACGCGTATTCAAGCTCAGTTCTTATCGGAACATCAAATTTATGCTTGAAATCATAACCAACAGCAAGAGCCCCACCAAAAGTCATTTCCGTTTCATCTTCAATATGTAGTAAATTAATGACATTAGCTGGAGCTGCCATGCCTTCACCCCAACTTGTGTTCATGCCATTCATCATTGCCCAACCACTCATAAACTTTGGAGCTACATAAATTCCAATTTGTTCTTTTGCCAAAGCCATAGAAGGTAAAACTATCATGCTTGCAAGAACTAAAAAACCAATAATCCGTTTCATACTGTTTTCCTTTACGTTTAGTTAAAAGGTTATTGTTGATATGTAAATCTTGTTGTGTAGACAAGCTTTTCATTAGAATTTAGATGGAATATCAGGAAAAATTAATTGATATTTTCTATTTCTTCTCGTATTTATAAAAAACTTGAATTGTTTTTATACAAGTTTTTAGCCATATAAATAGGGTTGAAATCATCTATAAGCAATTTATATATAGTATTTTGAAAAAAGTAAACACATATATATGGTTTTTTTATTAGAAATCTCCCTTAAAGTAGACAAAGGAGATATATATGATTGATAAAGCACAATTAGGACGAAGAATCAGAGCCTTGCGTACCAACAAAAAATTAACGCAAGATAAGCTTGCAGAATACGCTGGTCTAAATGGTAAGTATTTAGGAGAAGTTGAACGAGGCAATGCAACAATTTCACTAGAAAATTTAAATAAAATATCAGAAGCTCTTGCCATGCCTTTACTTGATTTGCTCAATGCTGAGCATGAAATTCCTCAAAAAGATATGAAAGAAGAAGTTACAAAAATGCTTGATGAGGCTAATGATGAACAGCTCAAAACAATTTATCGTATTTTAACTGCTGTCGTTCGCTAATTCTTTTGCTCATTTCGTCAATAATTTAATAATGACTTTTATATAAAAAAGCTTCTATGCCTTGGCTTATGCCCTTGGTTAGAAGCTTTTTTATTTAATGGTATGCTCATACTAGCCTAATTGAATTTATTTTTTGATTTTTCAATGCGTATCTGTGTGTTTTTATATGAGATAAAATTTATTTTCATTAATTACTAAAAAAGATTTTAGAAACAGTTATCAAACTCTTTTTTACTGTGTATAATTAAGCAAATTTAAGATATTCCTTGTTTTGAAGAACTTAAATTAATTATAACAGTTTGAAATAATAACTTTTTATAAAATCCTTATGCATGATAAATTGCAAGGCTTTAAAGTGAGTAAGAAGTATGAACCTAAAGAATATGAATACGGAAGAACAAAAAAGTCAAAATAACATAAAAAATAACACAGAAAAAAACAAAATACTCGAAAGCGCATTGCAACAAATGCCTAGAGTAAAAATGATGGCGGATTTAAAAACAATGCTATCAGAAATTAGAGAAGAAGATTTACCGTTTGTTTATTGTCTTATTCAAGAGGAATTGAGCAATAAATCTTCTAATACGACACTGTGCAAAACGCTAGAGTAGATTTTTTTAGCTGAATCATTAGAATATGGGATATCCATAATCTAAGATTTGTGGCGAAATCTACAATTGTAGTTATTTGTTATCTGGAATAAAACCCATTTCTTGCAAAAGAGCAAGAGGGTCAAGCTGCATTTTCTTTGTAATATGGAAGAATTCTACAATATCAAGCCGTCTTTCTCCACTTTCATATTTAGAAACAAAGGATTGTGGTTTATTTAAGAGTGTTGCTAAATCTTGCTGTGTTATCTTTTTTTGCTTGCGAGCGCTTATCATTACACTTCTAAACACTTCATAGGCATTGGTGAAGTTTAGTTTCATAGTATCCTCTTTTGGGATACGTTAATGGATGTTGCAAAATAGGATATTAATGGTTTTATATATTTGCATGTGCAGATATAAATAAAAAGAAAACATACGGAGAAGACGAAATGGAATGTATTAACCACCCAGGGAAGATGGCAGCAGGAACATGTCAGGTTTGTGGAAAAGGATTATGTGCTGAATGTGCCAATAGATTTTCGCCCACAGTTTGCGAAACTTGTCTTTTAGAAAATAATAATAGCGTTGCCAGAAGGCTTATATTTGATGTTGCCCTCACGTTAATTATTTTTGTTGGCGTCAGTATATGGATAGCGATGAGCGTTGAAACACATAAATCTCACAGTGTTATACCTGCGCTTTTCATCGCAGGTGGATTATGGGGTTGGCAACTTATTAATAGACTTCCATTACCAATTTTTATTGTGTCTTTGCCTGTATTAGGTATGATGTATATATTTAAAGCCGTTTTTGCGCTCATTATCGGAATTTTTGCAATGCCCATTATGCTCTTTTTGCGCATAAGAGATATTTTGAAAATTAATACACTAAAGAAGAACATACTTGCTGGCAAAGTTTAGATAATGTAGTCTATTTGCTTAAAACTTATTGAAAGAAGTACAAGACATAAAGAAATTTAAGCTCTTCCTCAAAGAACGGGCAGATATACCGACCCCCCATTAACAAATCCTAAACGTTAATTGACTACTTTAACCCTAAAAAATAAAACCATTTATTATTAACGGAAAAACTTCGGCTCAAAGATATTTGAACCGAAGTTTTTTTAGTTAACTCTAATACCCGTCAGATATTATAACATCAAGAATGAGACAATACCTACAGGCACACCATAAAGCATAAATGGCCAGAAGGTACGGCGTAAAATACTGCCCTCATGTCCAATCATACCAAGTACAGCACAAACAGATACAATATTATGAATACAAATCATATTACCCATTGCGCCGCCAGCAGCTTGAGAAGCTAAAATAACAAAGTGTTGTGATGGCGTATAATTAAGGGTTGTTGCTACGTCCCATTGGAAGTTCGCAAACAGCATATCAGATACCGTATTTGAGCCTGTAATAAACGCACCGAGCCCACCAACATAGGAAGCAAGGGCTGGCCATGCATTACCTGTGAGTTCTGACATTGTGAGCGCCATTGCCATTGGCATTGAGACACCTTGTCCTGCGGCGTTGAGCACTACAGTTGTAACACTTGTTCCTCTAAAAATAGAAACAAGAGCAACCGCAGATAGAAGCGCAATAGTAGGAGCTTGCATTTTTGCAATAGCTGTTCCCCATGCACGACCCACTTTATTTGAACCAACTTCATCATTTTTTAACATGCCATGCATGAAGATTGTGATGATAGCGACAAGAATAAAAGGGATAGTACCAGGAAGGTTAAGTACTGCAATATAAGAGCTAATACCTTGAACACCAAGAATATTAGACATACCCAAACTAAACATTGGGTCAGTAACAATAGATTTTAATCCAAAAAACGGTACACGTGTAAGAACAAGAAAGACGCCACAAAGAATATAAGGCATCCAAGCCATAGTTTGGCTCATATGTTCTTTAAACACAGTGACATCAGTTGCCTTGATAGTGCCAGACCAATCCGCATCCCATTTATCTTGGCTATCAAAAGTCCAAACGTCTTTAGGCACACAAAAGCCTTTTTTGGTTAAAAATATGAGAACAGCCAAGCCAACAAGACCACCAATTAAAGATGGCAGTTCTGGCCCAACAAACCAAGCAAGGAGAAGATAAGGGATACCAAAACAAATGGAAGCTACTATGCAATAATTCCATACAGCAAAGCCTTCCTTCCAAGATTTATTTTTACCGAAAAATCTTGTCATAAAGCCAAGCATGAATATAGGTAAAATAAAGAGCATTGGTAAATGCATAAGAGTTACATTTTCGCCAATGATTCTGTAAACAAGTGAAGGATCCGTTGTGCCAAGTGCTTGCATGCCTATTGCTTCAATCGATTTAAAACCTTGAAGTACAGGAGTTCCTACTGCGCCAAAGGTAACGGGCACACTATTAAAAACTAAACACACAACAGCGGCACAAAGAGGAGGAAAACCAAGACCCAAAAGAAGAGGAGCTGCAAGAGCGGCTGGTGTTCCAAATCCTGCTGCACCTTCAATAAAGGAAGCAAACATAAAACCAATAATAATCGCTTGTAAGCGACGATCTGGTGTTATTTTTTGCATACCCGCTTGAATAGTTTCCATAGCACCGCTTGCTTGCAAGGTATAATAAATAAGCAATGCACCAAAAACAATAATAAGTACGCCAGAAGCTGTTATAAAACCTTGGATAGTAAGGGCACTAATTTGAAGCACGCTTAATTTCCAAACACTAAAAGCAAGCACTGCACCAACAAGCCAAGCTAAAGGCATTGCCCTTGTTGAGGGCCAGCGCATACCTGCCATTAAAATAAGTGCAACCAAAATGGGAAGAAATGCTAAAATTGCATAAAAAGCCATGGTTTTTCTCCTTTACGGTTTTAAGTTTTCAGCCAAAAGTTCGGCGATGTGACTTACCTTTACATTAAGACCAGCTTTATGCACACCACCACGAATTTGTATAATACAGCCTGGGCAATCTGTTACCAGACGGCTTGCACCTGTCTCTTTAATATTACGAACCTTATTCGCTAAAATTTGACTGGAAATTTCAGGGAATTTAGAAGAATAAGATCCACCAAAGCCACAACAAACTTGTTCCTCAGCACACGGAACATATTCAGCAGCCATGTCTATGAGAGCATGTGGTTGCTCTACAACGCCAAGACCACGACATTGATGACAAGGGGAATGGAAAGTAACCTTTTCACCACTTTTATTTAATAACTCAGATGTTACACCGAGTTTATCAACCATAAAGGAACTAAAATCTGTTGTTTTTTCGATAAATGCATTTGCAGCATCACCTAAAATTGTGTGATAGCCATGCTTTAAATGCGAGGCACAACTTGCGCACAAAGTGATAATAGCGTCATAATTTGCTGCACTCATTGCTTTTAAATTATCTTCTGCTATTTCTTTTGCTACATCATTTTGATTCATCATAAACATGGGTAATCCGCAACAATTTTGCTCTTCAGGAAAATCTACTTGCACATTATGATGTTTCATAACTTTTATAAAAGCTTCTAACTGCTCTGGATAGACAAAATCCTGCACACAACCACTAAACAGCGCCACACGCATGGTAGGACTTTCTAATGTATATTTTAAATCTGTCCACATTTCCCTAAAGGCCTTAGGAGCTAAAGCAGGTAAGGATTTGAATTTATGTCTTGAAAAAAGAATATCAGGTAAATGACGAATAAAGCCTTCATTATCTGCCATAGGTTTTTGTGAAAAACGTACAAATTTCAAGAAAGTATGAAAGCGCTTTCTATCTTTCAAAATTTTTCCTGCAAGAACTTCTTTCACTGGTGTGCCAAATTCATCATGACAACGAGTACGCACCTCACGGATAAGCTCAGGTAAATCAATACCACCCGAACAAATATCTTTACAGGCTTCGCAACCAATACAGTTTTGCGACAAGATTGCAGCCTTATCTCTACCATGGAAGAAGTACGTCAAAATGAGCCCAATAGCGCCAATATAAATATGACCCATTTTATGCCCACCAACCATACGATAAACTGGGCATACATTTGCACAAGCTCCACAACGAACACATCTAAATATTTGAGAAAAAAGAGGGTCTTTGGCTATTTCTGTGCGCCCATTATCTAAGAAAATGATATGAAGGTTTTTCTTGCCATCTTTACCAATTTCACATTCACCTGCGCCATTTATCCATGTCACATTTGCTGTAAGGCGTTGACCTGTTGCGTTTCTTGGTAAAACTGTCAAAACATTTAAAGCATCTTCAAGTTTTGGTACAAGTTTATCTAAACCTGCAATAGCTATATGGGTTTTAGGTATGGTCGTTACCATACGCCCGTTGCCTTCATTGGTTGCAATACCAAAAGTACCATTTTCTGCAATACAAAAATTAGCACCACTTATACCTAAATCTGCATGATTAAATTTCTTGCGAAGTTGTACCCGTGCAACTTTTACCAATTGCGGTATATCCTCTGGATTATACGCATCTCCCGTAACTTTCGTAAAGTCATCGGCAACTTGGTAACGAGATAAATGTATGGCTGGCATAACCATATGTGATGGACCTTCATCTCTTAGTTGGATAATCCATTCACCTAAATCTGTTTCTACAACTTCAAACTTTTCTTGAATAAGCTTTACATTGAGCATGGTTTCTTCTGCTGTCATGGATTTTGCTTTTACCACACTTTTAACAGCATTCTCATTGGCGATTTTAACGACTATTTCATTGGCTTCTTTCGCTGTTTTTGCTCTATGAACAATAACACCACGTTTTTCTGCCTCTGTTTTAAATTGCTCATATAATTCTTCTAAGTGCTTGCTACACCAATCTTTTGTGTCTGCAATCTTTTGTACGCAATCCGCACCGGGTACTTCCTTAAAAACATTATCCCTGCTTACACGATATTCAACGGCAAATTTATCCAATGTTTTGCGTAAAAACTTATCATTAAGTGCTTCATCTATATGTTCTTGATATTCTTTTAATGTTTTTGCTGCTTCTTCCATTTTCTAGCCCTCCAATAAAATAATATGCATTTCTAATGAACCATGTACACCAATTGCTCCAACACGTTCAATATCCGCAGTTCTGCTTGGACCAGAGATAAATGTTGTATAGCTAGCAGAACTTGCGCCTATATGAGAACGTAAATCTTCGGCAACAGAAATAAGTGTTGGTTTAATGGTTGATTTTTTAAGAACTAATATACTGACTTCACAAATCATAGTAGATAAACGAATATCTTCCTTACTTGTATCAACCATGCAAGATCCCGTTTCTGCTATGCCAAGAACAGCACTGGCTATACCAACATCAATACCTGCTAAATAATTGCGTAAACCTTTAGATATACATTTATATCCCTTGGCTTCACAGGCTTCACTAAATTTTTTATAAAAAGCCTCGTCACAGTGAGGTGCAGCAAGAACAGGTTGTATCCTCGTTGGCACACCATTTGGACTAAGTGGGCCTTTTTCCACATCCTCATCATCCAAAAGTTCGCAAGGTGCTTTTTCTTCTACAACCTTAATTATATAGGGGATTGCCTCTTCTATGGTTTTATATTCCACAATTTTACAGGCAACAGCTTCCGCTTTATTCTTATAAAGCTCCACAATTTCAGAATCTGTCATTATTTACTCCTATTTGTTTAAACATTTATATTTAGAACATCGCCTTAAAAAAAGGAAACTAAAAATGTATGCCGCATAGTTTCCTTTTTTACACATAAATAAACAATTATTTTAGTATGTTATTATATTTAATTGTTACGTGTTTATTCTAATAAATAATTATCCTGTAATTTAACTTACTCTTGGTAGAGTTAAACCCTAATGTATACATAATGACAACTCAAAAACACATCAAGATGTCTTCAGTAAACAAAAAACCCGGGAGAAATAATTATGAGAACAGGCAAGATATAACATTATTGTCTTTTTTAGTCAACCCTAGTTGTTTCTTTTTGTATTTGTAATAATATTATGCAGTTGAAAATAACAAACCGTAATTGTGAAAAATCTAACGTGTTGAAAAATAAAGAATTGACAGATACCAACGTAAAAACACCCATAGATTGCCTATTCAAATAATACAAATAAGAGGAAGATACTTCAAATATTATACCTAAATAATCCCAATAATACTATGCGTATAAAGTGCCATTAATGTAAATTCTAAGTAGGGCACTGATATGACAAAAACCATGACCTAGCTGGCTGGGGTCTACGTCACTTCACCCAAACCTATTCCCATTTCCGAAACTTACTCCCTACTCCACGTAACCCTTGTTGTCTCAATATTCTAATATATAAGACTTCGAACTATTGCCAACTCAACTAGTATTAAAATTTCTTTCTAAAAAGTAGTTTATACTACTTTTTTTTTTGTAAAAATCATTAGTATAGCCTTAAGTGAAGGATTGCACATAAACTTTCTGTCAAAGTAAGGCTATGAGGCATTCTAAATAGAATCTATAATCATTGGGAATTATAACAAAAAAGAGGCAGATATATGAATCATTATGATGTTATTATTGTTGGTGGTGGGCCAGCAGGGTTAACCGCTGCTATTTATGCTGTTCGTGCTAACATGAAGACTCTTATTCTTGATAGACTAGCCCCTGGTGGTCAAATTATTAATACAAATGAGATTGAAAATTATCCAGGAGTGGGTTCGATTAATGGAGCAGAACTTGCCATTAAAATGTTTGAACACACTCAAGAGCTTGGTGCTGAATTTGACTATAAAACAGTCATTGAAATAGAAGATTTAGGTAAAACTAAATGTATTAAATGTGAAGAAGATTCAGCACAATATTCTGCTACAGCCGTTATCATTGCCGCAGGAACAAGCCCTCGTCGGCTAGGAATAAAAGGTGAAGAAGAATTTGCTGGAGCAGGTTTAAGTTGGTGCGCTATTTGTGACGGTGCTCAATATAAAGGGAAGGATGTTGTTGTCATCGGGGGCGGAAACTCTGCTGTTGAAGAATCCATTTTTCTTGCAAGTATAGTGAATAAACTTACTGTCATAACAATGTTTGATCTCACCGCTGACCCTAAAGTTTGTGATAAGTTACGTGCAATGGAAAATGTTAGCATTTACCCGTATCAAGATATTTTAGAATTTACGGGCGAAGAAAAACTTGAAGGTGTCCGTTTTAAATCTACACAAGAAGATCAAACGGAACGTGAAGTGACATGTGATGGTGTTTTTGAGTATATTGGGCTTGAACCTTGTGCTGCATTTTGTTCTTCCTTAGGGATACTAAATTCTCATGGATTCATTGAAATAGATGAGCAAATGCAAACAAAAGTTACTGGAATTTTTGGTGCAGGTGATATCAATAGTAAAATGTTGAGACAAGTTGTAACTGCATGTTCAGATGGTGCCATAGCCGCAAATACTGCTGCAAAATATGTAGAAAGAATAAAAGAATAAGAGGACTAAACCATGATAAAAGAAATGAATACTATAGAATTTGACGCATTAGATAAACAAGGCGTTATGCTTGTTGAATTTTATTCAAAAACATGCGGCCCATGTAAAATGCTTGCTTTTGTTTTGAAAGATATTAGTAAAGCTGATCCTGATTTATCCATATATACTATTGATTTTGATGAGAATAAGGAACTAAAAGACAAATGTGGTGTAAAAGGGTTTCCTACAATTCTGTTCCTAAAAGATGGACTTGAAGTGAGCAGGCTTGAGGGACTTAAGCAAAAACCAGCAATTATTAAAGAAATTGAAAAAATGAAAAACTAGGAGAACGATTATGTCAAATTTTATTTCTTATACCTATGAAGAGCACGTGATTACCCGTCAAAACAAGGCAGAAAAAGTATTTTTAGCAAATTTTGAAGCAGATGCTCCCATACTTGAAAACGCTCATGTTATTGTTAACCCATACCTTATCAATCCATTAGCCGCGTTGATTTTGTTTAAAACAGAAAAAACAGCATCTGTTACTATGACCTTGCATGGCAAAAACAATGCAAGAGAAAATATTGTTAAAGAGTTTTCTGAAACGACATCTCATACTATTCCTGTCATTGGTTTATATGAAAATATAGAGACAAAGGTAACAATTGAGCTTTCTACAGGCGAAAAGAAAGAATTTTTTGTCAAAGGACAAGTTGTACCAAAAGCCGTAAGTCGTTGCCGAAATATTCTTACAAGTATAGATTATTTTGGAACAGATTTCATGTTTCTTTCAACTGCTGGTAAGAGTTTGCCTTCTGCTTATGACTATAAAGGTGAAATTCGTTGGTTACTAACAATTAATACTATGTTTGATTTGAAGCGCTTGAAAAATGGTAATATCTTGACAGGATCTCCTCGTTATAGCCGTATGCCTTATAATGGAACAGGCTTAATTGAGCTGAATTTATTAGGTAAAATTATAAAAGAATACCGTATGCCTGGAAATTATCATCATGATCAATTTGAATTGTCAGATGGAAATATTATGGCGTTAACTCAAGACTTTCATACAGATACAGTAGAAGATATGATTGCATTGCTTGATAGAGAAACTGGAAAAGTTATTAAGACATGGGATTTTAAAGATTTCTTGCCTCAAGATCAAGCTGGCTCAGGCTCTCAAGATGCTCATGATTGGTTTCATAATAATGCTTTGTGGGTAGATGAAGCTAATAAAACAATCACCCTGTCAGGCCGTCATCAAGACGCTCTGGTTAATTTTAATTATGAAACAAACACCCTTAATTGGATAATTGGAGACCCAGAAGGTTGGTCTGAAGATATGCAAAAGTATTTCTTTAAACCTGTAGGAGATCTTTCCAAATTTGATTGGCAGTATGAACCTCATGCGTGTGTTGTTTGCCCAAATGGTGATGTTATGGCTTTTGATAATGGACAGTATCGTTCAAAATCTAAAGATAAATACATTAAAAATCGTGATAATTTCTCTCGTGGTGTACGCTATCATATTGATACAGAAAAAATGGAAATTGAACAGGTATGGCAATTTGGTAAAGAATGGGGACCAAGCTTTTTCTCCCCTTATATTTCCAATGTTGAATACTATGCTGATGGACATTACCTTATACATTCTGGAGGAATAGGGACTATTGATGGTTTCGCATCCGATGTATTGCCTGCATTTTTAGATAGGTCTGATGAAAATGTTGATGTGTTTTCAAAAACAGTAGAAGAAAAAGATGGTGTGATTTGTTTTTACCTTGAGGTTGAAGGTAATTTTTATCGTGCAGAACGCTTAAGCGCATATCATGACAAGGAAAATGTTACATTTGGTGATGGTAAACTACTAGGAGAATTAGATATTACTCCTACTTTTGGTACTATCCCTGATGTTGAAGAAGTCATGAAAATTGTACCTATTGAAAACCAAATTAGTATTGTTGAAGAAGAAGATAAATTAGTTTTTCATGGCACATTTGAACGCGGTTCACTTGTGATGATAGTCCTTGAAGGGCCAGATGAAGATCATGGGTATTATATAAATACTGCTGCGGTACGCCACCTTGCGATGTGTTCTGGGGCTTTTCTTGAAAAAGATGACCGTACGATTAAACATAATATTAGTAAACATGGTTTGTCTGGTAAGTATGACATTAAGGTTATTATTGACGATTATAAATACCAAACTGGTATAAGCATTTTTTGTTAATTATTTACATTTATACCTCTTGTAATCGTGATTTGTTCAAAATTACGGTTACAAGAGATAAATATATATTATTCTCATCTACAATATAAATTTATTTTATAGTTCAATTAATGCAAGAAAAGCATCCATATCAAGAATATACGTTTCATGCTTTGAATAAGGGCCAAGTATCCCTTGCTTTTCTAGAGAGCGTAGCACTTTATTAAGCGTTACTCTGTGAACGCCAAGTAAGTTAGCAAGTTCTTGTTGATTGAGCCCTGTAGTAACAAAATTTTTGTTATTTTGCATTTTGTGATTCAGCTTTACGTATAAGTATTTACATATACGAGAGGGAAGTTCTTCCATAGTTAAACAAATACTTTGGTTATGTAAAACACGTAATTTGCTGGCCATACTTTGCAAAAGAGTCAGTGTTAATTCAGGATATTTGGGTAAAAGAGTATTTAACACCCAGTTATGACTAAAACCGTACAGAACGCTTGGTTTTGAAACAATAAAATAACTAGCGGTTGGGATTTCATCAAAAAAAGGCCCTTCACCTATAAAACTCGGTGGGGTACAAACCCAGAGTAAACGCTCCCGCCCATCAGGAAGTGTTCTCATAAGATGCATTTCACCGGATTCAAGGTAATAAAGCGTTTCCCACTTATTACCAGCACTTAGTAGTTCATAACCTTTAGGGCGTTCAATTCTATTCCCTTGTGGAAGAATTTTTTGCCATGTTCTATTCATTTCTGGAATATCACTAAAAGAGGTTATCTGTAAGTGTTGATTGTTATTCATAATTATTACTCCTGAGCTAGACAGTACGGCCATTTTTAAAAACATGCAATATTTTTAGAAAAAAGTAGTCCATACTACATTTTTTATGAAAATAGTGTATTAATATGATTCATACGTGAAAAAAAGCACATAGTTAAAATGATTTTATTCAAACAAAAGGATGCACTATGATTTTAGAAAAGATTAGCATATCTTCTTATATTCAAACAGTACAATGGGTAACAAGTTTGATTTTACCTGCAGCTGTTTATTTTATACTTCCTGTTGATGGTAAAATCTTAACTCATCATATGGCGATGTTTCTTGTGCTCACTTCATGGGCGGTATTAATTTGGTCAATGGACCTTATCAATGATATTGTTGTTGGTATGCTTTTACCTATTCTATATATAGTTTTATGTGCTGTTCCAGCAAAAGTGGTCACAGGGCCATGGGCATCTCAAGTACCTAATACTGTTATTGGAGGCTTTATCTTATGCAAAATATTGCAAGATACAGGGCTTGGACGACGTATAGGGCTAGGTTGTATTAAACTCATGGGCGGAAGTTTTCAAGGCGCTTTGTGGGGGCTTATGCTTGCAATTTTCATTGTAAATCCGCTTGTCCCTGCTGTCACAGGTAAAGGCATCATCTTTTGTGCTATTGTTGTGAGCCTTTGTGAGTCTTTAGATTTGAAAAAGCAGTCTCGTGAAGCGACAGTACTTATGTTGGTGGCATTTTTGAGTGTTGCAAGTTCTAAAATGTGTTTCCTTACAGGTGGCGGGGATCTTATTATTGGTATGGAATTAGTTGATAAGGTGCTTGGTACAGAAACAGGTTGGCTTGAATATGCAAAGTGGAATTTTATTCCTGCGACAATTTATACTATTATTTGTGTATTAACCGTTATTATCATGCTCCCAAGTAAACTTACAAAAGAAGAATTACGTGGTGTTTTAGAAAGTCGCTATGCAGAACTTGGCCCTGTTAAGAAAATAGAGAAAGTAGCTTCTGTACTTATGATTATTACTTTTATTTTGCTTTGTACCGATAAAATTCATGGCCTTGGCGCAGGTATGGTTCTTATTCTTGTATGTTTCTTTGCTTTTTTACCTAAAGTGGAGCTTATTAATGGTAATCAACTTAAGCAAATAAACTTTGCACCTTTGTTTTTTATTATGGGTTGTATGGCTATTGGTAGTGCGGGTAACTTCTTAAAGGTTACTGACTGGCTTGCAGCAAATACATTACACTATTTTGATAACTTATCCCTTGTATGGGCAGGGCTTTCTGCTTATATGGTCGGTGTGTTAGGTAACTTTTTACTTACTCCACTTGCTGCTACGGTGTCTCTGACTTCTCCTATAGTTGAACTTGGTGTTCAAATGGGCATCGAGCCACGCATTTTATACTTTTGCTTTAAATATGGATTTGATAATTATCTTTTCCCTTATGAGTATGCAGTGTTGCTCTTGTTCTATAGTTTTGGATATATGCATTTTGGCAGTATGATTAAAGTGCTTGCTGTACGTATGTTCATTACTATTCCATTCCTTCTTCTTATAGCAATACCTTTTTGGAAATGGATACTTTAAGGAAACACTGATCAGTTCTTTTTTTGGGGAGAAACTTTGTTTCAAGAAGGTTTCTCTCTGAGATAACAAATCGGAATGACGTGATATGCAGATGAATCATAAAAGATAAATAGTAGTTAATACTTAAATCTACAACGAAATTGGTATCGTTTTTTGATTGTGTTGGTTTTTTCTCAATGTGGATAGAATTAAGGATTATTCTATTATTTAAGATAATATGGTATTAGTAACTCTTAATTAAACCGTGTGAAAGGAGAGGAAAATGAAATTTTCTAGTATATTAGCTCTGATGGCAACAGTTATTATTGGAAGTGTGGTTCCTGTAAACGCTGTGGAAAGTTCTATGACGCCCACTGGTGTATTGCAATGGAATGAAGAAAAAGCATACAATGGTTACACTGTTGTATCCCCAAATACAGGAACAAATAGTTATCTTATTGATATGGAAGGAAAAGTCGTTCATGAGTGGAAAACAGACTTTAGACCTGGCTTGTATGCAGAATTACTTCCTAACGGTAATCTTTTGCGTGGTTTTAGAAAGAAAGATATTGTTCCTTTCGGTGGTGCCTCTGCTGGTGTTCAAGAGCTAGACTGGGAAGGAAATGTGGTGTGGGAGCATCTTATTTATGATAAAGATCACACTGCTCACCACTGCTTTGATCGTCTGGAAAACGGCAATACCCTTATGCTTGCGTGGGAACGTAAAACCTACGATGAAGCCATGAAAAAAGGACGTAAAGCAGGAACTATTCCAAAAGGGGATACAGGGGAAATTCATGGTGATAAATATGGTGACATTTGGCCTGACTATCTTGTTGAGGTAGACTCCAAAGGTAAAGAGATTTGGACATGGCATGTATGGGATTATGTGGGTAATGGTAAAGATCAATTCAATATCAACTTTATGTTACCTATGGAAGGCTACTATGGCGCTTCTGACTGGACACACTTTAACTCTGTAGAATATAATAAAAATACGGATCAAGTTCTTTTATGCTCAAGAAATTTTGGTGAAATCTATATTATTGATAAAAAAACAGGAAAAATGGTTTATCGCTTTGGTAATCCTAGTACACACGGGCAAGGCGACTCTCCTTCCTTCCTAAACGCAGGTGATCAAGAACTTTTTGGACCTCACTCTGCCACATGGCTGGATAATGAACGAGTTCTTATTTTTGATAATGGTTGGCAAAACCCAGAAGTAAATCGTTCTCGTGTAGTTATTCTTAATACAAAAATGAATAAAATTGAATGGTACTATGAAGCAAAAAACCCAAATGCTTTTTATTCTGCGTTCCAAGGTGCTGCTCAAATGCTTGAAAATGGAAATATCTTAGTGACTTCTACAAACACTGGACATTCCTTTGAAATAACTTCTGGCGACAAACCAGAGATTGTATGGGAATTTGTAAGCCCTTGGATTAAAAAGAAAGCTGTAGCTATGTTGACGGAAGAAGACAGCATTCCATTCTCAGCTGGCTGTATCAATCTTATGTTAAACTATACACACCGTACTTATCGCTATGCTCCTGATTATGAAGGACTACAAGGTAAAAAACTCTCTAAAGGCGAGTATCCAGTACCTGGTGTGCCTAACTGGAGAGAATTATACGAAAAAGCTGCCTCTTTGGAAGTTGAAGTAAAATAATCGTATTATAAACAAGAAAAACGGTTTATTAAAAAAATAAACAATCAAGAAAAGCTATCTAAAATAATAATATTTCAGATAGCTTTTTATTGCATATAAGGGGGCATTATAAAACCGTGGTAAATCTAATGTGGCTCTTCTTCAAAGAAGGGGCAATCTCTGAACACACCCCACAAAAAAAAGACCCACAGATTTCTCCGTGAGTCTCTCCTAAAAACCGCTGGTCGGGATGAGAGGATTCGAACCTCCGGCCCCTTGAACCCCATCCAAGTGCGCTACCAAGCTGCGCTACATCCCGACTCTATTAGTATTTTTACAAGCTTTGTAAAAACAATCTAAACAAATAATAAATTTTATATTAGTAGGTATACTATATGAGGGGAGTAATATAAAAAGTAGTGGTGCTATGAGGTATAAACTGGAGCCCATGAGCAGGATTGAACTGCTGACCTCATCCTTACCAAGGATGTACTCTACCAACTGAGCTACATGGGCGTTCTCACTAGCGAAACAAATTTTTATCAGTTGACGCCGTATTCGTCAAGTAAAAAATAAGCTATGATGAAATATATTGGTAAAAAATAGGCTCCTCCGTAAAAAGGGGGATCTAAAAATAAAATGAGTCAGGGTTAAAAAAGAGAATATACTAAGATTATCAAGATCGAGTATGCAAAATAGGGTAAATGTATTCCGACAAAAGAGGACTTATAGGCAAGCTTAGCACTTCTTTATGGATTTTTTCCGTCGTTGGAAGTGACATTGAGTTCCATTCCATATAGGGGTCTTGTTTATGCGACGGCGTTGGATAATGGATAAGCGTTTGGATCCGTGTTCTGCAAGGTAGGCTTGCAAGACGGTTAGCTCTGCTCAACGGACAACAAATACATGCCAAACATGCCCTATAGCATCATGCTCTTTTGGCAAAGTAATGAGTGGATTTTTGATATTTTCGCAATAATAACTTGCGATTTCACGGCGACGAGTGTTGTCCGCATCTAAATTTGTCAAATTCACATCGATAACAGCTGCTTGTATTTCATCAAGGCGAGAGTTAACGCCTTTGCCCAAGTTTTCATGGGTTCCATGTAAACTATAATTTGCAAGCACCCGAATTTTTTCATATAAAATATAGTTATTAGTAGTAATTGCACCGCCATAATTAAATTACCCAAGTTTTTCCCTGCCCACATTCCAGAAGAAAGGAGTCTGTATACGCCACATGTCGTTAATTATAGGAATTAATATGATTCTAGATAGAATGATAATCGTATTCTAGCTGTGTGCGTTTAGCAAACTGAGACCAGACTAAAGGGGCAATTTATTTTAGAAATCAGTGTCTTGGCTAGAGTAAGGGGAAAATAAAATTTATAGCTTGAAAACCTTTATAAATCTTATTGCGAGAGAATATGCTCAAAAAAAGCCCTTAGAATTAAGGGTTTTTTTTGAGCATATATAATTATTTAAATTAGTTGCTGAAGTATTTGTTGTATTCTGATTCTGTTAGCGTACTTTTGAGCATTGCGTCAACTTCTTTTGATAGGGGTTCATTTTCCTTCATAAGATTAATTAAGATGTCACCTAAGATAATTTTTTTCTTTGTCTCAGCTCTTATGAGCGCTTCTTTTTGGAGTGCAATTTGCTTTTGCATTTGTGCGTCAGCTTGTGAATTTTTCAGCCATAATTTGTCTATGCTTTTGGTTATACCTTTAGCCATTTTTATTCTCCATATCTTTGTTTTTGAAATTTTTTCTATGTAATTTTAATTCATTAATACTGTAAGCTCATTTTCTTTAGTTTCTTTTCTTGCGAAAGTCAAGGCGCAGACACGAAACCCCAACACCTATCATATTAAGTATAGCAAAAACGTGAAAATTCATTTGCATTGCGCTGAGGAATTTGTGCGCATTGCTCGGTGATAATTGTTCTGCTCCAAGATAGCTATTCATACTGAGTGATATAATCATCATACAAACAAGCATGCCCATTGTGCGCACTGTGCCCACAAGCCCTGACGCTTGCCCTAAGTGAGCAGAATCAACAGAGCCCATGATATCGCTTGTATTTGGAATGGTGAAGGCGCTGATACCAATGCCTATGGCAATTTGCACTATGCAAATAGTGAATATGCTTGTGTCTGCATCGAAATTTGCTAAAACCCATAGATTCACAGTGCAAATTATCATGCCTATGGTTGATACACGTGCAGCACCAAATCGATCGCCAAATCTTCCTGCTGTAGCGGCGATGAGAATCTGTGTAATGGGCTGTATGCTTAGAAAAAGCCCTGCTTTCATGACCGAAAATTCATGAACCATCTGCAAATATAAGCTTATATAAAAAATCATACCAAAGGTTGCCGCATAATTAAGAAAAGCAGATAGCGCCCCTATGGCAAATGATTTGTTATGTATGAGGAAATCAACATCAAGGAGCGGGTGGCACACACGTCGCTCAATAAAAATAAAAGCGCAAATGAGTAAAACACCTACAAGGGTGAGGGCAATGGCCCATGTTTCTTGTAATAACCATATAGAGCCAATAGTAAATGCTGAAATACCCAAAGTGAAGAACAGAGTACCAACCCAGTCAAACGGGTCATTAGGAGAATCGTACCATTCTTCTTTTACGGAATAAAACATAACAAGCCATGCAAATATACAAACAGGAATAAGTATAAGAAACATAATATGCCATGTGAACAAGGTGCTCACAAAACCAGCCACAGAAGGTCCAATAGATAATCCAATAAACATACCAGTAGCGGCAATACCTAGAACACGCCCACGCATTGCAGGGGGAGCTACCGCCACAAGAATCGCTAAAGCACAGGTATTCATCATGCCCGTGCCTGTGGCTTGCACAAAACGTAAAAGAAGAAAAATTTCAATGGAAGGACTAAAAGGAATAGCGGCAACGCCAAAAGAAAAAATACCCAGTCCTGTTAAAAAAATGCGCTTGCGCCCAAACATATCACCAATACGGCCAGCGATGAGGTGCATAATAGACAATGATAATGTGTACGAAACTACCACAAGGCTCAACTCAAGAGCTGAGGCATTGAACTCTTTACCAATAACAGGTAAAAGAGGAGCGACCCCTGTCACCATAAATGGTAAAAGGAATTGTGCAATGGCAACTGCAATAACCACCGTGCGTAGATTGTTACTTAGTATGGGGTTTTGTTTTGTCTTTGTTTCGTTCATGGATAAAGCATACGACGAGCGTGCGCAGTAGTCAACAATTCTATAGAGCAGAATCCCTTTTTCTTGGGTGAGGGGGAGGGTAGAGTATCATATTTATTTGTTTTTTGGGGACTTGAACTCCCCATCTAAGCTCTCTATTTACGTATTTACTCGTGCCTCGTAAACGTAAATGACGGTGTCGCCCTTGGGGTAGGCAACTCCCCTTATTTAATGTTTTTTGTAAACAAAGTTTATAAAAAGCATCAAATACTTAGATACAAAAAAAGAAGCGATCTTCATTCATAGGAATGAAAATCGCTTCTTTTATTTTCTATACTTTATTATGCGATTTGAGTATTAATTTCGTTGACTAATTGGTCCATTTCAGCATCAGCAGCGATATTGTCACCACCGATGTAGGTGAAGTTATCACCGTCTTGTGTCCAATTATCTGTATCAGTAATCGTAAGTCCGCCGTCTTCACCCTTCATAAGACCAGAATCTTCGAGATCCTGCCATGAAGTGATGTCCAAGACTTCTGTACCAATGAGTACAGCTTCAAAGCCTTCAGCGTTAGTTCCGACTTCTTCGCCGTCCTTCACGAGAAGAACATCAAAACCGTCGCCACCCTTCACACTGATATCATTAGGGTCGTAAACGATGATATCATCATCTGCGCCACCATCAATAGTGTCTGCGCCTGCACCACCATCAATAAAGTCATCGCCGGCATTTCCGCTAAGGATGTCATTGCCATCACCAGAGCCGTCACGGGCGTCACCATAAATAGTGTCTGCGCCTTGTGTGCCATGAATAGTATCGTTACCAATACCCGCTTCAATGGTGAGACCTGAACCATCAGCTGCTGCGCCAACGTTACTCAAGTTCAAGCTTTGATTATTCCAAACACCACCGAGGTCATCAAGTACAATTGTTTCAATATTTTCAATTGTTCCTGAACCATAGTTGTATTCCATGTTGTCAGCAGTGCCTGCCAGGGTAAGGTTTACATTACCACTCAAAGTAAGCGTATCATCGCCTTCTCCGCCATCTATATGTCCACCCTGAAATTCTCTAACTGTAATACTATCATTGCCTGTACCAGCATCAATCATGCCACCATTCATACCACCACCATATTGACCCGTTTCAGGGTCGACACTACCTATAATGATAGTGTCATTACCTGCACCAGTTTCGATGGTGTTTTCAGTAGCTCCATACTCATTACCTGAAAGATAATGGCCTGTGACCTTATCTGCGACGTCGGTGCCTATAATATTAGTAATCTTATTACCATCTTCATCGGTAATATGCTTGTCTTCCCAATCGCTTATTCCAGCTCCACCGACTTGACCATCGTGAGCGTTATCAAACTTATAGAAATTAATGACCTTTCCTTCTTCTGGATCAGGGTCAGTTGGATCAACAGGCTTTTCTGGATCAGGGTCTGTTGGATCAACAGGCTTTTCTGGATCAGGGTCAGTTGGATCAACTGGCTTTTCTGGATCAGGGTCAG
>CAMQVJ010000037.1 GCA_947038175.1 uncultured Desulfovibrio sp.
CGTCGTCAACAGGGGTTCAAATCCCCTTGGGGACGCCAATATTTCAATTGCACATCATGAATGTGCAGTTACGAGTTTGTTTGGCTACAATCTCGGTTCTATATTAGGTGTCATTTTGACCAATATTTATCCCTTAGAAAATCATGTTTTCTAAGGGATATTTTTTTTAACAAATCATCTATGATTTACATGTATTTTCTGAATTAACTACAAATAACTATAGCACCTTCAATGCTTATTTTGAACATAAGTTCTTTGCCGTTATATTTGAATGTTCCCACTCGAATATATATTCCCTTACTCACATCAAAAAGCTCATAAAGATATTTGCGAAGCTTTGCTTGCGGTAGCTCTTGTGATGGGTTGATAGCATCACTCACGCCTTCTAATAAATCAATGAGATGCTGATCGTCACAAGCATAGACTGTTTCGTTATCACTTGTGCTTATGTCTTCCCATTGTTTATCCTTGAGAATTTTCCGTAGAAAAAGACTCACCATAGCTCTTTTTTTTGTGACATGAAGTTTTACACTATGCATAGTATTTTTCCTGTTCCAGTCATTCTGCTAGAATTATATTTTTGTATTATGTCACTTTAGCAGTAGGGAAATGCCTAGGCAATTCTACCAAAAAGTACGCTCAAATTATCAACTATATCAACGACTATATTGCAATAGGACATGTTAGCACTCTAAGCGCATGGAAGCAATCTGAATAATGGATGACTTCAGCAAACAAGGTGTCCGCAACCACATGCATATCCTAAGGTGCTAGTAATTTTGATATATATCTAGCTTTCCCCAGAAGAGATTTAAAAGAATTTATTAATCTTTATTAGTACTTATATATTTTTAGTGAGTCCGAAATATTTTAATTGTCAAACTATCTAAAATACCTTATAAAAGTGATGATAAGGAAAAGGAGATAGTATGTGCGGTATAATTGGTTATTGTGGGCGCAGACCTGCTGTACCACTCGTAATTGAGGGACTCAGTCGTTTAGAATATAGAGGGTATGATTCTTCTGGTATTGCTTATTTGCAAGCACGTAGACTTGAACTTGTTCGAGCAGAAGGCAAACTTGCCATGCTTGAAAATAAGTTAGCCGAGAGGTCAAGTTCTCTTGCTACCATTGGAATTGGGCATACTCGCTGGGCAACTCATGGCTTGCCCGTGGAGCGTAATGCGCACCCTCATCGAAGTCAAAATGATGCTCTTGCTATTGTCCATAACGGTATTATCGAGAATTATCAGGAGCTTAAAGACGTTCTTTCGAGTGAAGGCTATGTTTTTTCTTCTGATACAGACACAGAAGTACTCGCTAATCTTATCTCTTTTGAGCTTGACTCTCTTCTTGTAGAACGCTTCGGGCAGGGTGCAGAATTTAGCAAAAAAGTAGAAGAATATATTGAAAAAAGTAACCAGAATTCTTCGATATTTATAGAAATAATGGAAGAAGCATTTAGCAACGCTTTGAAAAAAGCGCATGGTGCTTATGCTGTTGTGCTTTTAAGTCCAATGATACCTCAAAATATTTTTGCGGCACGACTAGCTGCGCCCTTATTGCTTGGTATTGGTGTCGGTGAGTTTTTTGTTGCGTCGGACGTGCCTGCCTTTTTACCCTATACCAAAGACGTTGTTTTCTTAGAAGATAAGGAAATTGCCATACTTTCAGATAGTTCTTATGAAGTGAAAAGCCTTGAAACAGGTCATGTAGTAAAAAAAGAAATTCATCATATACCTTGGGATATTCAGGGGGCAGCCAAGGACGGGCATAAGCATTTTATGCTCAAAGAAATTATGGAGCAGCCAAAAGTTCTCCGTGATTGCCTTGCTGGTAGAGTGCAAGATGGCAAAATTGTATTGCCTGAATTAGATGGAATTGCCGTACCCACACGAATCAGAATATTAGCGTGTGGAACATCGTACAACGCAGGGCTTTGGTCCCAACATTATCTTGAATCCCTTGCTCAAATCCCTGTTACGGTTGAAATAGCGTCAGAATTTCGCTATCGAAAACCATTACTAAGCACTGGGGAGTTGATTTTAGTCATCAGCCAATCAGGTGAAACGGCAGACACTCTTGGGGCATTGCGCCTTTGTAAAGAAAGAGGTCATACTGTCCTTGGCCTGTGTAATGTTCTTGGTTCTTCTTTAGCACGGGAAGCGGATGCGACACTGTATACACAGGCGGGGCCTGAAATAAGCGTGGCGTCAACAAAGGCTATGTTGAGTCAAATGGTTCTTTTATTGCTCCTATCTTCCTATTGGGGGCAACGGAAAAATTTATATGATGACAATGCGGTAAAAACTCGAGAAACAATACTTCAGGGTCTTATATCTTTACCCGCAGTGCTTGATGATCTTTTGCCTGCCTTACGCAAGAAAGCAAATGAGTTAGCACGTAAGTATGCTTTTGCTCACAGCTTTTTTTATCTTGGTCGTGGTTTGGCGTATGCTCTGGCTCTTGAAGGTGCTCTAAAGTTGAAAGAGCTTTCCTATATTCATGCGGAAGCCTACGCTTCTGGAGAAATGAAGCATGGGCCTATTGCATTGATTGAGCCTGATTTTCCTACTTTTGTTGTTGCTTTTGATGATGAACATTTTCCAAAAGTTCGCTCTGGGATTTTAGAAGTGCAGTCACGTCAAGGAAAAGTTATTGCTCTCGTTCAAGAAAATTGTCACGTAGAATGTGAAGATATGTGGTATTTACCTGAAACTAGTTTGCCTGAGTTTTTAGCCTTACCGGCTATGCAATTGTTTAGTTATGAAATGGCAGACTATTTAGGAAAAGACGTTGATCAGCCTAGAAATTTAGCAAAAAGTGTAACAGTAGAGTAATAGTTTTTTCTATTGCAAAAAAGGCTTAATATATAATGGCAAAACTTGATATATGGTGTGGAGATAATTTGGATTTCTTGCACAAAATAAAGAGTAAATCTACTGATTTGATCTATATTGACCCACCTTTTAATACAGGCAAGCAGCAGGAAAGAACTCAGATAAAAACAGTTGCTTGTCAGGATGGTGATAGAGTAGGTTTTAGTGGCAAGCGTTATAAAACAATTAGAATGGGAACGCTTGGTTATGCCGATATATTCACCGATTATATCGAATATTTAGAACCTCGCCTCGTGCAAGCGCATCGCATTTTATCTGATGAGGGGAGTCTTTTTTTTCATATTGATTGTCGTGAATCCCATTATTGCAAAGTATTGCTTGATATGATTTTTGGACGAGAATCTTTTATGAATGAAATTATTTGGTGTTATGATTATGGGGCACGGTCTCGTAAGAAATGGCCGAGCAAGCATGATAATATTTTTTGGTATGCAAAAAATCCGAAGAAATATATTTATAATTATGAAAATATGGATAGAATTCCGTATATGGCGCCAGGCCTTGTGGGCAAAGAAAAAGCTGCACTAGGCAAGACACCAACGGATGTATGGTGGCAAACCATCGTGAGTCCAAATGGTAAAGAAAAAACGGGCTATGCAACCCAAAAACCTATTAGGATTTTAGAGCGAATTATCAAGGTTCATAGCAATCCTGATTCAAAGCTGGGTGATTTTTTTGCAGGTAGTGGCTCTTTTGGTGCTGCTGCGTTGGCTTGTGAGAGAGATTGTTTTCTTATAGATAAGAATCCAGCCGCTCTTGAAGTTATGAAAAAACGTTTTGCTGGTGAAAATATTCAGTGGCATCGAAAATATAAAAAAAAGGTAAAGCTCACCCAAAAAATTGCTACTGCTGAAATAGCCAATGAAACATCTATTGTGAACGTGACGGAAATTGCTACTGATGGGATAGACACTGGATTATCTATCAAAAAAGTAAGGAAAACTATCAAAAAAACTCAAGTAAAAAAAGTAAGTGACAAGATAGTTTAAAAGTTGAAGTACTCGGCTTTTTGTATGAAAATTATGGTGAGAAGTATGGTTTTTCTTATGTAGCTCCCGTTTCTAAAGGGTGTAGTGAACATGTGTACAGATATTTTTAAGCGAATTAGTACGCAGTAGTGCAGAGTATAATTGAAAATTCCCCTAGTAGAGGATGAAAATCATGAAAATAGCAGTGCTTGGTGGTGGTAGTTTTGGGACGGCATTGGCGCATGTTTTGGCTTGTGCTGGGAATAGTGTTACTATTCTCTTGCGTGATATAAAGCTTGCAGAAGATATTAATGTTCATCATGAAAATACACGGTATCTTGCAGGGATGAAAATCCATGCTTCGGTACAGGCGACCTGTGATCCTAGTATGCTACAATATTGTGATTGTTGGCTTATTGCTCTACCTTGCCAAATGCAAGAGAAGATTTTAGTCAATTATTTGCCTTATTTTACTGATACCACCATGCTTATTAATGTTGCAAAAGGTATAGTACTTGATAAACAAATGCCTCTTTCTATGCTTATTCCCCCACTTTTTGGGCTGCCCACTGATTCTGCTCGTTACGCTGTCTTATCTGGACCCTCCTTTGCTAAGGAAGTTATTCAAGAAAAACCTAGTGCTTGCGTGCTGGCTTGTGAAGATGAGACAAATGCGGAGCGACTAAGATCTTTATTTTCCACATCTTTTTTTAGGTGTTATTCTAGTACTGACGTTATAGGGCTTGAGCTTGGCGGTGCGATTAAAAACGTGATAGCCATTGCTGCTGGAATTTGTGATGGGCTTGATTATGGGCATAACGCAAGAGCGGCTCTTATTACACGAGGTTTAGCAGAAATATCTCGGCTGGGAACAACCATGGGGGCGGGACACGCCACATTTATGGGACTTTCTGGGCTTGGAGATTTAATGCTTACGTGTACAGGTGATTTGTCTCGTAATAGACAAGTGGGTTTGAAGCTCGGTAAGGGTGAGCGTTTACATGATATTATTCAGAGTATGAATGGCGTTGCTGAAGGCGTGCCTACAACCCATGCGGTGAAGAAAATGGCCATAGATTTAGGTGTTGAAATGCCTATTGCCTGTACCGTTGATGCTATTCTTAATGAAGAAATATCCCCTAATGATGGCTTGCGTACTCTTATGGAAAGGGCACTTAAAGCAGAAAGATAAAATGCTTTTTTTCTTTGTTATGCATTTTTATGTGCTTTTTCGTATTTTAACCACAGCGTGGATGCGCATGTGCATATATTTTACTGAGTGTATCGGAGCGAATATGTGTATAGAGTTCGGTTGCACTGAGGTCACTGTGGCCAAGTAAAACTTGCACGGATCGCAAATCAGCTCCTCCTTCCAATAAATGTGTGGCAAAACTATGGCGCAAGGTGTGCGGAGAAATGGGCGTGCTTATTCCTGCCACGAGGGAATAGCGCTTGATGAGTTTCCATATGCCTTGTCGTGTCAGTGTTTGCCCTGACCTATTCAAAAACAATTCCTGTGCAATTGGCTGGAATAGGGGACGGTAGTTTTCAAGATAATGGGTAAGGACTTGGCAGGCATTCTGATGCAGAGGTACCAACCTTTCTTTTCTCCCTTTTCCAAAAACTCGCACGATGCCACGTTGAAAATCAATATCTGTCGCACGAATGGAAATAAGCTCGCTGACCCGCAAACCAGCGGCGTACATGAGCTCTAGTATTCCACGATCTCTTTGTCCCAGTTTTGATTCTAGATTCGGAGCGTCCAAAAGCTTTTTTGTCTCATTGATATTGAGAACTTCGGGCAAATATTGTGGAATTTTAGGAACATCGAGCAAGGCAGTTGGGTTTTGCTTGATATGCTTCTCGTTGAATAGCCACGTAAAGAAACCCCGAATACTGGAAATTCTGCGTGCAATGGTGCGCTTGCTATCACCTCTTTGTCGCAAATATACCATATACATAAGTAAATCATCTTCTTCAATCTCTTTGAGAAATTCTTTTGTTATAATAATTTCTTTTCCTTCGTGAATCTGAGCTTGCTTTTTTCCTGTACTTTCTAGCCACTCATCTAAGAACAATGCCAAAGATTCCAAATCTTGACGATAGGCGGATATAGTATGTGTAGAGAAGCCTCTTTGGGCGAGTAAGGTGTTCAGCCAGTCTTCACAGAAAATGAGTGAGATTTTGAGAGTATCGTTTTTATTCATATAATTATGGTATCGCTTGTGTATTATTCTAGTTTGTTTCTTTTTTGGGAAGTTGTACTCCCCCTTGGAGAGCTTCGCTCTTTTGTAATGGACAAGACGCTGATCACCCACATTATTTGTTCATTGTAAAGAAAGGTCACAAAAAACACTATAATATGAGGTTTCCAAAGGACATGATGTCCTTTGGCGGAGGGGGTGGGAGCAGGCCTCCCTCATTGGAATAATATGGTATCACTTGTCTGAGAGTGTCGTTTTTTTCAAGAGTACGCAGGTAAAAGTAATACGTCAATACGTTGAATAAAGAGCCTGATTATTTATACGCTCTTTTCCTTGCTCTAATGTTTTTTTTAGAATATTTAAAGTGTGATTCTATATCAAAAGATTTTTTGTGTGAGAGTTTGCGCCGCCAGCTTCATTTAGAAAATACTTTCAGTAAAGAAAATGATTATAACGTATAGGGAGCAAATCGCTATTATGAAATATTGTACAAGACAAAAAAGACAAAAAAAACAAAAAAGATTGGGGAAAGAGATGGGGAAGACTGCGCTTGTTTTCTTGTGTGCTCTTTTTCTTCTGACATTTAGTATGGCGTCCTTTTCTTATGCTAACCAAGAAAAAGCTAAAGCGCAGAATGCTAATGGCGTAGGATTTGATGATGATTTGCCCATTCTTCAATTTGAGTCTCAGTCCGTCTTGCTCGAGAAAGTTGCGGATTTTATCCCGTTGAAAGATAAATATGACGAATTGTATTTGAGTGTTCAGAAGCAAATGCCGAGTAATGGCTATTTGCTAGAGGCGTATGTACCGCAGTCCTACAAACAAACTCTCGAGAGAGAGCACTATGAAAATGTGACTCGTGTTGTCTATTTATATAGCATGCCGCTTATGGTGGGTAAACGTGAGCATGTAAAAGAGAGACAGACAAAATTTGTGAATCAAGCCTTGGAAAGTGTTTTTGATACTTATAATAAACTCAATCCTCCCAAAGAAGACACAAAGGGAAAATGGGAGCAGAGTGTTTATGAATTTTTTAGACGTGGGGAATCTGTTTATTTTAAATATCCAAAGAAGGATGTAAAACATTATAAGTATAGTATACTACAGTCTTTTTCTCTTTCTGAGAATCAAAATGCGGGAACTTTTCTTTCTACGTATGTATTTTTAAGGGGCAATCAAATGTATTTCTTGAGTGCTTCTAGTTTTCTAACGGATAATAATTATTACGAAGAACTTATGTGGACTCGTAATACACTGGATACATTCATAAAAGTATTAGTCGAAGAGAAAAAAGAAATTACGGAATAAAGTATTTCATTACTGAAAGAATATTTTCTAAGGACAAGGAGAGTTCCCTACCTAAAGGGTGACGTCATCCTTCGGGTGGCTGTAAACCTCATGCTTTAGTATTTTTTGTAAACTTTATTTACAAAAACACTAAATGTGGGGGGGGAGTTCAACTCCCCCAAAAAAAGCAATTAAAATAAAAAAATCGAGAGGGAAAACGTGTTTCCCTCTCGATTTTTTATTTACACTTCAAAAAGCATTTCAAGATCATCTCTTGTGAGAGACTTCCAAGAGTCTTTTCCAGGTATAACGGCTTCCGCTACACCTCGTTTCATATCTTGCAATTTGAGGATTTTTTCTTCAACGGTGTTGAGACAAATAAGTTTATAAGAGAATACTTGTCTTGCTTGTCCTATGCGGTGCGCACGGTCCGTTGCTTGGCTTTCCACCGCAGGGTTCCACCATGGGTCGTAGTGGATAACATAGTCTGCACTTGTGAGATTCAGCCCTGTACCACCCGCTTTAAGGGAAATAAGGAATATGGGAATTTCTGGGGTATTATTAAACTTATCTACTTGTTCTAAACGGTCTTTGCTTGAGCCATCTAAATAGCAGAATGGAATATCTGTCATTTGTAGCCATGAGCGAATATGCTGTAGCATTTGCACAAATTGTGAGAATACAAGTACTTTGTGCCCTTCTTCCACGATATCAATAATCATATCTTTAAAGGTCTCAAATTTTCCTGATGGCATATTTGCGCTGTAGCCTGGCATATCCATTTTAAGCAGTTTAGGGTGACAGCAAATCTGACGCAATTTGAGAAGTGCATCAAGAATAGACATTTGACTTTTCGCCATGCCTTTTTTATCAACATCAGAAAGCACTTGGTCACGGAGTTTCGCTGCAAGTGAAGAGTAAAGCTCTGCTTGTTCATCCGCAAGGGCGCAATAGGTAACGCTCTCGATTTTTGGCGGTAAATCTTTGACAACTTCCGCTTTTGTTCGACGCAGGATAAATGGTTTCACTCGGGTGCGTAAATATTCCAAGGTTTCCATATCGCCTTCTTTGATAGGCTTTATAACACCACGTTGGAACGCGTGTTGAGAACCCAAGAAACCAGGCATGAGAAACTCAAATAAACTCCATAATTCAAAGAGATTATTTTCAATAGGTGTACCAGACAAACAAAGTTTAAGGCGTGCGTTTATATTGCGTACCGATTTTGTTGTGATGGTATTTGGGTTTTTAATATTTTGCGCTTCGTCAAGAATAATGGAATTAAAATCAAACTGTTCCAGTTCTTCAAGGTCACGGCGTAAAAGAGCGTATGTGGTGATAACAATATCAGCATCGGCAATTTTACGGAAAATATTTTCTCTGCGTGTGCCGTAAACAATAACACGTGTGAGATTAGGCACAAATTTTTCTGCTTCTCTATCCCAGTTAGGGAGTACGGAGGTAGGCACAACAATAAGGTTTGGGCCTGTTACGCCTCTGTTCTTCATGAGTTGCAAGAATGCAAGAGTTTGAATGGTTTTACCAAGACCCATTTCGTCCGCTAAAATACCACCAAAACCATACTCATCAAGGAAGTTAAGATAGGAAACACCTTGCAACTGGTACGGACGCAAGGAAGCGGTGAGGCCTTCAGGCACTTCCACTTGTTTTACTTCTGTAAAGTTACGGATATTATCACGTAGATTATTCCAAAAAGAATCTTGAATTGCATTTGGAAGATCGTCTAAGATGCTATCCAAAACAGGCGCTTCAAATTGTTTGAATTGGCGTTTCGGTGCTTTTGTTGGGTCAAGTCCTAAGACCTTGAGCTTATGGGCAAGTTTTTCAAGCCATGCTTCAGGCAGGCTCGCATAGGAACCATCTTTGAGCTGAACATAGCGTTTGCCCTTGAGCCACGCTTTCCATATGCGTTCCAAAGGTAAATTTTGTCCGTCGTATTCGACTTGAACATCCAAAGTAAACCATTTTTCTTTTTCGTTACTTTCTACACTTGCGCTGATTGTTGGTGCTGAAGCTCTTACTTTATAGTGAGAAAGTGTTGCTTCACCGTAAACACGCCAGTTTTGTAATAGCGTTGGATAGGAATCAAGTAGGAAAGAAATAGCCTCTTCTGGTTCCATAAACCAAAGTTTATTGTTACGAGGTTGAAAACGCATTTCTGCAAGCTGAGATATAAGCCCCGCTTCTTCTTCTTGGCTACGGCGCAAGAGGAAGGTTTGGCCTTCGTAGGTGTAACTACCTGTTTGATAATCAGGGTTTGGCCCAGGTAAAGTGAATTCTCCGTGAATACTTTCGTATACGTTTTGCACTTCAAGGGTGAGCAGGCTGCCTTCTTCGTCGAGATATAATTTTGGATTATATGTCCCTGGTTGGAAAACAGGCTCCATAATTTTAAGAAATTCTTCTTGTTCATATAGTTCAGAGGAGGGGAGTTTTGTCCATACTCTGTCAAGGAATTCTGAAATATCTTCTTGTGGCACTATGGGGCTTGCTTGCACAAGGGATTGTATAACAGTGTGGTTCAAACATGTTTGCACAGGATAAAAACAACGATGCCAGCAAACCCATAAAGGCATTTGGCCATGGAAGGTAGCGTGGGTATATTCGTGCTCATCTTCATCTTTTTGAATAGAAAAAGGTTTTTTTCCTTCCTTTTGAAGCATAACACCAAAGGAAAGGCCTTCGTCATCTAAAGAGGGGTGTAATTTTAGATTGAGGGATGTGTTTTCAATGGTGCAATGATGCTCCGTTGTTTCCCAAAAAAGGTATTCTTCATTGCGAATTGCCCAAAAAAACCAAGATAAAAGTCCATCTGGTATTTCAACACGGTGACCATAATAGTCAAGATATTCGGCTATTTGCTTTATGACTTTAGGAAGCTCTGGTGAGTATTCACACCAGTCTGGATTACTGAGGATATTCTCTAAAGTAATTTCTTGTCGAACAGAGGAAAGGCCTGTTTTATTTTGCCTTGCACGGAAAAATTCAACGGAAAGTCTTCCTGGTTCAGAAAATAATCGAAAAAGAAAGTAATGACGACCTGTTTCAGGCTCACTCGCACCGCTAAAGAAATTTCTAAAACTATGGCGCCATTCAGGGCGAATAACAGGCATTTGCTGACTGTCATTTTCTGAGGCAATAAGAGAGGTAAGGGCGTGCATGGAGAGTGCCGCAACATGGCGACAGGGGCTACCAAAAACTTCCATACAATTGCAGGTATACTCAACAAATTTATCCTCTAGGCGAATAGTCACCACAGGGGCGTACGTTTGAAAATCTTCACCGTGTACAGAACACGTAACACGACAAAAATTGTTTTCTACCTTTAATGAAAAAGTACTAATACTATTTTCAGAGAGAATCATTTTGCCTGAATCAATTATATATTCTGGAATAGTGTGACTGGTGAAATGCTCCAAGGCATTTTTAATATTACTTTCTTCTCGACGATTCATTTTTTCCTCATTGATACATACAAACATGCAAGACGTTCTGTGTAAGGCCGTCTGTGCAAGAAAAAGGGAAGCTTATTTCTTCAATACTTGTAAATAGTTACCTATAGAATAGTGATAATGAAAAATCAAAGCTATGCGAATTTAGTGTACAAGTATTCGATACATATATAGTATTACATGAATATGACATATTTTTCAAGCAAAAGGAACTGTGATAATGAAAGTTTTTTGAAAATAGTTCGAAATAAGTCAATTAATTTTAATAACATATTGAAATATATATATAAACTATATTAGGTGTTGGGAATGAATAAAGTACTAAATAAATCTATGTATTGTTTTTTAGCTTTTGTGTTTTTGCTCAGTTTATCGCTTTTGACTGCCTGTAATGATACAGAAAAACAAGAAGGGGCTTTACCTAAAGAGCTGCGTATTCCTCAAGAACCTGAATATGGTGGGCGGCTTATTTTAGCAAGTATTGGGGAGCCTTCTAATCTTATTCCTCCTTTATCCACTGATTCTGCTTCCCATGAGGTTGCTGGTTTTTTATATACCTCTCTTTTAGAGTACGATAAAAATTATAATATAGTCCCCTTAGCTGCTGAAAAGTATGAAATATTGGAAGGTGGGCGTTTATTGAAATTTAAACTCCGTGAAGATATTTTATGGCAAGACGGTGAACCGCTTACGGCTGATGATGTGACATTTACATATAATCTTATGATTGATCCAAAGACTCCCACGGCCTACGCTGCGGATTATTTGAATGTGGCGGAATATAAACAAACAGGAAAATACTCCCTTGAAGTACGGTATGATACACCTTATGCCCGTGCGCCTATTACTTGGATGCGCTCTATATTACCAAAACATAAACTTGAAAATGAAGATATAACAAATACGTCCTTTGCAAGAAATCCCGTCGGTGCTGGACCTTTTAAGCTAAAAAAATGGAACGCTGGATCTTCTGTGATTTTAGAGGCCAATGACAAATATTTCAAAGGTCGCCCTTATTTAGATGAAATTGTTTATAGGATTATTCCTGATGTAACAACGATTTTTTTGGAAGCGAAGGCTGGTCAGGTGGATTATCTTAGTTTGACCACTCAGCAGTATCTACGGCAAACGGAAGGGGCCGAATGGTCAGAAAAATGGACGAAGTTTAAATATTTGGCAAACGGCTATACATATATCGGTTTTAATTTATCCCATCCTTTTTTTCGTAATCCTAAAATACGAGAAGCTTTGTCTTATGCAACCGATAGGGAGGCCCTCATAAAGGGAGCGCTTTTAGGGCTTGGTGAAGCAACCGTTGGGCCGTATAAACCAGAGACATGGGTTTATAATAAGGGTCTTGCGCCCTACGCATATGAGCCTGAAAAAGCAAGGAAGATATTTGCTGATGAAGGTTGGATTGTGGGCGAAGACGGGATTCTTCAAAAAGATGGCGTACGTTTTGCGTTCACTGTTTTAGTCAATCAAGGCAATAAAGAACGTGAAAATGTGGTGACTATTTTGCAACAGTATTGGCGCAAAGTGGGGGTTGATATCACTATCCGCACAGTGGAATGGGCAACTTTTATTAATGAATTTGTGCATAATGGACGCTTTGATGCGCTTATTCTTGCGTGGAATATATTAGAAGACCCTGATATTTATGATGTGTGGCATTCTTCTGCTATCAAAGATAAGGGGCTTAATTTTGTAGGGTATAAAAACGAAGAAGTGGATCAATTATTAGAAAAAGCACGTTCAACAACGAATCAAGAAGAAAGAAAACAGTATTATGACCGCTTTCAGGAAATACTCCATGCAGAGCAACCCTATTTATTTTTGTATGTTCCCTATGCCTTACCCATGGTAAAAAAAGAATTTCAAGGCGTTGAGCTTTCTATTTCTGGCATCGGGCATAATATGGATAAATGGTGGTTACCTAAAATATATCAAAAATAAATAGGGGAAGCTTTCCATTTGTAATTTTTGTGTATTTAGCCTATTATAAATAACTATACTTGAATTTGTATATTTGAATCATTGAAATTATATGTTTTATATACGTCATACAAATTTGCGTTTTTTGGGGGAGTTGAACTCCCCATCTGAGCTCTCTATTTACGCATTTACTCGTGCCTCGTAAACGTAAACGACGGTGTCGCCCTTTGGGTGGGCAAGCCCCCATATTATGTATTTTTTGTAAACGAAATTTACAAAAAATACTGAAATATTAGGTTTTTAGCCCCAAAAAGGATGATGTGATCCTTTAGCTTTAGATATATTAGGCATTGCACTAAAAAAGATAATAAAGCCCTGTTTCGTTCTGAATGATTCCTATCCTAAAGGGTTAACTAAAAATAGGTGAAATTTTGGAAAATACGCAAGATGATACTCAAAAATTAGCATCTCATAATGCGCCTGATGGACTTCTCGTGGAGGCTCTCGCTGATGTTGCAAGTGTCGATGTTTTGGATAAAAATGAAGACAAAGGCGATGCACTTTCTATTCAGGGGGCCTTAGCAAAGGTTGAAGAGGAAAAACAATCTGTGGTTGCTTCTGCTCAGTCTATTATTGACGCTGCTCTTTCCCATAATCCCAATGTGGATGTAGAGCTCATTAGAAAAGCCTATGACTTTGCTTCCGTTGCGCATGCAGGGCAATTGCGTATGTCTGGTGAACCGTATTTTATGCACCCAAGCGCTGTTGCAAAAAATCTTGCTGAAATGGGCTTTGATGAACATACTATTTCTGCGGGGCTTTTACATGATACGGTGGAAGACACAAGTGCCTCTATTGAAGAACTTGATGTGGAGTTTGGCGAGCAAGTTGCAGATATTGTTGATGGTGTAACGAAGATTAGTCTCATGAGCTTTGACACAAAAGAAGAAGCGCAAGCGGAAAATATTCGTAAAATGATTTTGGCAATGTCTCATGATATTCGTGTTCCTATTGTTAAACTCGCTGACCGCAAACATAATATGTGCACATTGGCTTTTCAGAAACCCCATAAACAGGTATCTATTTCGCAAGAAACTATGGATATATACGCTCCTTTGGCGAACCGCCTTGGCTTGCATAGAATAAAACAAGATCTTGAAGATCTGAGTTTCTGTTATTTATATCCTGAACGCTACAAAGATATCACGTCTTGGCTTGAAGAAAATCAGGTGGTAGAGCGTCAAATTATTGGTAAAGTTATCAGTAAGATAGAAGCAGTCATGGCGGAGAATGATATTTCTGGCCGTGTTTTTGGTCGTATTAAGCAAGTCTATAGCATACATATGAAAATGCAGGAGCAAGGCTCTACTCTCGATGAAATGCATGATATCATTGCTTTTCGGGTTATTGTAAAAGATTTACGAGATTGCTACGCTGTGCTTGGTCTTGTGCACGCTCTATGGAGACCTGTTACAGGGCGTTTTAAAGATTATATTTCTTTACCAAAGGCGAACGGCTATCAAAGTTTGCATAGTACGGTTATTGGCCCTGAAGGCGAACGTGCTGAAATACAAATTAGAACAGAAGAGATGAATGAATTTGCTGAACACGGCGTTGCTTCGCACTGGATTTATAAAGAAAAGAATACCTCGATAAAAGCGGGGGATATGCCTCAGTTGCAATGGATTCGTGATATTCTTGAGAGACAGCGAGATGAGTCTGACTCGAATGAATTTATGCAGTCCTTGCGTCTTGATTTGTTTAGTGATGAAATTTACGTATTTACCCCTGCTGGAGCGGTTAAACAGTTACCCGAAGATGCTACTCCCATAGATTTTGCCTATCTTATTCACTCTGACATTGGTTATCACTGTGTGGGGGCTAAGGTAAACGGTAAACTTGTGCCATTGGCAACTAAGCTAAAAAGCAGTGATACCGTAGAGATTTTGACGGATAAGAATAGATTCCCAAGTCGAGACTGGTTGAAAATCGTCAAGACTTCCAAAGCTCGTGGCCGTATTCAACATTATTTGCAGACAGAAGAAAGGGCTGCCGCTATCACACTTGGCAAAGATATGCTTGAGAAAGAAGGTCGACGCATGGGGCTTAATGTTTCCCGTGCAGCGAAGGACGGCCATCTAAAGTTATTGGTTTCAGAATTCACAGTTTCCAGTGTGGAAGATTTATTTGCAGCGGTTGGCTATGCTCGTTTTACTCCCAAGAAGGTTTTGCAGCGTTTGCAGGGGATTCTTGATCCAAAAGAAGTGGAAGAGCGCAAGCCAGAGCCTCAAGTAAAAGAGGCTGATAAGCCTAGCGCTGATGGTATTGTAGTTCAAGGCTTAGATAATACTTTGATTCATTTTGCTAAGTGCTGTCGACCTGTCCCAGGGGATCAGGTCATTGGTTTTATTAGCCGTGGACGAGGCGTTATTGTGCATATGTCAAACTGTCCTCATTTGCTTGACTTGGAGTCAGAGCGCTTTATTTCAGTTACGTGGCAAAACCAAGAAGTGCAACCATTTCCTGCTGGTATTCGAGTTATTGCTCGTGATGAAAAAGGTGTGCTTGCGAAAGTTACCCTTGCTGTCAGTGAGGTGGATATTAATATTAAGTCGCTTATATTGACAAGCACCCTTGATGGTCGTGCAGAATTTGATTTTACGGTTGAAGTAAGTGACGCTGTACAATTATATCAAACCATAGACACACTGCGCAAAGTCCCAGGTGTTATAGAAGTGAGCCGAGGGACAGCAGAATATTAACATATTCTTCTTAGTGCCACGTTATTCCAATTTGAGAGGCTTTGGTTCTCGTGTTGCTTTTTATATCTAAGCTGTCTATTTGCGTATTTTCATTCTTCGTAAACGCAAACGACTATGTAGCCCTTTGGGTGGCTGAAAACCTCATATTGTAGTGTTTTTTGTAAACGTGTTTACAGAAAACACTACAATATGAGGTTTGGGGGAGTTCAACTCCCCCAAAAAAGCAAATTAAAATTATATTACGTAAAATTCTTGAGGTATGTATGATTTTTGATAAATGGGAAAATTTGAAAAATTTGCGATTTTCGGCTCAATTGACTGAAATAGTATTGCAAGTTCAAGACCTGCGTCAAAAAAATTTAGAGGAAGGGAAATATGACCTGTGTCATGGTGCTTTTCTCAGTGTGATGAAATTTTCTGGAAAAAGCGAGAATGTCTACGAAGCGCATAGAAAATTTGTTGACATACATTTCGTTATAGAAGGAAGTGAGCGCATTAACGTTGTTTTTGTGTCTGATATTGAGAGCGAAAAAGCCGTCCTTTTAGATGGTGACATTGTATCTTGCCCCGCTCAGTATGTTGATAATGTCTATGATGAAGAAAAAGACCTTATCTTTTATACAAAGAAGTACGCGGCGCAAGCACATGTTTATCTTGATGAAACAAGCTTTCTGCTTGTTATGCCAGAAGACGCACATGCACCTTGTTTGTATGGAAAACAGGCTTGTGAAAAGAGTGATGATGGTGCTTGCTTAGAAAAAGCGTCCTCACAAGATAGACTAGATAAAAATATAAATTTGAAGGGTGTTGTTAAAATACCTGTGCAGTGTTTGTTATAGAAGCCAGTCTTATTTGTTAATTACCCATTATTCGTAAGCGCAAAGAGCTCCGCCTCCTTTCATGTGGCTGGAGACCTCATTAATAGTATTAAAAGCAAAAGCCTCAATTCGTTCGTGTTGAACGGGTCGAGGCTTTTTGCTTTTTCTCTCATTGTAGAAAAATCGATGGCGGAAGCGTATAGGAGTCGAACCTACCATAGACATCACTGCCTATCAACAGTTTTGAAGACTGTGCACCACACCGGTGGCAAAACGCCTCCATCGCCGCAGAAAGTAGCATGGAATGTCAGCATAAGCAAGTAAATATAGAAAATAAATTATAGTAAGGGTGAATATTCATGTTTTTCCACTCTTGCTACATTTGGTGGGTTACGTATTTTCTTGCCATTTTGTGATTGGTTCTTGTTTGAATAAGGCTGTCCTTGATTTGCTGAAGGAGTATAGTGCCTTCTTCATGAATCAACTGGTGATAGCCTTGCAATGCAACAAGTTTTACGCGATAATCTTCTACAGTATCTTCATCTTTCGTATGCACGGCTTGATCAAGAAGTGTGCCTCGCTCTTCAAAAAAAACTATTGCATCGTCAACATCACCTCTACGCATGGCGTCTAGTTCATGTTGAGCAATGATGAGAGCTCTGTCAAGTATAGTTAAACTCATGTCAACCTCAATTATTAATAAAGCATTAAGAATTGAGTATGTTACTCGGTAATTGAATAGAACTGATGTTCGTCGTTCCTTGAATAACATACTCTTTATATTTTGAACTTATTGGGTGACACTGCTCGTTTCAACATTTTGGAAGTGTAATTTGACAAATTCCAAAGAAGTATTCCATTCAACACAAGCAGGGTGGATTTCAAATTCTAAAAAGTCAGCAAGCAAAATCCAGTCTTCATCTTCCATAACGTCAAGAAGTTCAGAAAGGAGTCCTGAATATTTTTCTGAAGTTGCGTCCAAATTGTGATCGTTTGGTACTTCAAAGTCTGTACGCAATGAGCCAAGAACGTTAAGGAAGTCTCTATTGACATCAATAAGATTTTGGAGAAGCTCAAGAGCTTGATAGTCATCACCTTTTCTGAAATGCTCTGCTGTTTGCAAGGTTGCGATTCCCATGGATTCCGTTACTTTGAAAAGTTCTATGGTAATATCAAGAGCCATAGTGTTAACAGCTACTGCATGAATTTCAAGTGAGTTGACTTGTGAAGCAGAAATGTCTTCAGCTTGGTGAGGATAAATTTCTGAAAAAGCTTCATTATTGAGAACAACATCGGTGATAATTTGTTTTGATTCTGTGCAATCGTTGAAACTTGCAATAAGCATTTCTTCAAGGTTTGTAAATTGATGTGTTTCAAGTTTGCTTTCTTTTCCATTGATAGTAATCATGCTTCCCTCCAAAGGATAGTTGACGCTAAGGTTAGTTTTTAAAAAGGTTTTCCGACTTCTAGGATTGGAATCCGAACAAGTGAGTGGAAAATTTTTCTTACTTCAATTCTTATGTCGTTCTACATGCAAATATGATGCCATTGTGTTTATTTGGAGGATAGTCTTAGGTAATCAACGAAATCAAGAAGCTCTTTGTGAAGGGTGTCAAAAAAATGGACAAGTTTTTCCATACTGCTGCCATTTTCTTGAAGAAGGTTTTTCCAAAGAAGATAAAGAGGCGTAAAGCTTGTATTTGGTTTAAGGTATAATTCGATGCGCTGGATGGTCGTAAAAAAGTTTTCCTGTAGCTTGACGCTTGGACGTATATTGAGCATAGACGCTTGCTCTTTTGCTAAGAGTATAAAGGAAAGCAGGCGATCTATGAAGTCGATATTATTCGTAATAAAGGTATTATTCTTGAGATGGGCTAGTGCTTCTGTGCTGTATTTTTGTGCCATATGTTGCTTGAGGGGCTTTTCTATGTTCAGGTCAGGCATGTCTTTATTTGCAACAGATTCCATACTATGAATAAGGTTTTTATAAAATAATCTCTGGCACGCCATCCATAGGCTGCGGTCACTTGTTTCATCACCAGATAGAGATTTGTAACTTATGAAGCCATCTTCATCAAAGTAAGCTTGCCAAATACGTGCGCTATTACTAATAACAGGTAGGGCTTGCATCTTGCTAACGCTCTCTTTATTATGTGTCCGATTATCCAATAAAAGAGAGAGGGCGTCGTAGACGTTTTGAGCCGTGATATACTGGCGGCATTTGAAGTCATGGGGGCAAGGGGTTTGAAATGCACAAGGGTGGCAATCAAGACGTGGTTCTAAGCATAAATGCCCTTTGCCATAAGGCCCTGTATCCCAAACTTGTGCGGTAGCTAAGTAAATTCCAAGCACGGGTGTGCCAAGTCCAACGGCTAAATGTAAAGTCCCTGTATCATTACTAACAAGTGCATCCACTTTGCATAAAATGGCCCCTAATTCTTCCAAGCTTGTTTTTCCACAAAGATTGATAAACGGAGTATTTATGCCCAGTGTTTGGCTATGCTGCCTATATCTTTCTGTGATAGCAAGTTCAGATTGAGCGCCAAGCAAGATAGGAATAATTTGCCTAGTCTCCCAAAGGATTTTTCCTAACTCTGCAAAATTCTGCGGATTCCATTGTCGAGATTCAGCGCTTGCTCCTAATTGGAAGGCGACAAAACGACAAGTACTAGCATGTATGGAAGGAAATTGTTTGAGTATATTTTGGCGAGCCACGTCTAACAAGGTGTGTGCCTCGTTCTGTTTTATCGTGTTTGGTTTTCTGAGTTTGAAAGGTTCAGGGGCAAGTGATAACATGGATCTAAATCCATCTACTAAATTATAAGGGCTACAACCTCGTTCCTGTGTGACTGCTTGTATGTAACTTGTCCATATAGATGTATTTTCTCCAAAACCGAAACTATCTAGTCCAAAACCTTCTAAACGAATATGCTTTCCTTTGCGGCTCAGAAGCTGGGCAAAAAGCCTACACGGCATACTTGGTATTAGGTTGAGAACAACGTCAAACGGGTAGGCATCATAATACTCATTAATCCATGTGTCCATGCTTTGCAAAGCTTGACGCCAGTCTGTATGTATGTCCTTGAGTATGCTTGCGCCTGTAAAAATACGTATATCGTCTAATTCTTCGATGAAATGTGCGGCGCTTGCAAAACTCTCAAGGCAAACAAGAGAAACATAATTATTACCTTGCTTTTTAAGCGCAGCAATAGTGCTTTGAGTTTGTAGCAAATCACCAAGACGAGTGAAATTGAGTATGGTATAACGTATCATAAGTATCCATCTTAGCCTGAAGACATTACTTTGCGAACAAGAATATTGTCGTCAGCAAGTAAAGGCACGTCAGGGGTCAGGGGAATCCCGTCTCGTGCCACAAGCGCTGTGTAAGGGCGTATACCTAAATGCATAAGCAGGCGCTCAACATTCTTTGCTTTTTTGCGTGGAATTTCCATGAGTTTTTCTTCTGGTTGTAGTAAAACTTGGATAACGGGTTCTTTATATTCTCTATATTCTTCTTGCATTGATTCTAACTTTTTGTTTAAGGGTTAATGTTACGCTCAAAAGCACTGCACACCATGCTTTCCCAATACGTATCGACTTTTTTAGACAAAATTTATAAATAGGGGATTCTGTGTATGCTTTATAGAAAATTTGTCTGGATTGTCTAAATCTTCTATAAGAAAATCAGATGTATTGACGATAGATTTTTCTTTTGAGCTTGTCAAATTATACTTTGGACTCACAAGATGAAGCTTTAAACTGTCTCTTCTTTCTCAAGAAAATACAGGCACAAAGGTATTTGTGTACTTGACAATCTTCTTGTTAACATTATTTTATTATAAAGTTTTTGAATACACTGGAGTCTTAACAATTTTAATGTCTTTATTGTGGCGATTGCACTCTATTAATTAATCTTGTTTGACCATGTGAGGAGATGTTTGATGTCAGTATCCTATAAAGATTATTACAAAGTTTTAGAAATTAGCCGTTCTGCGACAACGGAAGAAATAGATAAAGCCTATAAAAAGCTCGCTCGTAAATACCATCCAGATTTAAATCAAGGCGACAGTACTGCGGAAGAACGCTTTAAAGAAATCAACGAAGCTCATGAGGTTTTAAAAGATCCCGAAAAGCGCCCGCTTTACGATCAGCTTGGTCCAAACTGGAAAGATGGACAACATGCTGGTGGTTTTGGCGGTCAAGGTGGCTTTGGTGGTCAAGGCGGTTTTGGCGGTGGTGGCGGTGATTTTAGCGATTTCTTTGAAATGTTCTTTAATCAACAGGGTGGCCAAAATGGCGGTTTTGGTGGTGGTCGGTCACGGGCTCGCCGTGGACGTGATATAGAAGCGACTTTTCATATAAGCTTAGAAGATGTCCTAAAAGGTGGCCCTCAAAGCATTAGTATCAATACCAATGAAGGTCCGAAAAACCTAAAAGTCAATATCCCTGTGGGGATAAAAGATGGCGGGAAACTTCGCCTATCAGGTCAAGGTGGACAAGGTTCGCCAAGCGGAGACTTGTATCTTATTATAAGCTATCAACAACATAAGCAATTTAAGGTAGATGGTATAAATATAAGTACGGAAATCTCCCTTACTCCATGGGAAGCTGTTTTAGGAGCGAAAATACTCGTTCCTACCCTTGAAGGGAATGTGGAAATGAATATTCCTGCAGGTAGTAGCAGTGGGCGAAAACTTCGCTTGAAAGGTAAAGGCCTAGGAACAACCGCAAATCGTGGTGATGAATACGCTATTATTTCCATAAAAACGCCTTCTCTCGATACAATGTCCGAAAAAGAAAAAGAACTATGGAATGCTCTAGCTCAAGAAGCAGAAACACCCAAAGGGGAATAAGATGGACAAAGATAAAAACGCTTGTTTATCCACTTCTTACACAAGCACAAAAACCTATGAAGATGACATCACAAGCATATTTACCTGGGCTGAATTTACAAAAGAAGCCGATATAACAGAAGAACGGGCAAAAGAATTCTTGGAATTAGGCTGGCTACAAGCAGCAAATGCCGAGTCTGACCAAGCCCCCACCTTAGAACACGACAAAACCCTGTTTCGACAAATAGACGTATTCAAAGCTCGCAAAGCAAACAGGCTATGCATGGACTTTGAAATGCCAAGCCTTGCAGGTGCAATAATAGTAGACCTACTCGAACGCATAGACGATCTTGAAGCTCTATTGAAAGAGAAAGAATAAGATTTTTTTTGGGGGTGGTGACCACCCTTTTAGTAGAATAAGATTTTTTTTGGGGGTGGTGACCACCCCCAAACCCCCTCATTGCTTTTTCAAACTTCGTTTGAAAAAGAATATTTTATCACGATATATGGGGATTCCAAAGGGTATCATACCCTTTGGTCGCCGAAGGCATTTCTTAAAAAGTAGAGTTATTACGCCTAATATCCGGGGATTTCAAAGGGCATCATGCCCTTTGGTCGCCGAAGGCATTTCTTAAAAAGCAAAGCTATTGCGCCTAATATACGGGGATTCCAAAGGGCATCATGCTCTTTGGTCGCCGAAGGCATTTCTTAGAAAAAATAAAAATAAAAATAAAATAAAAGAGAACTATTATGGATATTAACCGTTTAACACAGAAAGCCCAAGAGGCTTTGACACAGGCGCAAAATTACGCATTCACTCGTGAGCATCAGGAGGTTGATGTGGAGCATCTTGCTCTTGCGCTTGTTGCGCAGGAAAAGGGTATTGTGCCTTCTGTTTTGCAGCGCATAGATATTAATGTACCGTCTTTTGTGCGGGAGCTTGAATTGCTTCTTGATAAACGCCCTCATGTGAGTGGTGGAAGTTCTGATTCGCAGAGTATACATGTGACTACGAGGGTGAATAAGGCTCTTGCTCAGGCGGAAAATCTCGCTAAGAAGATGAAAGATGAGTATGTGAGCGTTGAGCATGTTTTTTATGAACTTCTTGGCCCCAATCCTAGTGGTCTTTTTGGTGACCTTTGCCGTAAGCTTGGGATTGCGCAAAATGTTTTCATGAAGGCGACGGAAGAGCTTCGAGGGCCTCATCGTATAACGAGCCCTAATCCTGAGGCTAGTTTTGAGGCCTTGGAAAAATATGGACGTGACTTGGTTGAGGCGGCGGGCAAGGGTAAGCTTGATCCTGTTATTGGTCGTGAGCAAGAAATTAGAAGAACTATCCGTATATTATCTCGCCGTACTAAGAATAACCCTGTGCTTATTGGTGAAGCTGGGGTGGGGAAGACGGCTATTGCTGAGGGGCTTGCTCACCGTATTGTTAAGGGTGATGTGCCTGAGGGCTTGAAAAATAAGAAGATATTTTCCTTAGATATGGGTGCGCTGATTGCTGGTGCCAAGTATCGGGGTGAATTTGAAGAACGCCTTAAGGCTGTGCTTGCTGAGGTGCAAAGCTCTAATGGGCAAATTATCCTTTTTATTGATGAACTTCATACTATAGTTGGTGCGGGTAAAACCGAGGGCTCTATGGATGCGGGGAATTTGCTTAAACCAATGCTTGCCCGTGGGGAGCTTCATTGTATTGGTGCGACTACTCTTGATGAGTATCGTAAATATATTGAGAAAGATCCTGCCCTTGAGCGTCGCTTTCAGCCTGTTTTGGTGGAAGAGCCTAATGCTGAAGACGCTATTTCCATTTTGCGTGGATTGAAAGAGAAATTTGAAGTGCATCATGGTGTGCGTATTAGTGACTCTTCTATTGTTGAAGCGGTAAATTTGAGTATTCGTTATATACCTGATCGCCAGTTACCAGATAAAGCTATTGATATTATTGATGAAGCTGCTGCTATGATTCGTACGGATATTGATTCACTGCCGTCAGAACTTGATGAAGTGAATCGAAAAGTCATGCAGCTTGAAATTGAGAGAGAGGCTCTTCGTAGGGAAACTGATAGTTCTTCTCGTCAACGCTTGCAAAAGCTTGAAAGTGAGTTGTCTGAACTTCGAGTTCGTCAAACTCTTTTACGTGAGCAGTGGGAGCAGGAAAAAGGCTCTATTGATTCTGTGCGTAAGATAAAAGAGCAAATTGAACAAACAAAACAAGCTATGGAAGAAGCGGAAAGGAATTATGATCTTGCTAGAGCGGCAGAACTTAAGTATTCAAAACTTCTTGAATTAGAAAATCGTTTAGCAACGTTAGAAAAGAACACTGCAAATCAGGATGAAACGACTCAACAAGAGAATCGTCTTTTAAAGGAAGAGGTTCGCCCTGAGGACGTTGCTTCCATTGTTGCTCGTTGGACAGGTATTCCTGTGACACGATTATTGCAGTCGGAAAAAGAGAAAATTCTTGCGTTACCTGAAATACTGCATAAGCGAGTTGTAGGACAAGAGGAAGCGGTGCAAGCGGTGGCCGATGCTGTTTTAAGAGCAAGGGCTGGGCTGTCTGACCCGATGCGCCCTTTAGCGTCGTTTATCTTTTTAGGGCCAACAGGTGTGGGTAAAACAGAATTATGTAAGGCGCTTGCAGAAGCTCTTTTCGATACGGAAGATAGCATGGTGCGCCTTGATATGAGCGAGTATATGGAAAAACATTCTGTGTCTCGTCTTATTGGTGCGCCTCCTGGCTATGTTGGTTATGATGAAGGTGGCCAGCTCACAGAAGCTGTGCGTCGTAAGCCGTATTCTGTTGTGCTTCTAGATGAAATTGAGAAGGCGCATCCTGATGTGTTTAATATTATGCTGCAATTGCTCGATGATGGGCGTTTGACAGATAGTCAGGGGAGAACCGTTGATTTTCGTAATACTATCGTTATTATGACGTCTAATGTTGGTTCTCAGATGCTTCTTGATGGAATTGAAAGTACTGGGTATTTTAAAGACGGTATACGAGAAAAAGTTCTTGCAGAGTTGCGTCAATATTTCCGCCCAGAATTTTTGAATCGTGTTGATGAAACGGTTCTTTTCTCTCCTTTACTCGAAAATCAAATAGCCGCTATTGTGGATGTTCTATTGGTGGGATTGCGTAAACGCCTTGCTGAACGGAAAATTGAACTTGAAATAAATGAAGAAGCGCTTAGCTTTATTGCAAAAGAAGCCTATGACCCTGCGTATGGGGCACGGCCTCTTAAGCGTTATTTACAGCATGAATTGGAAACAAAGCTTGCACGTGGGATTATTAGCGGAACGATTCCTGATGAAGCTAAGGTGATTGTGGGTTTATCCAATGCTATCGCTGAAAGTGAAGACACTTTGTATGATGATGCTAGTCCTTTGCTCTTTTTTGTGGAGTATGATGGACAGGAGCATGTATTAGATTAGGGTGTTTTTAGTGTAGGTATTATAGAGGAATTGATTTTCGATGAGCTTTTCTTTCTTGCGGAGGATTGCGTTCGTTGTTATTGTTCCTGTGTCTTGTTTTTAGAGGAATTTCATTTGCTTTTCCTACTGAAACACGCTATACACGAATATTCTTTAATAAAATGGAGATTATTATGCGTTTATTAACATCTATTTGCTTGAGCCTTTGCCTTATTTGCAGCGCTGCCCAAGTACAAGCTTCTGGAGGAAGTCCTATGATTAAATTTACAACAAATATGGGTGATATCGTTATTGAGCTCAACTCAGAAAAAGCTCCTATTACCTCTGCTAACTTTGAAGAATATGTGAAAGATGGCTTTTTTGATGGCCTTATTTTCCATAGAGTAATTGATAATTTCATGGTGCAAGGCGGCGGCTTTGATACAGAAATGAACCAAAAAGAAGGTCGTGATCCTATCACTAATGAAGCCGACAATGGGCTTACTAATGATAAGTATACTATTGCTATGGCTCGCACACAAGACCCTCATTCTGCTTCTTCTCAATTCTTTATCAACACAAAAGATAACGGATTTTTGAACCACTCTGCTCCTACTATGAGTGGCTGGGGCTACGCTGTATTTGGTAAGGTTGTAGAAGGCTTTGACGTTGTTGATGCTATGGGCAAAGTTAAAACTGGCTTCAACGGTGGACATGGCGACGTTCCTGTGGAAGCGATTGTTGTAACAAAAGCTGAAATGATTGATTAATTTTTAGCTGAAGCATTCGATAAACTTCTTTTTTGAGTTTCCCCCCTATGAGCGTTGTTCGTTCTAGGGGGATTTTTTTTGCTTTTTATATTCTCTTGTATGTAATGAGATATTGCATGACGTAACTTTTGCTCGTCTATACCTGTTTTCTTTTATTCATCACGATATTGATGCTGATTGAGGTACCATGCAAATAATAGATTATATTCCGAACAATATGAAGTCCCATCATATGCTATGGGCGCTCCCTCTTCGTACCATGACTTCACTGTTTCTCGTCTTTTACCGAAAACCTTTGAAATAGTGTCAAGGCTTCGTAAGTGCATGGGAGCTATTCCAATACACCACGTATTTTTCGCCGCTTGAGACTCAGATGCACTACTGCTTGGTATTTTTTTAGAGATGAATGTTGCTGGAGAGTTAGATGTAGAGGGGATAAATGTGTACTTTACGGTATTACAATTGGGACTATTCTTAGTTACGCGGGTGGAATTACTGGTTGAGGAATTTGTCTTTTTATGTGCTGGGCTGCATTGTATATACTGAGCATTAGCTAATTCTGCTCTTAAAATTGATAAGGAATAGCTTTTTTGAGATAAAAATGACTCACTTCCTCTTGCAAAAGAAATACCTTTGGGCAAAAGCTCGGAAGGTAGAGGGTGTATTACTGGAAAAAGGGGGGCTGTAGTTGTGTGGTTTTTTGTGGAATGTTTAATAGTTCCACCCTGAGAGGAGGTGTAGCATGCCTTTTGAGCAAATCGCATTTGGGGTTTTTGAATTCGAGCACATCTTTTTATCATAATAAAATCCTTAGCAAATTTGAAGTCAAAATATAGATTATTCTGCAAAAAAATATCTAGTTACTTCTTTCATGGATAGAAAAATGTGTCAAGTAAAAATATAAAACCTTAAGGAATTAAAGTAGTTATGGCTGTAATTGTGTTGAAAATGAATTTCAATTTTAACGCAACCGTCTAGATTTTAATAATTTATAGGTGTATACTTGTAGCGTTTATTTGAATTTGAAAAATACATTCGATATACACAAAGGGATAATATTAAAGCACGACTAAATCTATTCGTGATGTAGTTAATCGGATTAGGATTAGGTTTATCTTTCTAGAAGAGTAGTAAATAATGTTAAAAATCAGATACTTGCTATTGTAAAACAGACAAATCTCTTATGGGTTTTTGTTTGAGAAAAGATAGAGAAATCCGTGCTATGTACACGTGCTTGTAGTTTTCATTGAAAGATATTACAGCCTTATATTTTCTCCTAGAGACATGATGAGGGGATTATTTAATGCCAAGCTAAGATATAACATGAAAGGAGTCTTAGGATATTTTATCTGAATAAAATCATTCAGTATAGATAGTTATGAAGAAAGTTGACAAGGAGTTAATGAATTAGTAAAAAAGGTGTTGACAAGATCGGGATAATTAAGCACTTTAGAGAAGTTCGACCCATAC
>CAMQVJ010000038.1 GCA_947038175.1 uncultured Desulfovibrio sp.
AGCAACAAGCTTGCAATCGGATTTGGCGAGCCAAATAAAAGACGAAAAACAGGAACAGTTATCAGAGGAAATAAGCCGTAGAATTACAGATATGAGTGACCTTAAAAACCAAAAATTAATTGAAGAACTACCACTATTTTAGAACAAATCAAGCTCTTTTACGGAAGTATAGGCGTCCTTTTTTTATTGCGGATTGAATCATACTCTGATTTTTTCATTGGAACATACTCATAAAAATCACGGTCATCACCCATACGTACGTCATTTGGTAAGGAAATTTTCAAGGAGTCTTTTTCTAAATCTTTGATAGCGATACTTCCACCGTTTGACAACAATAAAGTTAGATTATCTTTATCATCTGCTATTTCAAATTTTAACTCATTTTTAGTGATAACAACGTGGTCTTTTTCAAATACTACACATATAGGGCTACCGTCCCAACTGCTTGTTTTAGTAGTTGCTTTCCAATAACCGATAACCTCATCATAATCAACCTCTCCACCAGTACAAGAGGCTAAACATAAAGGGATACAAAGTAGCATGAATGCCAAATTAATAATTTTCATAATATTATCCATTGTTTTTATAGTGTTACCGGACACTTGTTATGCAACAAGTGCCGTTGAAAGGAACATTGTAACAGAGATAATTAACACTTTCAAGAAAGAAACAGACAACTGGTTTAATGTGGCTAGGAATGCTGCAACATCCCTTTTTTATTTGTGTATTTCCCTGGAAATTGTTTATTTAGGAATAAAATCAGTTCTTAGTCAAGATGAGATGAAAGATATTTTAAAAAGTTTTGTTTTTTCTCTTCTCGCAGCAAGTTTTTTTATGGCAGTGATTAATAATTATCAAGAATGGACAGGCATGATTATTGGAGGATTAGAAAGTTTTGGAGGGGATATGGCAAATATAAAAGGCAAGTCAGACAATCCTTTTCAACTAGGACTTGATATTATAACAATAATCAATGATCAAGTTTCGGATTTAGGGTGGGAAGAAATGGGAATAATAATAGCAATGTATTTGGCAAGCTTTATTTTAATTATTTGTTTTTCTCTTATTACCGCAAGAATTATTGTTATTAAATGTGAAGCTATTGTTGCCACTATAGCAGCTCTAATAATTATTCCCTTTGGAGCGACAAGTTTTTTTCGTGAATATGCGATCAATACAATGCGTTATGTTGTAGCTGTCGCCTTCAAACTTTTTACCATGCAACTTATTATTGGGGTTGGTTTTGGTTTCCTTGCAGAAATAGGCACAGGCTTTAAAGCTGAAATGAGCGACGTCGGTATTCTGATAGGGTTTTCCATTGTTTTACTTACAATATCTAATACTATTCCTGAAACAGTCGCAAGCCTTATCAACAACGCTAGTGGAGGCTCTGGTGCTGGGATTATGAGTTCGGTGCGAACCGTTAGCTCGGTTGTTACAGCAGCAGCATCTCTTGGTGCAGGCGCAGCAAAAGGAGGCGTTGGTCTGGCAAAAGGATTAAGTGCTGCAAAAGGGATTGCTCAAGCAGAAGGTGCAAGTGGCTTTGCAGGAGTTGCTAAGGGCATGGGGAAAGCCATGATGGACGCAAGAAAACAAGGACAGCAAAATCAAAATCAAAATAGCATGCGCAGCATTATGGAAAACAGAATGGCAGAAATTAATGCACTGAGAAATGGGGGATAGACAGATGGCTAAAAAGACACACGAAAACATAGATGACTTTGATGTTATTTATGAGCGCATTTTGGAAAGCACGTGTACCGAGAATCAAAAAAAATTGAGTGAGGCTTTAGGAATCTCACAATCTGCTATTTCAGATGCAAAAAGAAAGCGTGCAATCTCGTCAGAAATACTAATACTTGTCTTTGATAAATTTAATATAAGCCCAAATTATATTCGCTACGGGAGAGATATATGTTCAGTAAAATTATAAGCATAATGTTCGTACTGGTTTGTGTTTTTGTACAAAATGCATGTGCCAATCAACCGATTATTGTTGTTTCAATGGGGGAAAAAGAACAAGTTTATAAAATAGTAGAATTGTCAACTGAAAAAGTAAATGTGCTTAGCAGTAATTCTCAAATTGAGCTTATTTTTTCACCTATTGAGAGGCTTACGCTCAAAGATGGACAAGTGGTTTCGTATACACATATCAAGCACAAAGCTGAGCCATACTCAAAAAGAGTCGAGTTAGAACAGTCGGATATATTTAAAAGTAAATTTGACGACTTTGAAATAGAAATAGACGTATTCTCTTCTACTTCAAAATCGTCAAAGATTATATCCATTGACTCTATGAATACACGTATTGAGTTCATCAATAACAAATATATATTAAGGTTTATCTAGCGAGTTTGCAGATGAGTAACCACGGAACAAGCAAGGCACAAGCTATCAGAAGAGTTTATGGAAAAAAATTTTCCTGTACGAGATTCACATGGGGGACTGGCAATTATTACCTGCAGAGAAAACCCTCATTGATGCTGAAAATATATGACTAGTGAGTTATAAGAAAGATACTATTCTTTGCTTACGGAGCAGGCCTTCAAGGTAAGGGAAAGTATAGTTTCTAGGTGTTTGATTTGGATATAGTTCTTGTATAAGTGTTCTAAGATTTTTTGATTCATGTTTCACGCAAAGAGCATAGACAAGGTCATTAAAATATTCAACTATTCTGTCTGTAACAGGTTTAAAAGGGGCTGCTTGGAACTGTCCATGCATGTCTAATACCCAGTTATTATAATGAGGGTTTTGCATGTATAAAAATAAAGCACTCGCATCCAAAAATTCTTGGTTGATGAAATTGCGTGCTACTGTGTGAGTATTGGTTCGAGCATACGGGATTTTGTTTTGTTTACTTACTTGTGAATCGAGTTGTAGTACGCCACTTTTCTCATCTAAAAATGGATTAAACTTGGGAGGTATCGGCTGATTAGTGTAAAATAAAAGTTTTCCAGCACAAACGGGCTCAGCGTAAAATATATTCGTTATGCCCCCATCGAGATAAGAAAATACAAAATACTCATCATGGAGTGTATTGCCACAGCAACACTCTCCATGTGGGTGAGGAGGGTCAGAATAAACAGAACATACGGGAGAATATTTGTTAGCGAAATGTTCTTTTTTAGAATCGCTAGATAATAAGAAAGGTAGCGCCATATAAATTTCCTTTGCAAATAAAAAGATTCTAATACGAAACAGCCTAACGGCTGTCATCGTGACGTGGTTGTCACGATCTGATGAGTAGCCACTCAAACAAACTATATCGGGAGATTTATACCGAGAAAACGAAGTAATTATAAAAAAAGAAAAACCAAAGACCGTTATCTTTGGTTTTGATGAAGCAGATGAGTGTTATCCCACCTTTTTCTATAAAGGAAAGATAACTTTATACTCTATCGAACCGCCTGTCAAGGTTAGGGTCTGTTTTTTTAAGCTTTTTTTGTAGTTCCTATAAAGGAAAAAACATGACTTCATTTGTACCTAAAAAAGAGGCTCGAGGATTCATTATGCCCAATTTTATTGTAGAAAATACGCAACTTTATCTAGGTTCAAAATTGCTTTACGGCATTTTGACGGATTACGCTCGTGATAGGGATTTTTGTTATCCCTCAAAATTGACCCTTGCTAGTCGTTTGGGCTGTTCTTTGAATTCGGTCAAGACATGGCTACGCCAATTAGTTGAATTGGGCTTTTTGAAGATTCAAGCAAATTTAATCTATTTGCTTTGCCCTCGTGCTTATAAAAGCGTAAATTATCCTCTTTTAAATGAAGTTCCTCCATGTGAAGAAAATCATACAGAAGATAGCGCCTGTCAAATTTTGACAGAAGGGGTGTCAAATTTTGACACAGAATCTAATGTCTTTAAAGCTAACAATATTCCCCCTACCCCCAACCGCCCTCGCCCTGTGAGTAACAGACCTTCCCTCGTAAAAACAAGGGCGGGGGATTTTTCAAATATTAATAAGAGTTTTGAAGAGTTTTGGAATGTTTACCCCAAACAAGAAGCAAAGGAATCTGCTCGATCTCTTTGGCATCGCTTTTGGCGTCAAGGGAAACTTCCCTCCCTTGAAACTCTCAAGGAATCCATTGAGTTTTTCCGTGAGTCCTATGCGTGGCAACGGGAAAACGGTCGTTATGTGCCTCAATTTGTCAATTTTATACGAGGCTTGCGTTGGCAGGATGCGCCAAAGAAAGCCGTTGATACAGGTGAAACAAAGCCCCAAATCAAATATGAAATTGAATCACCACAAGCACGAGACGCAAGGATTTTCCTTGAAAAACAACGCTTCGAGGATAAGTCTCAAGCTCTTGATAAGGCGTTTGAAGATTTCAAAAGCTTCTTTGAAAGCCCTAATAGCATAGATAATTTTGTCGCTTTTGCCTTGTTTTCCAACCTGTACGAGAAAAGCCAAGTCCCTTTTATTGACAAGAAGCAAGAGATTTGCCTTGTGGAGTTTCTAAAAAGTAAAACACATAATGGAGTAGAATAATGGGATTTTTCAATAAAGATACGCCAAGTGAAAAGAAAACAGAAGGTAAAAATCCTTATCTCAATGGGGCTGATGAGTGGTTCGAGCGTTACGGCTCATACATCAAGCATGCTCATAACTGGCAAATTATAGCCGTTGTTTCATTGCTTATAACCTTGGTATCTACAGCAGGAAACGTGATTCAAGCGACGCAAATAAAGGTCATTCCCTACATCGTAGAGGTGGATAAGCTTGGTCGAACATCTGTTGTTTCCCGTGCAGATAGCATGTCTGTTGCACCGCAAAGGCTCGTTCAATCAGTTATTGGAACGTCCATAACGGATTGGAGAACGGTTACCGCTGATGTGCAGCTGCAAAAGAATATGATTACTCGTTTGTCCTTTTTCTTTGCAGGAACAGCCAAGGGAATTTTGAAAGAATGGTTTAGCAAGAACAACCCTTATGATGTGGCAAAATCGGGCAAACTTATTCATGTTGAGCTAAAATCGTTACCGCTTCCCATTGGTGGCAATACTTATCGAATTGAGTGGCTAGAGACCACGCGAAATCATTCAGGCGCTGAAATCAAAAGTCAGCGCTATGAGGCAACGGTGACCATTCAAACATCTATTCCAAAAAGTGAAGCCGTTCTCATCCATAACCCTGGTGGCATTTATATCACTGATATTGCTGTTTCTGAAATACTAAATCAAATAAACTAGAGGTTTTTATGAATAAGATTTTTACACGAATTATACTGAGTACTTTTATCTTTTGCCTACTCACTAGCATCAATTGCAATGCTTTTGCACAGGTACCGTCTATAGCTCAAACAGAGGTTTTAGATTTGGATTTGCCTGCGTATCTTGGCACGACGGTTATTCCCTTATCCAAAAAGGAAAAACAAGCCCTTAGACTTTCTAGTAAATGGGTAGCACGAAGTGCTGAAGCTTTTCTCGTGGGTAATGGAAAGCTTGTTTATGTGTATGGAGCTTCCATGCCAACGGTTTTAGCGTCGCCCATGCAGGTTTGCGATGTTGAATTGCAAGAAGGCGAAACCATAAATGAAATTATGGTAGGTGACAGCGCAAGATGGACTCTTGAAACGGGGCAAGCAAATAATACCGTCCACCTTTTCATAAAACCGCTTGATGCAGGGCTTGAAACCAACGCTATTATAACCACTAATCGCCGTGTGTATCATCTGCGCCTTGTTTCTACTTTGCACGATTTTACCCCTTATGTGGGCTTTACGTACGCCGACGACCTACGCAAGCACGTAAGCCAAAAGCAAAATTTACAAGCGCAAACAGAAATCTTTCAATCAACAAAGCATGATGGAAAAACACTGGATTTATCAGATTTATGTTTTGATTATGTGTTGAAAGGCAAAGCTTCTTGGAAGCCTATGCGTGTTTACGATGATGGCCGCCAAACCTTTATAAAGTTGCCGAAGAAAACAAAATCAGGTGAAATGCCTATTTTATTGGTGAGCAAAGGCAAAGAAACAGTGCTTGTTAATTATCGTGTAAAAGATCAATCCATGATTCTTGATGGCATTTTTGAGGAAATAATTCTTGTGCTTGGCGTTGGCAAAAATAAGGAACAAATTATCATAAAGAGGGTTGAATAATGAAATATATCCCTTTTTTACTTTGTCTTTTACTTCTACAGGCATGTTCTGCGACACAGCGTCAATCCCATAGTTATAATTCGTATATTGGTGAGCAACAAGCAAGCCTTGATACAATTGAAGGCATTACGGCTGATCTCTCCACCTATCTGAGTGAATTATATCCTGCTGGGCATACAAAAGTAAAAATCATTACTCCAACTCAAACAGAAGGGGAGGGAATAACCGAGGAGTTTTCTGTTTCTTTTGAAAATGCCTTGCGTAAAAAAGGTTTTGAAATAGCTGACGTCGCTCAACTTCTTATTTCTTACACTCTTGATAGTTTAGACGATGAATCCTCTTGGTATGTACTTTTGCGTTTGTCTGATGGAGTGTCTATTGCTCGAATTTACGACGCTTTTGGCTATTCAAATTTACCTCGTATTCATACGAATTCGCCTCGTAAATAAGGGGAATGAGTATGTCTGATAATTCACCTAACAGTTTACATATACAGCCATCCGCGAAGAAGAGTAGTCGTAAAGTCTTAGCTGTTGTTGCATTTCTTGGATTTATTATAATTATGGTTACTATGTCGGGCTTTGGTGATGATGAATCCAAAAAAACAGCACCGCAAGAAACAAAGGAAACAACTATATCCGATGAAGCACAGCAATCCTTCGTTTTTATTGATGGAAGCGGTCTCGCTACAGAAGAACGTGAAAAACCCGTACAGGGAATAATAGGTTCGCCAGAACCTGAGCTAAAGCAAGAAATCCCACTTGAACCTATTGTAGTCATACAAGGTCAAGGACTGAGTGAAGAAGAACAACATATACGTAACCTTAAACGTCAAGCATATTTTGCTGCGTTAAACTCTCCCCTGCTTGCAAAGAAAGTGAATACGCCAAGCGCTATTGTGTCTGATTCAAATTATACAGCTTCAAATACTCTACAGCGTCCGCAAGCACCATCTTCAGCGACACAGTTGAGTCCAGGCTCACCAGACGCTTACGATCCAAGTGCGGATAAGGATAAGGAAGCTTTCTTTGAAAGGTCGAACCCTGATAGGGCTTGGCTCATCAATGATGTTCGAACAGCAGGCCAACCCTATGAAATGAAAAGTGGCACAGTTATACCTGGCGTTATGGTGACAGGCGTAAATTCAGATTTACCAGGGACTTTAATCGCTCAGGTTTCACAAAATATTTATGATTCTACAAAAGGAGAATATCTTCTTATTCCACAAGGCTCTAAGCTTTATGGGGTATATGATAGTCGAGTTATTTTTGGTCAATCAAGGGTTCTAGTCGCTTGGAATAGAATCATTTTTCCCGATGGTTCAGCTCTTACGCTCCCTGCTATGCCAGGGACTGATATGGCAGGAAATGCAGGATTTAGTGATAAAACAAATAGCCATTTCTTTAAAACCTTTGGTTCTGCTGTCATGATGGCGCTTATTACCGCAGGCACAAGCTATGCTGTAGACACTGCAAGTGGGGATTCAGGCGATAATGAAAACTCATTAACAAGCCAAATGACAGGCGCTTTAGCTCAACAATTAGGGCAAACAACAACACGACTTTTAGAAAAAAATCTCAATGTTAAACCAACACTTGAAGTTCGTCCAGGCTATCAATTCAATATTGTTCTCACAAAAGATGTGGCGTTTGCAAAGCCATATGCGGCATGGAGATAAATATGAAAAATGCATACGGTCTTCAAAAAGGAACAACTAAAAGAAGTGTTTGCATTTCTTACGCTATCTTTATGCTTGTCGTAACCATACTCTCCATGCAAGTGGCTACGCAATATATAGCGTATAAATTGAACTATCATAAGGCGCTTGGTGATTATTGGTTTATTGCCTTCAACATTGTTTGGTATCCTTGTTGGAATTTTCTCTTTTGGGATTTTTCCAATGCTCAACATATCATAAGTAAAGGCAGAGAATATGGACAAATATTCTTTATTATTCCACAAGGTATTGTTCTTTCCATCTTGCTTTATTATGCAAATCCAAAAGGTAATGCAAAATTACATGGTTCTGCTGCGTGGGCAACTTTACCTGAAATAAAAACAATGGGCTATTTGAATGGGAAAGGCGTTTATGTTGGTGGTTTCCAAAAAACACAAAATTCTCCTCAGTTATATCTAAGGCATAATGGCCCTGAACATATTCTATGTTTTGCGCCTACTCGTAGTGGTAAAGGCGTCGGGCTTATTTTACCAACGCTTTTATCATGGCTAGGCTCAAGCATTGTTCTTGATATCAAAGGCGAAAACTGGGCTTTGACATCAGGCTATTGTAAGAGTCAAGGGCATACCGTTTTACGTTTTGATCCCTCTGATATTACTGGTTCTGGTTGCAAATTCAATCCCATTGAAGAAATACGACTTGATACCTTGTTTGCTATTCAAGATGTGCAAGGCATGGCAATGATGTTAGTTGACCCCGATGGTAAAGGCTTGGCTGACCACTGGAGTAAAGCGGCGTTTGCGTTTTTTGCAGGCATGATGCTGCACTGCTGTATTATGACTAAATCAAAACACAAGCGCGCGGCTACTATGGAAGACCTCATGCTTATGATGTCGGGCTTTGAGAAGTCTGTGGATGAGTTATTAGATGAAATGGTGGGAGAAGACCACTCAGAAATTTTATCAGAAATATTCCCTCATATCACTGGCAATCAAGCAGGCATTGAAGCTCATAAATTTATCGCCTCTTCAGCAATGGAAATGAAAGGCAAAGCGGAAAACGAAGCATCGGGCGTTATATCTTCTGCCCTCGTGAATTTGGCTTTATATCGTGACCCTATCATAAATTTGAATACGTCTTCAAGTGATTTTAAGATAGCTGATTTGATGAATAGTGATAAACCTGTGAACCTGTATCTCGTCTTTGATGTTAATTCCATGGATAGGGCTAAACCTCTTATAAGACTCATTATTGATATGATTATCCGTCGTGTGTGTAAAGAAATGGCATTTAAAGATGGTACGAGCGTCGCAGGATATAAACACCGTTTATTATTTATGTTTGATGAATTTACCGCCTTTGGCAAGCTTCCTATTATTGAGAAAGCTATCGCTTATATAGCAGGATATGGCGGTAAAATGTATCTCATTGTTCAAGATATCGGGCAATTAAATGAGGTGTATGGCAAGGAAAATGCCCTTATGGCAAACTGTCATGTTCGTATTGCCTATGCCCCGAATAAACTTGAAACAGGCAATTTACTTTCCGAAATGACAGGAAAAACAACGGTTGTGGATAAGAAAACGTCGATTTCTTATGCCAAGGGAGGGCGTTCTCGCTCCGTCAGTATTTCAGAAACGGCTAGAGCACTTCTTACGCCTGATGAATGCATGCGTCTGCCTAGTGCTGAAAAAGACGCACAGGATAAAATTATTCGTCCAGGACACATGCTTATTTTTACTGCGGGACAAAGTCCTATTTATGGCGTGCAAATTCTTTATTTTAGAGATTCTGTTTTTCTTGAAAGAGCAAAAATCCCTGCGCCTGGAATATCGAAAAACTATCCAAGTGGTATAACCGATTCCCTTTATTATCCGCGACCTCATGAATGGTACGGTAATGGGAAAATCGAGAAAGAAAAAGTCCCTGAGACAGTAATTGCATTGCCAAGTCAAATTGACGAAGCACCAAGTGAAATTAAAGAATCGCCAAGTGAAATTGAAAACACAGTTAATTTTGAAGACTATTTAAAATAGGTGAAATTATGCGTTTTTTTATTGGGGTAATCAGTCTTTTTAATGTTGTTTTAGTCGTCGCTTGGCAAGCAGGCATTGGAATCAATGTAACGCCCTCTTTGCCAAAAGGTATTTATATGAGCGTGAATGAACTCCCTGTTCATGGTGATATTGTCAAATTTTGCCTACAGGATAAAGAATTTATCAAAATAGCTCATGACAATGAATATATAGGTGCAGGCGTTTGTGATTCCAATTTACGCCCTCTCTTAAAGCTTGTTGCTGGTATGCCAGGCGACACAATATGTATTGAAGAAAATGGCATTTACGTTACCCCAAAAGGCAAGAATATTGCCTGTGTGTGGGCTTTGCCAAGGAAAGAAGATTCACAAGGAAGAGCAATAAACTCACAATTAGAAAATGGTGTTATTGCTGAAAATAAAGTGCTTGTGCTCACCACTTATTCAGGTAGCTTTGATAGTCGTTATTTTGGCTTAATCAATATAAATACAGTTTCAAAAGCTGTTAACCTTTTATCTTTTTAGGAGTTTTTATGAAAGTCACAAATGAAGAATTTTTGTTGGAGTCAGCAAATAAAGCATTTACTCAAGTAAGTGAAAACCCAACGCTGGGTATTCCCCTAGACCCCGATGTTGCTGATTATGTGGGTGCTTTTGAAGAAAATGCAATAACTCTTACGGACGTTCTTACGGACGCAGAATTAGGGGCATGTAATGAGTAATAACGAAATAAACAGACAGAAGCCATTTCATGAAGAGTTTGCCGAAAATATCATTGCCAAACTTGAAGCAGGAACAACCCCTTGGCAAAAACCGTGGAAAGAGGGTGAACAGTATGGGCAACATAATCCTGTCAGTGGTGCTGTCTATAAAGGCGTAAATCGTCTGCAACTATCCATGTCTAAGTTTAGTGACCCAAGGTGGATGACCTCTAATCAAGCGACTGATTCCGATTATCAAATAAAACAAGGGTCTAAACCAACCACAATTGTTTTTTATCAATATTATAAAGAGATTGATAAGCTTGATGATGACGGAAAAGCCATAAAAGAAAAAGTTGCTCTTGAACGTCCTATAATGCGTTTATCAAAAGTATTTAATGCTGAACAAATTGAAGGTATGCCCCCTCTTGGAATCAAAGAGAATGTGCAAACATGGGACATTCATCAGCGAGCAGAAAAAATTCTTCAAAACTCTCTTGCAACTATAAAATATGACCAGCCTAACAAGACTTTTTATAGGGCATCTTCGGATGAGATTCATTTACCATCGAAAGAAAATTTATCAGTAGAAGAAGCAAGTAAATATTATTCCAAAGCTTTGCACGAACTTGGACACTGGACAGGGCATGAGTCACGTCTTGACCGTGCTTTTGCAGTAAGAGGAACATTAGATTACGCCAAAGAAGAACTTCGTGCAGAGATAGCATCATGGATGCTTGGCGATGAAATAGGCATTGGGCATGACCCCAATCAGCATACCGCCTATGTGGGATCGTGGATTAAAATTCTAAAAGACGAGCCATTGGAAATAATGCGTGCTTGCCGTGATGCTGAAAGAGCAAAGGATTTCGTTATGGGTTTTGAAAAAGAAATTCAAAAAGAACAAACACAGGACATGAGTATAGAGAGCTTTTTTGAAACAATCAGGGGCAACACAACTGAACGTGTGAAAGCTGAAATTTCCACACACAAAAAAAATAACACAGTAGAAATAACTGATGAGGCTGACAAGAAGTTCTACCTTGATGTTCCTTATGATGAGAGGAAAGAAGCCCAGATGCGAGGGGCAAAGTGGGATAAGGATACAAAGCAATGGTATATTACAAACAAACAAAACATATATGACTTTAAAGAATGGCGAGTATATACAGCTGAAGACCTTGAGCGTTATGCAAAAATAAATGATGAGGTATACGAAAACAGTTCAGAAAAATTAAAACAATCTCAGACTATTCCTGAGAAAAACACCACTGAGGAAAAAACCTTTTTGTCCGTACCATTTGCAGAAAAAGACAAAGTAAAAGCATTAGGTGCAAAATGGGATAAAGAAAATCAATCATGGTTTGCGCCCATAGGAACGGATTTGAACCCATTACAAAAATGGTTACCAGAGATCCAGGCAGAAAAAATCATTGTTAGTCAAGAAAGACTTTCAGCAGAGCAAGAATTTGCTCAAAAGTTGGAAGGATTCGGCTTTGAACTGAACGGCTTACCCATTATGGATGGCTCTATCCAACGTGTTCCGCTGCAAGGACGTGGTGCAGGGAATAAGGATGGTGCATATTCTGGCTATTTAGACGGCATTCCTGCAGGTTGGGCAGAAAATTATTCTACAGGTGAAAAAATAAAGTTTATCTCTACTGGACATGTTCTTTCTGACGAAGAAAAAGCACATCAACAAGCGGAACGTGTTCAGAAACTTCAAACAAGAGAAAATGAACGTCTGCATGTGCAAAATGAAATAGGCGACCAATCTTTTATTGAATATGAGAAGGGACAAGAAATAGCGTCTCATCCTTATCTTGAAAAGAAAGGCATTGAGCCTATTGGTGTTCGAGTGAATGAAAAAAATCAGCTCCTCATACCAGTCAGAAATAAGGATGAGCAAATACGAGGCATCCAATACATAAACGCAGACGGAAGCAAGTATTTCAAAACAGGCATGGAAAAGAAAGGGAATTTTTGTATGATAAATCCTCATCAAAATGACCCTGCACAACTAGGTAAAGAACCTGCTCAAATACTTATTTGTGAGGGCTATGCCACTGCTTGTAGTCTTCATGAGGCTACAGACTTGCATGTTGCCGTGGCTTTTGACTCTGGCAATCTTGGGATTGTCGCTGAGAATTTGCGCCATAAAAATCCCAATGCGGAACTCATTATCTGTGCCGACAATGACCACTCTAAAAAAATAAATGTTGGGGTAGAAAAAGCAAAAGAAGCCGTGACTAAATCATGTGGCACTCTGAAAACCCCCGTATTTACCTTGGAAGAAAGAACTCAAGGGCTTACTGACTTCAATGATTTGCATAAATCACAAGGAATTGAAGCAGTAAAAAACCAACTTGGTCTTGAAAAAACAATCAACAAAATGAAGGCACCCACTAAAGGACTCTCTCTATGAAATTACTTATTGTTGAATCCCCTGGCAAGATACAAAAACTGCAAGGCATCTTAGGTGGACAATGGACTGTTGCCGCTAGTGTCGGACATGTTCGTGATTTACCAGTAAAAGATATTGGAGTACAAGCTCCTAATTTTATTCCTCAGTATGAAGCGACAGAGAAGGGACGTGGCGTGCTTGCCAAACTTAGTGCATTGGCAAAAAACGCTGACGAAGTCTATCTTGCAACTGACCCCGATCGTGAGGGGGAAGCCATCGCTTGGCATTTGGAAGATGCCCTTGGATTGAGTAATCCAAAACGTGTGACGTATACGTCTATCACTGAGCAAGATGTGAATAATGGCATTGCAAATGCACGTACCATTGATATGCATTTGGTGAAAGCTCAAGAAGGTCGGCGTGTTTTGGATAGATTTTGTGGGTATTTAGTTTCCATGCCGCTGAGTAATGCCGTTGGAGAAAGACTATCAGCAGGGCGTGTGCAAAGTCCTGCGGTACGTCTAATAGTTGAGAGAGAAAGGGTTATTCGGTCTTTTGTGAGTACCACTCACTATGGAGTTGAATTTGTTTTTGAAGCGGTAGAAAATATCCAAGACGGTTGGAAAGCATCTTGGAAAACGGATAATTTCTTAGAAGCTGGACAAAGCTATATCCTTGATAAGGCTCTTGCTGAGAAAGTTGCAAAATTGAAAACTTTGACCGTGAAAGATTTTAGCGACACGGAAAAAAAGCAAGCTCCGCCTGCACCATTTACCACTAGCAGCTTGCAACAAGCAGCTAGTAATGCGCTCAAGTTTGACCCTAAAAAAACAATGACCGTTGCCCAAAAAATTTATGAAGGTGGGCATATATCCTATATGCGTACCGACTCGCCCAATTTATCAGCAGAAGCAATAGCGGAAATCCGTGCCTTTTGTGATGCTCAAGGCTTACCTATTGTTGAAACTCCTCGCACGTATAAGCTAAAAGCAGGAGCGCAGGAGGGGCATGAGGCAATACGTCCAACACATATTGAGGTTGTTGAAATTGAAGGTACTGCCGACGAAAAAGCATTGTATCAACTCATCCGCCTAAGAGTGCTTGCAAGCCAGTTGCAAGACGCTGTTTTTTCCGTTCGTACTGTGATGCTCGAAAGTGAGCTAGAGGGCAAGCCTGTCTATTTTGAAGCCAAAGGCAGAACCCTCACTTTTGAGGGTTGGAAAATTATCATTGCGAACGATGAGGCTCTTGCTGACGATGATTCTACACAAGCAGAAGAAAGCACAAATGATATTCCTGTGCTTAGAACTGATAGCCTTGTTACTGCTGTGTCAGCGTCCATGAAAACTAAAAAAACGCAAGCGTCCCCACGCTTCACACAAGCGTCTCTTGTGCGTGAATTGGAAAAGTCAGGCATTGGTCGCCCTGCCACGTATGCATCAATTCTAGAGAATATTATGGGCCGTGAATATGTGATTGAAGAGAAACGCAAACTCCACTCAACTCCCCTGGGCGAAAAATTAATTGATGCAATGCAAGGATTTTTCACATTCCTAGATTTTGAGTTCACCAAAAACATGGAAAATCAGCTTGATGAGATTGCCGAAGGTAAGCTTGATTATCTGACAGTCGTTTCTAAATCATACGATGTGCTCGTAAAAGAAGTACAGCTTTTCAGGGCAAAGAATGCCATTCCCTGTCCTGCTTGCCAAGGTCTGAATTTGGCTCATAAAATAAAACCACAAGCGCCCAAAGACAAAGGCTATGACTTTTGGGCTTGTGCGGACTGCAAAGCAACTTTTTCAAATGTAAACAGTCGCCCAGGAGAGCAAAAAGTTGCTCCTGCATTGACTGATTTCGAATGTGAAAAATGCAAAAGTAAATTGAAACACCTAAAAGGGCAGAAGAAAGACGGTTCTGGCACATATGATTTCTTTGCGTGTTCAAATGATGATTGCAAAACCAATTATGATAATATGGAAGGAAAACCTACGGCTCAAATTCCAAAAGATAAGGGCAAAGAAACGGAATATAAATGCAAGAAATGTAAAAAACCACTGCTAGAAAAACCAACAAAAACAGGTGGTGTGTGGTTTTCGTGTTCGGGATATCCAAAATGCAAAGAACGCTATTGGGCGAACGAAGACAAAACACCTAAATTTGAAGGATAGTCATGCAAAAATTACTTTTATTTCTTTTCTTTTTTGCTTTGAGTGTGAGCCCTGCCAAAGCTCAATCTTTTGATAACATATCAAGAAAGTACCCTATTGATGCTGAGTGTTTTGCCTACGAAGCTTCGATTGAGATTGCAAAAAAGTATCCTCCTGCAACAAATTTTGCACTGGTGTCGGCAAAAAAAAGAGATGCCTTTATTGATAAATTCGCTTCTTTTTTGAGACAAGGCGGTTTTATTATCGGGCAAAACCCTACCGTTACCATACATTATACGTTGGATCATATTGATGAGCAGAGGGCTTTTTTAAACTTAGTTGCATCGGATGGCACTGATGTTGGTATAGTCCGCAATTTAGGGCAAACAGTTTCACCAAGTGCAGTTGGGAATACGTATTCCCATACAAAGGCTGTGAGCGTTGGAGAGAGTCTTTTAGGTGATTCTAATGTCTCTAGTGTTGCGTATGCTTCTGACGTTCCTAGAGCGTCTGGAGTGTCACAAATGCAAACATCACAATATCCACAGAACTCTAGCGAATTGCCCGTGCATAATATGTCATCAGGCAATAAGTACCCTGCCAGTGGAGTCAGTGGAAATACGTATAACACCTACAAGCCTTCTCCTGCGTGGTCTATTCACAAGGGGTCGCTCCGAAATCAGCTTGATGAATTTGCAAAAGAAAACGGTTGGGAGCTGATTTGGTCTGCTGATTTTGACTTGGACATGAAAGCGGATGCAACTTTTTCGGGAACATTTACCGAGTTTATCGAAAAGCTTTTTCTTGCTCTTCCAAGCTCTCGAAATGGTCTACGTGTGAGCATATACAAAGCCAACCAAGTTATTGAAATTTTAGGAGAATAAACAATATGAATACTACGAATAAAATAAGCGGCATACTTTTTCTTGTTATGTTTATGGTTAGCATGAGCGCTTGCACTATCAAGCAAAGCCCTTTGCAAGACAAGGTAATGTCGCAGGCCAATGAAAATACCTTAGGAGAAAGCAAAAATGTGCAGATATTTGATGCTCCATATCTAGGCGCACATGCAAGGGATCTTGACAGTCGCAGTCCTGAGTTTGATAGGCAAGCGACGCTATCTCAGCGTGGCTCTATCACCGAGATAGCTCAGACCTTAGAAACAATGTTTCCTCTCTCTTTTCAAGTGCAGAACGCAGATAACGCCTCCCATCGTGTTTACTACGAAGGCGACCTAAAAGGTCTTCTTGATGCCATAACCTTGTCGAGCGGTTACGGTTGGCAATACTCCAATAATACGGTGACTTTCGCAGAAGTGATATCCAAAACCTATACGATTTATGCAATACCTGGCAAAAATTCTTATAGCAATAATATCACCAATAAAAGCAAAGAAAACTCAGGTGGCTCAGGAGGTGGTGCAGGGCAAACGGTATCTAGCGCAGATACTGCAGCGGAAACAGCTCAAACGACAAAAACAGAATTTGAGATAGATGCTTTTGAAGAAATTGTGGAAAATATCAAAGGTTTACTCTCCCCTAAAGGCACGGTGACTGCTAATCAAGGCGCAGGAACTATTACCGTACAAGACAAAGCACGAATAGTGAGTAGCGTCGATACTTTCATTGAAGAAATCAATACAAAAATGGCAAGGCAAGTGGCTCTCAATATTCAGGTGTGGTCACTTGAAATATCTGATGATACGGATTTAGGATTTAATCTAAATGTACTTTTTGAAGAGCAAAACATGGCGATTTTGGCAGGTTCTGCGAGTTCTCTTGCGAATAACATCACCGCAAGCATAGTCTCTGGCAAACTTAAAGGGTCGCAAGCGACGCTTAACGCTCTCAAGAAATGGGGCAACGCTTCCAGTGTAACGAGTGCCAGCGGTATTGCGATGAATAATCAGCCTCTTCCTACCTTAGCAGTTCAGCGTCAAGCCTACTTAGCTAGTATGTCAACGGAAATAACGGATTACGGACAAAATAGCGAACTTACGCCAGGAGAGATTACTACAGGTTTTGCAATGACAATTATTCCTCATATTTTGGAAAAACGTGAGGTTATTCTTCAATATAACGTCAATATATCTAAATTAGATGATATACAGCGCTTTTCACAAAAAGACATCACCATTGACCTACCACAAACGTCTAACCGTTCATTCAGCCAAAGAATGCGTATGCAAATGGGACAGACTTTAGTCTTGGCAGGCTATCAACAAGACATCGATTCTGACTCAAAATCGCTCGGCTTTTTATCAGGTGGGAAAAATAAATCAAAATCAAAAAGCCTACTTATCATCACAATTCAAGTAGAAAATGCGGACATATAGATGGCTAAAATTATTGAAATAAATAAGACATTATACACTGTCGGCATCACATGGCGTCTGCGCTATAAGCAGAAAAAGTCTGAAATAATTATGAATGCTTCGGATGATTTTGATGCGTTTGTGTTTTGCCCTAATCAAGTTGGTTTTTTGGACAGCAAAAAAAATGAAAAACATCTTAACACTTTACCATTGGCTAACTCTCTTAAAATAGCGGAAAGCTCTTTTATTGGGATATTCCATCTTCAAGACATTTATGGTGTGGCATTTTACAGTCTAATAATCAGGCATGAGGATATTATTGTTGGTGGTGGCGATTCTGTTTTTAACTCCATTCAAGAAGTTGAAAACAAAATAAAAAGCATTGAAGATCTTTTAAAAACACCGATTGAGAAACGGATTATTTGTGAAACGTATAAAGAAAGTCTTGATTTTCTTGAGCAAAATATAACAAAAAAAACATTCTTTTCATCAAGCAAAATAAAGCCATTATACAAAAGCAAGGCGAACAATGCTAAATTCTTTATCATGTTCATTGGTATTCTAAGCCTGCCAATAGCCTACATGAGCATATCAAGTTACATAGAATACCAAGAACAAAAAAGTATTGAGGACGCTCGTTTACTCTTTTTGCAAAATACAGAAAGGCGGAAAAAAGAGCTGCAGGAAAATGCAGAAAATGTTTTTAAACAGCTCTGGAAAGATAAGGCCTTGGCAGTGCCAACATTCACCATATGCCAAGAAAACCTTTTTCGTTTGCCAATTGTTGCTGACGGATGGCTACTCGAGACAGCGTCCTGTAAAAATAATATAATATTGACTACTTGGCAACATCAAAACATGGCAAATTACATTGATTTACCTTTTGACGGAGTGCTCAAAACCCCTAAAGAGGTGTCAGCAAGACATGTGAGCCAAAAACAAAACCTGCCTACAAACCAAACAGATTTTGAAGAATTACTGTCGAAAAACATGATAAATCAAAAGCTTTATCAGATTACTCAAAGTATTGGTGCATCAATCAAAATATCTTTTGAAGAACCGGAATCAAAAGAATATAAAGACCTTAAAATCACTATCACATCACCTTGGCAAAAAGGACGTTTCAGTTTTGAAAAAATACCCGCAAGCCTTTTGCTTAACTCAAGTTTATATGAGGAGTTTGATAGAATTCCAAGTTTATATATTACAGAAATTAAATACAATAACCAAAGTAAAGTTTGGTCAATCAAAGGAGAATTTTATGTGTCCTTATCAAAGTAAAAAATGGGGAGTTTTTGTTTGTGTTTTTGCCGTAAGCTTTTTTTCTTTTTGTGTTGTTGTGTCCGCACAAGAAATACAAGAAGAAAAAAAGACACAAGCCCTTCGTGTTGGTGTTAGCCCCACTCTTGGAATGCTTACCGAACAAAGAGGATATCTTGAAAGTCTTAAGGGAAAGGTTGCTATTCAAGAACAACATAATAAATTAGATGAATTGCTTGCTCCACAGCCCATAGCATTGCCAACCCAAGAGCTCCTAAATGCCTTGCAAGTTCCAGGAGAAGAGGCCAAGGGCGGAGATTCTGATAAAACGTCAGTTTCATCAGAATCTCAACTCCTATCTGTCCATGGCGTGGATGAAGGTAATTTGAGCGCAAATATACGCATGAGTGGTAAATCCATAAGCCTCAAGCAAGGGCAAATGTATAATGGTACTCGTGTCAAAATCACTCGTGAAAGGGTGAGTTTTGGCAAAACTATTTTGTCATTAGAATAAGAATAAGGAATAATAATGCATGTTAAATATCTTAAACAAGTTTGGTTTTTTTAATAAAAAACCAAAAAACAAAAAAACCGGTACAGCTACTGACTACCTGCCTGACGAAATAGGTTCTCGCATAGCTATTAGAGATGGCGTGCTACATATCTCCGAGGAACTTTTAGGCAATGTGAATATGCTTGATTTTGTTGCTGAGCAAAAACGCTCTGGTGTCACGGAACATGAATTTCACAAAGCAAATGAGTTTAATGACCTATTTAATCGTGAGACAATTAACTTTGATAAGAACACTAATAAGAGTGAGCTACAAAAAGAAGTTAAAACAATTTTAACGAAAGCACATGAGGCAAAGGCTAGTGATATACATATCAAGGACTTAGGTACTCACTGTCTCGTTCGTTTTCGTATTATAGGTATGTTATCTAATTATATTACATATCCAGCAGAACACGGTAGATCCTTGATTGCGTGTATTTATAGTTCTATGTGCCAAGCGACTTCACGTTCTGTTTATTCTCCAAGGGAGCGACATGAGGCACGCATTGTAAATCAAACATATTTACCTAAAGGGGTATATTCGATTCGTGTGCATACAGAACCTACGGAAAGGGCTAACGCACCAGAAGGTGTAGGTGCATGTATGTATTTAAGATTGCTTTATGATGCCACAAAAGCATCAGGTGATTTAAATACGCGACTTAGTATGTTAGGTTTTTTACCTGAACAAATTGACGTTTTCAGCTTTTTAACTACTCGTACAGGGCTTGTTCTGATTTCGGGCCCAACAGGGCATGGAAAATCAACAGTTCTCAAACATTGCCAAGAGGCAATGGTCGATAACCGCCCACAAAAATCATACATGAGCGTGGAAGATCCTCCAGAATATATAATTGAAGGCGTTGATCAAGTTGCAGTGACCACAAATGATGAAAACAAAGGTATTGCTTATACGAATGCTATTGCTGGTGCTATGCGCTCAGACCCTGACAATCTTATGATTGGTGAAATGCGCTATCCTGAAGCAATTCAAGCAGGACTTCAAGCAGCAATGACAGGGCATGGAGTCTGGGCGACATTGCACGCAAGTAATGCTTTTGGCATTATTCCACGTATGGTTACGCTGCTCACTGAAACAGGGTATTCTAATGCTCTTGAGTATATCTGTGAACCAAGTGTTTTAGCGGGGCTTGAATATCAGCGCCTTATTCCTATTTTGTGTCCAAAATGTAGTCAACTTTTTACTGAAAAAAAAGATTATGACAAGTCCATGCAAAACAAAATAATGAGTATTTTCACAGATATTGATGCTATTCGTGTTCGTGGAGATGATGGCTGTGAACATTGTAACTTTCGGGGCGTTATTGGACAGAAGGTCGCTGCTGAAGTAATTGCCACCGATTCCACTATGTTGAATTTTATGCGTAATGGTGATTTTGAGTCAGCAAAAGACTATTGGATTAAAGATAAAAAAGGCATTACCCACGTTCAGCATGCTTTGAGATTGGTGAAAGAAGGACTTGCAGACCCAATAATAACAGAGGATAGACTAGGGCTTCCTTTGGATATTGAAGGAGTATTTAAATGTTGAAAGAGTTCCGAACACGCCTGATGTTTAATAGCGAATTGCGACACAAAATTTACACTCTCCTAGCACATCAATTAGGCTATAATGTAGCATTCGAAATATCTTTAAAATTACTGAAAGAACAATTTCAAAGACAAAAAAAAACCTTATTGGTGGATCTATTTGATGAAGCTCTCAAAGCAGATGGTGAACATTTTAGTTTCGCAATAAAAAATTATGTTCCTCATGATGAACTAATGCTCATTCAAGCAGGCGAAAAAAGTGGAAAAGCGCAAGAGACATTCCTATTAGCAGCAGAAGTGATTGATGCTAAACGAAACATAAAGTCTTCCGTTCTATCAGCAATTGCATATCCTGCATTTTTGATATGTCTCATGGTTATCCTTCTTCTAGTTGTGTCGTTTATGGTTATTCCCAATTTAAGTCTCATATCCGACCCTAATGTTTGGACAGGTTCAGCATACGCTCTTTATATCGTTTCAAATATTATAAACTCAGTATATGGGATATTATTAGGCATAAGTTTTTTGGCATGTGTGGGTGTAGTTATTTATTCTTTACAAAATCTCACAGGTAATATTCGGGTGAGATTGGATAAATATCCCCCGTATTCAATTTACCGCCTTACCATAGGGGCAACCTGGCTTTTTACTCTTGCGAGTCTTATCCAAGCAGGAATTCAAAGCGAAGATATACTTAGAATGATGCTTCGTGCTGATAAAAATTCTCCTTACCTCAAAGAGCGTTTAAACGCACTGATTGAAAACGCAGGTAAAGGAGGTAAAAAATTTGGAGAAGCATTTCTCCTAACAGGTATGAATTTTCCAGATGAAGACCTTGTCTACGAAATAAAAAGTTTTTCAGAATTGCCTGATTTTTCAAATGTACTTTATAGAATCGCCAAAAGATGGCTTCAAGAAGGAGTAAAAAAAATACAGGAAAAGGCCAAAATCTTTAACACTATTTGTCTTTGTTTGGTTACGTTCATCATCATAAATATTGTGCTTGCATTTCAGAATATTCAGCAACTTATAATCCAAGGAGTTTAATTATGAATTTAGTAATCAAAAATTATTTTACAAGGAAACAATCTGCACTTGCTCTTGTTGATGTTGTGATGGCTCTCATAGTCATACTTGTTGTTACTGCCACGGTTGGGTATTTCTATAATAATGCATCTACTACGGCTAAACTGACAGATATACAATCAAACCTTATTGTTTTGCGCTCACAAATTGCTCAAGTTTTTTCAGGTTCCTCGTCTTACGATGAACTTAGTAATGAGCTTGTCTTAAAAGCAGGCGTTGTTCCTACAGTTTTTGTTAAAGGCACAAACATTATCAATCAATGGGGTGGGGAGATAGATATAAATTCCACCGATGATGGTTCAGGATTTACTATCTCCGTTTCTGACATACCCGATGATATATGCATAAAACTTGGAGCATTTCAACCCGACTCTTGGCTTGGTGTTGAAATCAACGGCTCAAATATTGAAGATGGCTCTGTGACAGCTCTAGCAGAATCCTGCTCCAACGATAAAAACACATTAATATTCACAGCGAGGTAAATTATGGAACCAGAAAAAAAGAATATCGGCGATTTCGAATTCTCAGATATGATTATTTCAAAGAATAGCTATTTGAATAATGGTGAGATTAAATCCTTTTTTAAAGGAGTTCCTGGTAATGATCAAAAGATAGTTCCCATTCCGGAGGAATATAATAATGATGTCAAAAATTTAATAAATATCATTGAACAAACTTTTTTGACTAAAGGAAACTTCAGAAGTGACGAAGGAATTCGTAATTTTCCCATGGCAATGAGTATAAAATATGAAGGCATTAGCTATCGAATAGCTGATATGAATGACGTGCAAAACCAAACATGGTTTTTAAGACGTATGCCGAGTAAAATGTCTACTCTGCAACAAATTGGGTTTCCGCAAAACTATATAGATTGGATACTTGCACCAGAGCAAAAGTCCGGGCTTATTCTTATTACAGGTGCGCAAGCTTCCGGTAAAACAACGCTTGCAAGTACGCTACTCACGGAACGTCTCAAATTATATGGTGGGCACGCTATAACGTTTGAATTCCCTGCGGAAATGCCTTTACAGGGAGAACATGGTGACTCCGGTTTTTGCTATCAAACAGAAATCAATGGAGAAATCGCTTTAGCTGCACATATTGAACGTGCGTATCGTTTTGCAAATCCCAATATCATTTATATAGGGGAAATACGCACGAAGCACGCTGCAACTGAAGTCTTGCGAATGGCTCTTTCCAGTTCTCAACAAATAGTTATAGCGACTCTTCATGGGCAGAATATAGTTTCCGCTCTTGAACGGTTGGTAAATTGGGCGAACGAAATGGATGGGGTTAATGGATACAAGAATCTCGCAGATACCCTACTTGCTGTTTTCCATACAAAATTAGAACTTACTGACAATAGTAAAATTCTCCACATACCTGAATTATTGCTTGCACCTTCTGGTAAAGAGGAACGTATTTCCATTAGCTCTAACATTGGCGACGGAAAAATCTCACAGCTTCAAGGAATTATCAATTCACAACAAAATAGAATCAAAATGGCAGACGATAACGTTGTAGAATTCAAATAGGAGACTTTAATGTACCCATTTGCAATCATCGGCATTGTGATGGTGTTTCTTTTTACTTTTCTGCCATCATCTTTGAAAGAAGATATGGCAGAAAGTAAGAGTAAATACACAGCATTGAATTACTTAATCTACCGTGATTCTGTGCATAAGTTTCTTTTTAACGAGGATGAAAACTACACAGGCAGCGTGAAAGATAGTGATATTGTTCTTCCGACTGGTTTTATAAAAAAGAATTGGTCTGCCTTTGTAAAAGATGACATTTGTTTTGTATATGGAAATGCAACGGATAGCGAAAAAATTGCAGTTAATAAAATGAGTAAAGGCTCTCATTCCATTGGCGAAAAAAGAAATGGCTTTTTTTATCCAAACCATATCTCCAAAAATTATCCTTTACCTAATTTTATCCCTGAAGATGCCCTGGTGAGCATTATGGAGGTAAACAGTTGATGAATTATTTTCAAAAAAAAAGCTCAGGAGACATGCTTTTAAGCGTGCTCTTAGGTCTATTTATCCTTTTAGCGATGACTCCACTCATGGCGGATTGGATAAACTTGGGTTTCGTTGCAAAACAGCAAAGAAGCGCAGCCGATCATCTTCAGGCGGTCAATAGGGCCACGGGTGAATATATAAAAGTACATCATGTTGATTTGATAAAAAATACAGACAAGACAACGGGAATAACAATCAGTATTCAGGATTTGATTGATGAAGAGCTTTTACCTGAGGGCTTTGCACATCGCAACGTATGGCTTCACGAATACAATATTTATCTACGCCAACCCCAAGATAATGAACTTCAGGGGATTGTGCTTACGCATAATTCTAAGTCTCAAAATGCTAAATTCAATAATGTAACCATTCCAAGCACGGCGCAACTTCTTGGCGGTGCAGGGGGATATATTCCTACGGGGGATATCCCATCGCAAACGGAAGAAATGCTGATTGGCTCGTATCAAGCATGGAAAATGACATTAGCAGATTATGGAATTACTTCTCCTGGCGCAGGCCACTTAGGTGCTCTCGCTACTTTTGGGGAATCGGAACTGGGACTTGATTTTCTCTACAGAATTGACGTCCCTGGCGAACCGGAACTGAATGCCATGCAAACGGAATTAGATATGACCGACCACAGTATTGAGACGGTGAAAGATATCCAATTTGTAAGCCATACCATTGATGAGTTTATTTGCGCTGAAACAGAAAACCAAGGGAGGATGTTTTTCGATGAGTTAGAGGGGCTTTATATGTGCCGTGAAAATGAAGCGGTGGTTGTCGCTGATACTGGTAATTCCCTTCTTTTTAAAGAGGCGACGATTGCAAGCAATGGCGATATTATAGACAAGCCCGTTTGCCCTGCAGGGACAGACACAAGCCCTTTTATTTTTGTGACTCCGTCTGTTGTCTCAGCAGGAGAAGAGGCGACAACTCTTGCCAGTTTCCAAACATGGGCAACATCCCTTAATGATACTCAATGGCAAGTGCATTTACGGGTATTATCCAAAAGAGACGAGTGGGTTTATCCAGAGGCGAATTATGGAAAAATTATGGTATTTGCTACCTGTGGAGCAACCCCATGAGAATGAGGATTTTCTTTGCTTGGTGTGTGCTCTTATTGTCTACTAATGTTCCTACAAGTTCCGCAGGGGAGATATCCCCTGCTATAACCAAGCATTTTGATTTTGCAAGCCAAAAGTATGGAGTCCCCAAAGAGCTTCTTCTTGCGATAGCAAAAACAGAAAGTAATCTGAATGCCTGGGCAATAAATATCCAGGGCAAAGGCTATCAGTTAAAAAATAAAGCTGAAGCTTTAGCTTTAGCGCAAAAGGCTTTTGATAGCGGAAAAAGCTTCGACATCGGGCTTATGCAAATAAATGTATGGTGGCTCAAAAAGTATAATATAGATTTATCTACGGCTTTAGAACCGCAGAATAACGTGATTTTAGGGGCATTTGTTCTTAAACATGAAATTATGCGGCATGGACTTAATTGGAAAGCTGTTGCTTCGTATCATACCCCACTTTCAAGGTTTCCTGCCCGTGGAAGACGGTATGCCGCAATTGTCATAAGAAAACTAAAGACTATGGGGAGGGGTGAATAATGAACCCGATTCTTTATGTGCCATTACTCATTATTTTGTTTGTTTTATCGTATCAAGATATCAAAGAATTGATGATTTATGACTGGATTGTCCAGTTTGGAGTTCTTTTAGGTGTTGGAATCAATTATTTGCTTGGGAATTCTGTTTTAGTATGTGTTTTAGACGCTTTTATAGGATTTTTCGCCTTGTTTTTGGTCAATTTTATATATCAAAAACTCAAAAACAGAAATGGAATAGGTATGGGCGACGCTTATGTTTTTGCTTGTATTGGAGCTTTTTTAGGTTTGGAAAGTCTTTATTTTGTGTTGTTGTTTGCCTGTATTTTTGCTCTGTTTTTCATATTATCTATGAAAATTTGCGGAAAAAAACAGAGTAAGATTCCTTTTGTGCCTTTTTTAAGTATTGGTGTTCTCATGTTTCTTTTTATGGAGTTATCTTAAAAATCTCAAGCATAATTTAAAATGAATTTTAAATTTTTTATATTAAGGAGTAGAAATAATGAACTTAGCTAGGAATGATAATTATTTGATGAAGCAAGAAAATAAAACCATTGAAGAGATAGAAAATGATGAACTATTCAATAAACAAGTATCAAACTTAGCGCACTCTTTGGTAGAATCCTTTGGTGCGTTAAGGATTATAGCACACATTATTGAAAATCAAATTGAGTATAATAATCCCAAGTATTACACTGAAAAAATAGACGAGATAATTTCTCTAGGAAATTTAAATAAAGATGAATTCATCACGAATAGAGCCAAGTTTATTTGTGAATTAGAAGAGGATATAGGAGGTAGTAAGTTATTTCAGAGGCAATTATACGACGCATACTTTGCAACGGGCAAATTACTTGGAGCTTCAAGAATCATTGCTCAAATTATTCGAAATAATCCTGATTTTGACATTGAAAAAATAGACGAAATGATGTCACTTGTGGATTTAGATTGGAATGAATTCATCAAGAAGAAAACCACTGAATTATCAAAAAAAACAGATTCAAATATGTTATTTCAATATGATGAAATGATGTCACTCGTGAATTTAGACAAAGATGAATTAATCAAGAAGAAAGACTTAGGATTGTATGAAAAAGCAGACGTCAAAATTCTAAATGAATATTATAAACGGCAGAAGTGCAAAGATAGAATAAGTAAAATATCAAAAAATGGAGAATATAAATGAAAACAATGAAATTACTAGGAATGATTTCTAACTATTTGCTCTCTCTCTCTCCCTCTCTCTCCCTCGCTCTCTCTCTCTCTCTCTATCTCTCTCTTGCTCCCTC
>CAMQVJ010000039.1 GCA_947038175.1 uncultured Desulfovibrio sp.
GTCTTCAATAGAGGCATACTTCGCTAAGACTTTTTCAAGCTCTTGTGCGACATTTCCCCCCCCATCGTTTTCTTCAATATCTTCGGGAAGATTTGCAATCTCGTCTTCTTGCAAGTCGCTTTGTGGCTCGTCCATGTTCTGAGATGTTTCCAGCTCGCCTGACAAGTCATTTTGTGATTCGCTTTGTGATTCGTCTAGCAAGTCTGCGTTTGTATTGATATTTTCACTTGATTCGCTTAATTCGTCAGTTCCGTTAACACTGAATTCTTCTTCAAAATCTGAGTCGTCAAGTCCAAGAGCGCTTGCCATTGCGGCGGCGGCTGCCATGTCTTCAGCATCAACAATACTTTTCGATGATTCTTTATGCAAATCATCTTGAGGCGCTTGGTCATCATTTTGAGTATGAGTAACGGCATCGAGGCCAAGAGCTAAGCCAAGAGCTAACTCAGGTGCTAGGGCACTTTGCTCTTGTTCTTCTTTTGCTAAAGTACCAAATGAGGTATCCACCAAGTCGTCGATAGCTAAGAGACCTGAAATATCTTCGGGGCTTATGCCAGCGTCTGCCTCTAGTTCAGTGAGGCGATTTTTGAGAGAATCCGCATCATCTGTTGAAGCTTTAGCAATAAGTTCTTTATAAATTTCGATAGCGCCATGCAAATCACCTTGTTCAGAAAGAACTTCCGCCATGGATCTGGTGCGGAAAGGAGACTTGTCCATAGGCTCAACTACTATACTGGTATCAGCTAAAAGAGCCGCAAGGGTTTCTTGTGTTGTGCGAGAATCTGCTTCGTGTTTTTGTGCATAGTTTTCGTAATTTTCACGATGTGTCTTTAGAAAAAGCCCATCGTCTTCAGCATGTGGGTCTTGGCTGCCTTCTTGGTGGATTTCTCCCACGAGATTGCCGAGGGGATCTATGTCTTCCTCTTCTGCTTCAAAATTTGCTTCACAATCCGCTTCTTCAGAGACGGTTTCAGTGGTGCTACATGCTGAGTTTTCGTGAATATCCAAGTCGGCATCTGTTTGCATTTCCGTATTCACGTCTGCGGTCGGGGAGTTCCCAGGGGCATCCTCGGGGGCATTCTCTTGTTCTGCGCTTACTTGCGTGCGTGTTTTTTTCAAGATAGAAGATATTTGCTGCATACTGTCTTTAGATAGCGGAGAAATGGATTCTTCTGGGAGAATGCTCTCAAAAGTTTGTTCTGGAACAGGCGAAGATGTTTTTACAGTATTTTGGACTTCGTTAGAGGCGAGTTTTTTCGCCAAAGGAGAGCGCAAAGAGGCGAGTCCTGCTTCTAATATTTGAACAATACTAACGGATTTGTCTTTTAGGATAGCACTCATAAAGCCAAGAGCAATAGAGAAATCGGCACTTTCATTTTCAAGAATAGCGTGTTCACGCCATGCATCCCAAAAATCTGGGTAACTGAGAAAAAGAGAGGCTAGGCGGGCAACTTCTGCACCGCATTGAGAGCGACAATCACAAGCATTGAGTAATTCAATAAGGAAAAGGCGAGCTTCCATGAAATCAGGATGAACTAAAAGACCTCGGCGCAAAACGTCGAAAGCCTCATTGAGCATACATGGGTCGCTTGTTGACGAACCCATCTCTGCTAAATGACGAGCAAAGGGCAAAAATATTTTAGAATTAGGTTCAAGAAGTAAAACTTCTCTATACCATTCTATTTTTGCTTTCAGTACAAGATTACTGTTGTCATCACCTGTCATATACTATCCTCATTTATACACTCAGCCCCCTTGAAAATCAACGCTAAGTACGATAATAAAACCTAATTTACTAAACTTTCTTCTTTATCTAGCCACGGGGACGGTTCTTCCGTTTCTTTTTCAAAAATATATAAAATTTCATTTTCACGCACATAATTGAGGCGTTGTCTGATAATTTTTTCAATATACGCGGAATCATTTTGCAAAAGGCGTATTTGTTGGCTAAGGCTTGCTTTCTTTTGATTGATAAAATCCAATTCTGCAGTGAGCTCATTGTATTTTGTATGTAGGCTACGCCATGCAAAAAAACTTTGATCGCCTAAAAAAAGGCTATACCCTAATGTTATATTCATAAGGATAGCAAAGCTTAGAATGGTGCTTTTCCAAAAATACGAAAGAGTTCTTTTTTCTTTCATCAATACCGCTCGCTCGTCTAAATATTATATATAGTCATCGTTCAGTTATCATAAAACATGTTAAAATAATCGTTTGTAGCAGAATCCATTTTCTTTGCTGTCTGTAAATTCACACTTTTGGAGCGAATGCATCTATCCGTGAATTATGTCGAAGTATCAATTTCCCTTCTCAAGTTCCTTGTAAAACGACATAAAATAATTGACACCAGAAATCACTGTGAAAAAGAGGGCGATATATAAAAGTATCATCCCTGTTTCATGTACAGGCACTTCAAAATACGGATAATGTAAGATAAGCGGGATAATCGCTGCAATCTGAAACCCTGTCTTCCATTTTCCATATATATCTGCGGCAAGTACTATGCCATATTCGATAGCAACTGCTCTCAGTCCTGTGACGGCAAGCTCTCGTGCAACAATAATGTTGACAATCCAAGAGGATATCCACCCAAGAGACGAAAGGGAAATAAGCACGGTGCAAATAAGGAGTTTATCTGCTAGTGGATCAAGGAATTTACCAAGGGTAGTCACTTGACCAGTCTTTCGTGCTATATAACCGTCAAAAAAATCGCTCACCGCGGCGATTGCAAAACAAAGGCATGCCAAAAAAGTGGTGAATTTGGATGGAAAATGTAAAAGAATAAGGATGGGCAAAATGATACCCACACGAAAAAGAGTGATTCGATTGGCTAAGTTTATTTTTTTAAAAGAAGTAAATAGGTGTGCCAACACGAAAAATCCCCTGTTTTAGACTTTATAATTCAATCCAAAATACGTTAGTTGATAAAAACAAAGAAAAAGCAGTCAACCTGAAAGGGTTAAAAGCATAATTTTTCTTGTATTAACATACCTTTTTTTTCTTTGCAAGGAGAAATACTGTCTCCTATAGCATTTTAGAATTATTTCAGAAAAAATCTAGACTTAAAGCGGAAACTTAAATACACTTCAGAAAAATAAGAGATTCTGCTGTGATTTATCCCCGTTGTGTGGATTGTTTCTTTATTTTTTCTATGATAGACAACATAATATAATATGTATTGACTGAAAGCTGGATAAAAAATGACTGAACCTTATTTGCGTATAACCCCGTTAGGGGGACTTGGAGAAATTGGGCTTAACTGCCAAAAATGGGAAACTGAAGAGGGACTCATTTTGATGGATTGTGGGCTTATGTTTCCGGACGATAACCATCTTGGGATTGACGTGGTTATTCCACGATTCGACTCTCTCGTTACGGAGCAAGACAGAATTCTTGGTATTGTATTAACCCACGGACACGAAGATCATATTGGCGCATTGCCTTGGCTTTTGCGTACTGTTCGCCATCTTAAAGTGTATGGTTCTGCTTTTACGCTTGCCCTTGTGGAGCATAAGCTCACAGAAAGAGGCTTGATTGAAAAGGCTGAACTTATCGTTATTGAACCATATGATACTGTTACTATTGGTAGTTTAGAGATGCAAGCTATTCCTGTTTGCCATTCTATACCTGGTGGTTTTTCCTATTTTATTGAAAGCCCCATTGGTAAAGTTGTTCATACAGGAGACTTTAAACTTGATAAGGATTCTGATGAGTACCCTGTTGAGTCCTCATGTGCTTTGCTTGCAAATCTAAGGGATTTTGCAAGTGAAGGTGATATTCGTTTGCTTCTATCTGATTCTACAAACGTAGAAAGTGAAGGACATTCCCGCTCTGAAAGCGAGGTAAAAGAATCTCTTGATGCTCTTTTTGCAGTCACCGAGGGGCGCATAGTTATCGCTCTTTTTGCAAGTCATATTCAGCGGATAAACAGTGTGTTTGAGCTTGCGAAAAAATATAATAAAACAGTGATTGTGAGTGGGCGTAGTTTATCAACTAATATCCATATTGCTGAAAAACTTGGTATATTATCCCCTTCAAATGTTTTTTACGAAATGGATAATTTGCCTGAAATAGATAGAAAAGACACAGTTGTTCTTGCTACAGGGACGCAGGGCGAAGCCTTATCAGCTCTCACAAGAATCGCCCATGGTGAGCATAGAAAGCTCGCTTTGAATAAAGGTGATACTGTGATCATGTCCTCACGGGTAATTCCTGGAAATGCAAGAGCTGTTTCACGGGTGATTAACCAAATGTACCGCCAAGGCGCGACTGTTTTTCATGATAAAAAGTACACCACGCACGCCACAGGCCATGCTTGCCACGATGAACTCATGCAAGTTCTTGAGATTGTGAAGCCTAAGTGCTTTATCCCCATTCATGGAGAATATAGGCATATGGCACAACACGCAGATCTTGCACGTAAATGTGGTGTGCAACAGACTCAAATTCTTGACAATGGTCAGCCTATTTGTGTGTATAAAGATAGACACGAGCTTGAAGATAAAGTGCCTGTTGATTGTGTTCTTGTAGACGGGAAAGGTGTTGGCGATGTGGGACGTTTTATTTTAAAAGAGCGTCGTATTCTGTCAACGGAAGGTATTGTTATTGTTTCCCTTATTCTTGATAGTGCGAATGGCTCTATTTTAGAAGGGCCACATATAAGTTCAAAGGGTTTTGTGTTTACACAACAATACAATCATTTTTTACAAGAAGCACAATGTGTTATTTTAGAACAATTTGACGCTACTTCGCCAGATCATTGGCATAGATTGTCAGACAATATTCGTTTTAGTTTACGTAAATTTTTCAGAAATGTAATAGGAAGAGACCCTATAATAGAAAGTATTATCACCATAATTTAAGAGAATACTTATGGGGATGTTATTTCATTTGAGATAATGTATTCATAAGTCTTTCTGTTTTTGTGATGTTAAGCATAAACATGTGCAAATTTGTTTTATTTTTATTTTTTAGTCTATTCCTTTTGTGAATTTAGCCGAATACTCAATAGAGAGTAAAAAAACTATGAGTAAACTGCTTCAAGGGAGATAAAACCATGAGCTCAGACATACAAGAAGAAATCCAACATATCCCCTCCGTACATGATATGGGAGACGATGCAAATGAGATTTTGCAACTTGTCACTTTTTGCCTTGGCGAGGAAGAATTTGGGGTAGATATCCTAATTGTGAGCGAAATTATTCGCTTAGTGCAAATCACACCCGTGCCGCATGCTCCTCTCTTTATTGAGGGCGTGATTAATCTACGAGGCCGTGTTTTGCCAGTTGTAGGACTTCGCAAACGCTTTGGCATGCCCGAAATTGATTTGACAGAAAAAACACGTATCATTGTTATGGTATGGGATCAACAACTTGTTGGATTTCTTGTGGATTCTGTCTCTGAAGTACTTCGTATTCCTGCTGGAACCATTGAGCCCACCCCCCCCGTTGTCGCAGGGGTTGGTTCTGAATACATTGAGGGCGTTGGTAAAATGGGAGAAAGACTTCTTATTCTTCTCAATATGCAAGCCCTTATGGCAAATTCTGAAATTCCAGAGGAATAAGTCCAAAGGGAATATAAAGAAGACGTATTATGTAGAGCGCATTTATTTTGTAATAGGTGTGCTCTTTTTTTGTATCAAAAGAAAGGCAAGAGTAGTGCTTTTGTATTTTTCACCCTTAGATTCCATGAGGTATTCGTAAAGTCATTTGACTTTTCTAGAAATATATATCAATATTCTAATATATTAACATGTAAGTAAAAGCATGAGGTTCGATATGTATTCCTTATTAAATCGTTTTTTTAAACGAGGCATTCCTCTTTATATATACTTAATAAGTCTTGGTATGATAACGATAGCGCTGGTATCGCTCTTTGTGACTTGCGCTATTTATATAGAGAGAACTCGCCTTGAGGGAGAATATATTCATGAGCGTTTTCTCTCTATTAGTGAAAATATTCAGCGTGAAATTGACTTTCGAACTGACCCTATTAAAGAGTATGTAAAAGAAAATGGCGAGGAAACAATCTCTCTAGTCTCCTTTGCTAGTGATCCTCTTTTGCGCAAGAGTTTTATAATGGACCGTGTGCATATGCTTTTTTATTACCCTAATGTATCGTCCCTGATTTATGGTTTTGATGATGAAAGCTTTGTATCTCTTATACGTGTGGAAGTTATGGAAAAAATCCATGGCTTAGATGTACCAGCCAATGCCAATTTTGTATTGGTTTATAGGTTTGCTCAACCTAACAATCATGCAATTGTCACGGTGGAGTATTACGATAAGCAGCTTAAAGTTATAGGCGATGGTGTGTTTGATTACGACTATAATCCAAAGCAACAAAAATGGTATAAAAGCGCTACAGAGAAAAATAGCCTTGTTGTGACAGAACCTTATATTGCTGTGGCAGGAAGTGCGTTTGGAATGAATGTCGCTGTTCCTCTACCTGCGGGTAATGGTGTTTTTGCTGTTACGAGTAGTATGAGTTTTATTTTGAATATCATGAATACCTCTGCTTATGCTAAAGATACGTCTTTTTATTTACTTGATACAGAGAGCAAAGCGGTCCTTGGAAAAAAAATATATGAAAGACATGAACAATTCTTTAATAAATATAATAATAAAATTATAAACTATGGTGATCGAATTATTCTTGCTAAAGAAAAGAACTATGTAGCCAATTCCAGCGCTCATACTATTTTTTCGGAAATTATAAATTTGTATTATGATTCTAAAATGCCAGAGGCGGAACAAAGCTTTCTTTATGATGGAGAGGAGTTCTATTTTAAAATTTCCTCGATTTCTTTGAATAATCAAGAGTTTCAAATGTTTGTGGTTATGGACTCCTCTGTTGCTTTCCGCTATTTACACGAATCGTTTGATAATGTCTTATTATTCACCTTAATGGCTATTTTACTTATGCTTCCTCTCGTCCATGTGGTCGCTCGCAGGGTGAGCAATCCTCTTGTAAGAATATCTGCTGAAGCAAAAGCTATCGGGGAAAGTCATTTTGAACCTTCTCCTCATGTTAATACTGAAGTAATGGAATTAAAAACCCTTGTCTTTTCTATTCAGACTATGAAAGAAAATCTTTTGGAGTATACGGATTATCTACACCATAACCAAGAAGTTTTGCAAAAAGCTGTAGATGAAAAAACGCAAGAATTGAGTGATGCTCTCAGTGTTGCAACGGAAGCAACCGTGGCAAAAGGGCATTTTCTTTCTACGATGAGTCACGAATTGCGGACACCTATGAACGCTATTCTTGGTTTTACGTATATTTTTGATAAGAGTAATTTAAGCCATGACCAACAGGTACAACTTGAAAAAATTCGTCTTTCTTCAGAATCTCTCTTGCATATTATTAATGATATTTTAGATTTTTCAAAACTTGAAGTCGGTAAGGTTTTTCTTGAAAATATCCCTTTTTCCTTGTCGGAACTTTTGCAAAGCACATTTGATATGACGCAGCACCTGGCAAAGGCAAAAGGTCTAACGTATAGCTTGGAAAAAGACCAAGGCTTACCCGAGTATATCATTGGAGATCCTAATAGATTGCGCCAAGTACTTATTAATCTTGTAGGGAATGCTATTAAATTTACTGAGTCTGGCAGTGTTGTTATTTGTGTTAGGCGAGTGGTTCGTTTGCAAGCTTCATCCAAAAATATGGATTCTCCTTCCCAAAATCATATTTCCCTCGCTTTCCAAATCAAAGATACAGGTATTGGAATGACTGGCGAGCAAATGTCTCGACTTTTTCACTCTTTTTCTCAAGCGGATGCGAGCATTAGTCGTAGATTTGGGGGCTCTGGTCTCGGTCTTAATATCTCAAAACAGCTTATAACTCTTATGGGTGGGGAGATTTCTGTTCAATCAACAAAAGGAGAGGGGAGTGAATTTTCAACCTACTTTACTTTTGACATAGCAGGGGATCAAGCCGCTAAAGCCAAACCTACGCAGGAAAAGAAACGATATAAAGAAGGGGCGCTTGCTCTTGTTGTTGATGACAATCAAATCAATTTAGAAGTTTCAAAGGCGCTGCTCAAGAAATTTAAGGTGAATACAGAAACGGTTATGAGTGGCCAAGAAGCCTTGAACCGTGTGCAAGTAACAGCTTACGATATCATTTTTATGGATATACAAATGCCAGAAATGGACGGGCTCACCGCATGCTCACTTATTCGAGCAATGGCAGATGATCCTACTGCCTATTATGTCACCGATGTGAAGAATGTACCCATTATTGCCATGACAGCGAATGCGATGCCAGAAGACCGCTTGAATTGCCTTGAAGCGGGTATGAACGAACATATTGCAAAACCAATAACACCGAGCAGACTTTTTGAAATTGTTCAGGAATGGCTTGCTATTGAAGATGACACAACGGCAACGGATGATGCAAAAAACAATCTATGTGATAATACGCTAGAAAGTACGGAAGAATAATACGCTAGAAAGTACGAAGCAAAAAAGACCTCTTGGTATACCATGAGGTCTTTTTTTGTTGGAATAAATCAGTTTAAACGTATTTTTCAAATAAAGAATTTAAAAGTAAAGAGCTAAAAACTTAAGGTTTTTTCGATATGAGGATTAATACTTACGAGGAAGCTCCCTTCGCTTTTGTCCACATGCACCATGCCAGCACCAGCCCCCTTCATGGGGCGAATATATTTTGCAAGGCTATACTGCACAAGTCCCTTATCTTGATCTTTTTGCCAACTTTTTAGAAGAGCTAAAATACCTGCTTCTTCAAGCGTGCTCATGGGGATTTCTTGTTGAGGATGGTCTCTGCGTATAATAACATGAGCGCCTGCGCCTTCTGCTATATGTACCCAATAATCATGAGGATTAGACATTTTTAAGACAAGCCCATTTCCTTTTGTGTCACGCCCTCGAAGAATGAGAAAACCGTCGCTACTACGAAAACTTTGTACTTGGCTTGGAAATTTTTGTTTGTTTTTTACGCTCTGATTTCTCTTGTCTTTTTCATGTTCATGGATAAAAGGAGTGAATTGAGTTCCCTTATTTACGGCAAGTCTTTTTTCTGTGGCTGTACTCTTTTTGCCTTGCGATTGAGCGGATTTATTATTCGTTGGCTTATTGGTTTCAAAGCCCTTTTGTAATGCAGTTTCTTGTAATGCGTGTTGTAAAGCCTGCTCTTTTTGAGCGATAACGCTTAGACGACGAGCGTCCAAATGCTCAAGACCTCGCTTCCCCCTTCCTGCCACATGGAAAAAAGATTCCATGTTTTCACGAATAGTTTTAGCGGGATCAAGCTCTACAGTATGTTTTATTCCTTCAACGTCCTCAAAAGAAAGTTTTTTTTCTTTTGCTTCAGAATTAAGTCCGTATAAATTAGCCTGTAGCAGAAGAGCCCATTCTTTTTTTGCAAGCATTTGCAAAAGGCGTTTTTCTTCTTTATCTAATTTGTCGAGAAGGCGGTCCAGTCTCTTTGCTTCTGCTATAAGTGGTTTCGCCACAGTATTCTTTAAGGATTGGCTTAAGCGAACGAGGAACAGAGAACCTATATACATAAGTGCTGAAATGGAATCTTCAAAAAGAAGTTCTTTGCTATTTTCTAATCCAAAACCCATTTTTTGAGCAAGAGGGGCTGGCAAAGTCCAAGGGCAAATTTCAAAAAAATCTGCATCTTGTAAAATAAGCATGGTGTCAGAATTCTTTTTATTGTCTGTGTCCGTTCGGGTATAAACAACAATATCTCCTCCGCCAAATTGTAAATCAGCGTAGAGCGACGCCCCTTCTTCTTTGTCGAGATAAGGAATTGTTTTACGAAAAAGAGGCGTCAAAACAGGATAATTTTTCCATATGGCTTGACCATCTTTTTCCTCATGAACCCCCAAGAGGATTTCTTTGCTTGCTTTATTTTTGCTCGGCATGCTTCCATTATGCGAATCTGCTGACTGACACCATGAAAAAACATGTTCCCAGTCTGGCCATGAAAGATCAAAGTCTTTGTTGGTGAGGGCAGGTTCTATTGAGTAGGAGAGATAAAAGGGTAGCAATGAGCTTGTCAATATGCGGGGTTCTTGTGTATCCGCTGAGACCTCTTGGTCGTCGCTAAGAGTGTCTTTTTTAAGATAGAGAGCAGAAAGAGGAGAGGCAGAATGATTTTTAGGAGAAGGGTTCACATATGTTATTTCGTTTTGCTCGGCATTGCCATGTAGGCTATCTGGCTGTGAAACAGAGGGAATAGGTGAAATATGTGGAATTTCTGGAGTAGGTGAAATAGGAAAAATATCGTGTGGGCGTTCTAATATCAGGTCAATACCTTGACGTAAGTCAAGACAAATCCATGTTGCCCCTTGGATTTCCATATAAAGCTTGCGGTCGAGCCAATGCGCAAAGACTCTTTCAATACGCTTTCCAGCAAGGTGTTTACGCAAACGCATAATGAAGGCAGGAGGTTCAGCCCCTGTAACTGGGCGATGATCCGAAATAAAAAGGAGAGGATTTCTCCCCTCTTTGAATACAAGATATTGTTTCTTATCAGAGAAAAGAGAGGGCACGGGGTCCTGTAAAGAAGTGTCCTTATTCTGTAAGGCCTCTTCTTGCTCGTTTTGCCGTACTTGCAGTTTTCCCAGCCCATAAAGGGTGAAAACGGTAACACCACCAACGATTTGGTGAATTTTTTCAATGCGAACTCCCACCAAGGCAGGAGCGAAGTCTTCACAAAATCGTCGGAAAAGATGTGCGTCCATAGGAAAGCGGACCCCTTATTAGGCTGTGTATTAACTACCTTTTATATCTTCGCCTTCTTCTTGACGAGATTTACAAGCGACGCAAAGAGTGGTGACAGGGCGAGCCTTCAAACGTGCTGCGCCAATATCGTCCCCGCATTCTTGACAAATACCATAAGTGCCATTTTCGATACTTTGTTGCGCTTCGTAAATTTTATGAATTAAACGGCGCTCTCTGTCTCGAATACGAAGCGTAAAAGAACGGTCAGATTCTGCGGTAGCTCTATCTGCTGGGTCAGCAAAAGTGCTAGGGCTTTCTGTTAAATCTTCAATTGTAGAATTGCCATTATTTTGGGCTTCTTCTAGCATTTGAATAAGTACTTTTCTAAAATATTCAAGTTCATCTGGTGTCATATATTCTCCCCATTGATTTTTCGGTGTACGCCTTTTAGATAGCTGCGTACCAAAAAACTAACAAACTTTATCAAACTAAGAACCTATACACGACACGCATCTACTTGTAAAGCGATTCCTTATATGACGCGCATAAATCTCGCAGCATTTTCATTTGCTTTTTTGGGGGAGTTGAACTCCCCCAAGCCCCCACATTATGTATTTTTTGTAAACAAAGTTTACAAAAAATACTCATATATGAGGTTTTCAGTCACTCGATGGGCGACGTAGCCCTTTGAGTAATGACGCAAAGGGCTAGTAGCGCAAGGCACTATGCCCTTTGGTGGAGATTTTCCTACCTAACAGGTAAATTCTTTGAGTTTGTTTCCTTATGTCTACTTTTTCTCATCTCTGCTTTTTCATGTTCTACTTTTCTTCTAAACCTAAAACGAGGGCAAGGGCATCGGACAAGTCATTGAAATCACAACAAGTACCAAGAGCTTGTAAGCTGGGATTTCTATAGGATAAAAAGGGCACGTTAGCAGCTTGTGCTGTGCCTCTATCCGCATGGCTGTCTCCGATGAAAAGTACTTCTGAAGGCTTGACATTCCATTCTTTTAGGATTTGGAAAGTACCATCTGGACTGGGCTTTGGTTCTGCATTTGCCACTGTAATAACAGGGGAAAACATCCCGCCCATACCTAAATTTGCAAGCATGGCGTCAATATTATTTGTTCGGTTTGTATGGACACCCATGAGTAAATGCGGCTTATAGCGCTGCAAAAGCGGAATGAGATCATCTGAAGCTGCAATAAGGGGTTCAATATCACGAGCATAGGAAACATTTTTCATGACGTCAGGAATAAGGGGACGCAATGCGGCAGGGACAATATGCTCAAAGGCTTGCGTAACAGTGCTCATTTGACAATAATCTCTTTGAGCGTCATCAAGCTCTGGTAGGTTTAAACCAGTTCTTAACATATTATAGTATTGCATATTTGCTTCAACCGAATCAATGAGGACACCATCGCAATCAAAAATAATGCCCTTTGGTGCACCTTGAAAGCTTTGATAAAGAAAGTCGGTGAGGCTTTGCACACGTACACATGCTTTGTCTTTTGAAACCATAGTGAGCTCCTTATAACGTATTTAACTATCAACATACAAGACTTGAGAGATTCTTTATATGTTGCAAAATGGGTTTTGTATGATATATTCTATGCATTTGAAAATGTAAGATTAATGGGAATATATGTTATTTCTGTTTTAAAATAAAGCAGACATCTTTCACTTCATATTTTTCATTTTCTTGGTAAGTAAAAATGTTTTGATGCTTGTCCCCAAAGATTGTTTGGAGTGGGCATTCGAGAAAAGAAAATTTCTCTTGCGTTTGTGAAAAGATTTTTTGAACAATACAGAGCTTTTCTTTTTGCTTCGTATTTAGACCGGCACTATCATCAATACTCTTGCATATATCTTTTTTAAACGTCACGCCACTTGGATTTTGGTGGGCAAGTTCTAAAAGGTCTTCTCGCATTTTTGCATCATTAGCAATAAAAATAGCGTTTATTGGGGTGAAGTGAAGTTGAGCCCAAAATATTTTTTCCCAAGGATTCGCAAATTCGATGGATTCAATATCGCCGATTGCAGCATCTGCTAGAATATGTTTTTTTGTAGGCTTTTCTTTTAGCACATTAAAGGCGAAACTTCTTTTTATCTTTTCTTCTGCTTCTGAGGAATATTCGTTCACGGTATCAGTGATATCCTGTGAAACGAGGAATTTGTGCTCATAGGGGTCTTTGAGAAGATTCTTTATATTTGTTTCTTTTTCTGCAATTGTTTTTTGTATTTTGAAAAGCTCTATATCTTGTTCTTCTTGAAGGTATGCAAGGATAAGTGTTTTTTGTAGTTGTGTGCGTTCTTCTTCTTTGCTGCTTTTTGTTTTATTTGCATTGTGTGGCATATCTGCTTCATACTGTAGCTTAGGTGTCTTTAGAGGTATGCGGTCTTCTTTGGGCGTATTAATTTCTTGTTCAAAGTTTCGCAGAGCGTGCTCTTCCTCATTGGTGACATGTTTTGCAGATATATTGGTGTTTGCTCCTTGTAAATCCTGTGATTCTTGTGTGGAATCGGTGTGCTGGAGCATGTGCTGATTTTGGATATCCACGGTGTAATCCAAGGAAATTTTCTTCAAATCTTCAAAATATTGACGTGCGATTTCTTCTTCTAAAGGAAATGGATATTGCGTACACATGCATGCATCTCTATGCTCTTGCTCAGAATCGTTTGCCTTAGGTATATTACTTTCAAAGGGATTGAAGTAAGACAGAGGGGTAGCGGAGGCATTTTCATTGCTATTCTCGCTTTCTCCTTTTTGTTTAGTTTTGCTATTTTTTTGAAAAACAGTATTTTCCAAAGCAAAAGTGTCTGCGGTATTTTTATGCATGCGTGGAACAAGAATAAAGGAAAAATTCATATTAACACCTTATGAAATCAGAGTATTAAGAAAAAGAGGTGGATGGAAAACCATGTCGGCCTTACTTTGAAAGCGTGCTTCTAGTAAAAAAAAGATGGCATTTTTATTATGTGTATCGTGTACATTTTGCATAGTTGTGCATCTTAGATTTTTGGGTATAGCTTGTATACAATCCGTAAAGTTTCCCGTTTTTGCAACCATGTAAAGAGAGGCGTTCTTCTTTAGTTTCTTTTCAGCAAAAGTCAGGAAAATTTGCATGCTGTTTTCATCACCAAAGAGAGCCTCTCTGCGTAGGTGCTCATGGCTTACTCTTCCTTTGTTTTTGTTATACCAGGGTGGGTTCGTTACGATAGCATCGAATAGTCTAGGATTTTTTTCTATACCATTGTTCTTTGTGTCTTCTGTTTCTGTATCATTTTTTTCTAGATGATTTTTGTCTACATCATTTCTTTTTGTGCCATGCTTGGGAAGCTTGCCGTTTTCTGCTGCTGCTTTTTTACGTAAAGCCCAGTCGTGCACTTCTTTCTCACAGAGGGCAAGGTCTGCTTGTAAGGTGGAATAATTTTCTTCAAAACCAAAGGCTTTTGCGTTTGCCTTGGCGCTTTCAATAAGCACAGCTTCTTTATCTATTCCAAGCATATGAACATGTTTTATATGTTCTGGGTATTGCTCTTTAATGTATTTAAGGATTTGTATACCAATAATGCCGCAACCACAACCAAGATCGAGAAATAAAAAAGGAGGATGAATATTGCGCTTTTTGCTAAAAATGTTTTTCGATATAAGTTTGTTCGCAAAATCAGCCAATAAAAGAGCATCACTACTAAAGTGATATGTTCCTTTTGCTTGAATAAAATCCATATGATATCCTAAAGAAATAATAAGACGTTGAGGTGTCCCTACAGTATTTCAAAATTGAATAAAAGTCGAATCATGATTGTGATAGTTTTACGTAGATTGTTTCTTGCCATTTAAAGGAAATAGTACTAAATTATAGCACTCGCGCTTAGTTATAAGGATTTTATGTTAAATATATATTCACGTCTTAAATCATTGATTGTTGGTAATCCAAAACTTCCTGAAGAGTTTATTACCAGTGCTTTTGCTGATGTTAAAGATCTGCGTTATGATCTTTTCTTAGACTTTGTTCATAATGACGGGATACTTTATCAAGCAAAATCAACATGTTTGGAATTCAATCAAGATATTGCACACCTGTATCTAAGGACTGAGGTAGACTATCTTCCAGCTAAGGGCATGAAAGTGGAATGCTTTTTTGTACTGGTCAAGAATAAAAAGAGAATTCCGTGTAGCTTTCTCACAAAAGTCGTCAGTTCTATAAAGAAACATAATGCTATTTATGTTGATATAGTTATGCCAAAAGAAATTGTTCATAAGCAACGTCGTAATAATGTACGAGTTCGAGTGAGTGCCTCCGCAATCCCTAATTTTAAAATATGGTATGGAGTGGCAGTATTTGATAGTGAAATACAAAAGAGTAGAATGAAATGGGAAGCCATTGACCGCGAAAATTTTGAACTTGTTGATATCTCCGCTGGTGGCTTCATGCTTAACCTTGTGAAGAAATTTCCACTATTGCCAACAGAAAATGATGGATTGTCTCTAATTCCAGACGAATCAGAAAAAAAACCTTTAGAGACAAGTGATTATGAAAAGGTTCTTTTCCTCTGTACAGGAAACTTTTATAGTCAAGGTAAGCTTGGGGTAGAAGTGGCGCTTGTTTCAAAAGTTTGTCGATATCATTCACCTGGGAAAGGACGTTGGGATTCTTTTGGTTTACAGTTTTGTCGTTGGGCAAAAATAACCGACGATGGCGTTACGTGGGTTGATGCGGATGAAGCGGGTGTTTCCGTCGTGGCTCAGTGGATAGCTCCTTTTATGTCAAAACTTGGTCGTTAACGAATAGCATCACAGAGCCTTGTTACAGAAAATATTTTTTTTCATTCCTCTGTTTCTTTTTATATCCAAAGATATGCCCTCAGCTTTACTGCTAAAAATGACACTATAGGGCTGTCTACTAAAAAATATCATATATAGAACCATAGAACTAAAAAAGCCCATGTCAGTGACATGGGCTTTAGTAAATTATTTAAAGGGAATATTTTTTTTAAAAAAAATGGAACTACGCATACGAAGTGCGTCACAAAGAGCAGAAGCTTATCATTACTGTTTTTTTCACATACGTGCTGTCTGAATTTTTTGATATAAAAAATTTAGACTCAAAAAACTGGACTTGAAAAAACTTAGATGCTTGAATCTTGAGATTTAACAAATTTAGCAGTGGTAAAAACCAATGCAATTTGAAAAAACTTAATATGTCTATTATTTGGACTAGTCGTTGAGGTATTCTTTCAATTCTTTACCAGCACGGAAGAAAGGAAGGCGTTTAGATCCCACGGAAACCTTTTCACCTGTGCGAGGATTACGACCAGCGTAGGATGCATATTCTTTTACTTTGAAGCTACCAAAACCGCGAATTTCAACATGGTCGCCTTCTAATAATGCGTTTCTCATGCTGTCAACAAACGCATTCACAACAAGAGTGGATTCGTCTGCAGTGATGTTGGCTTCTTCTGATAAATTTTTGATGAGTTCGCTCTTGTTCATAAACGTATCCTTTTCATGTGTTAGTTAGTATTAAAAAAAATATAATTGAAATTTTGAGACATAGAAAATAATGTATTTTATACGCTCATCATTCTAGAAACCTTTAAATCACATACTTACTCACAAAAGTCAATATGTGTATGGGGGACAAGCACAATTGGTTTTATTTCTAAAAAATAAATAATATAAATATGTTGTTTAGATTCTAACTGAGATTAGGCAGTTTTTTTATTCGTAAAACAACATGGAACTAAGCATTTATGCCATAAAAATAAAGATTATGCAAGAGTTCTTAACACAGGTTGTCCTGCTAAAAGCGGTTTCATTCTCATGTATACCTTGAGGATTCTGTCAGCGAGCACGTTTATATCTTTTGACGCATTTGCTTCTGGGAACAACTCCACAAGGGGTTTTTGCTTTATAACAGCTTCATGCATTTTTATATCATGTCTTACACTACCAAGGAGAACGGGGTTTACACCGAGGAATTTTTGGCATGCCATTTCGAGACGTTTGAAAGTTGATTCCTCTTCTTTTTTATTGACAACGTCATTAACAATAACGAGGAAATCTTTTATTCCAAGCTCTTGCCCTAAGACCTTAATGAGTGCATAAGCGTCGGTGAGCGCTGTTGGTTCTGGCGTAAGAACAATGACTCGCACCGATGCCATAGCTGCAAAGGATTGAACTGTCCCGTGTATACCTGCCCCTAAGTCCATAATAATGAGCTCATATTCTGCTAAGGTCGGTTCCAGTCTTTTTATAAGCAGGTCACGCATATCAGAATTCATGTCTGTAAGCTCGGGTACTCCAGAGGCAGCAGGCAAGATATCAAATGGCTTTAATGTTTTTTTATTAAGAGGCATAATAGCTTCTTTTACATCAGCTCCACGCAGGAGTACGTCCTGTAAGTTTTCATCGGGTGTGATGCCTAATAAGACATCAAGGTTTGCGAGCCCAAGGTCACAGTCCATTAAAAGGAGGGGGTGCCCTTTTGCTGCAAGGGTATAGCCTAAATTAAGGGACAGGTTGCTTTTTCCAACTCCGCCTTTACCGCTCATAATTGCCAAACTCATACTGCTCATATATACCTCTATCTTGGTGTTATTATTTATTGCACACCAAAAAATAAAAAACGTTTTTCGTCTGATTGAACTAATGATTTTCTTTCTGTGATCTTTGTTGTATTGCGATATACGTGCACTCGTAGGTTATTTTTGTTGCTATTGATAAGAGATTCTTTAGCGTGTGCAAAGATAGTATCAGCATTTTCGTCAGTGTCTGCTTCAGCTACGCTCACAGTGGAAACAAAATTGTCCATAAGTGTTTGGTCTAATATTTTATCCATACGAGAGAGAATACGCTCGGCGCATGCGGTCGCAGCAAAGCACCCATAATCTGGCAAAACAAGCGCGACTCCTAAGCCTTTTATTTCCCCAAAGAAATCTTGTGGTCTTGTGGCTAAGAGGATTTGTTCAATAAGCTCAGATAATTCTCTGTTTTTATTGGTCGTATTTGCTATCTTGAAAAGCACCAGTGATAGTCTGTTTTTTTTGCTGTCGCACGCTGAGACGAAGCGCTGCCAAAAAACTTCTTGAGAGAGAAACGCATGATGTAGGGGACTTACAAAGTCTTCCATATTAACATAGCGTAGCCAACCTTTTTCCATTCCCTGTGCTATCCAAGGCAGAGCCCCCTCTAAAGGGTCGTGCATATCGTCGTTTGAGCTTGAACTTAGGCCTTCTGCGATATTTTGTGCATGATATCCCATAAGGCACAAGTGCCAATTGTAATTTTTTTGAGGAATCAGCATTAATTCTTTTGCACTGTTTTGGCTTTGTGCATGAGAAAGAGGGGTATACGTTGTGAATGCAGATTCAAGTGCGGCGTATAAACGGGTCAGGGAATTGTTTTCATACGCAGAAGGGTCTTGCTCTAAAAGTACGGGCATGTCGATAATCGGCATAGGGCTCAACATATACGAATCTTCTGTACTACTAAGCTCTTGCGCCTTTGAATTGTCCTGAATATCGTCAAAAAGACCGCAGGGAGCTTCTAGTTCGAAAGAATCCCAGTCTGCTGCGCAATTGGCGAAAAGACTCGTATTGTCAGACGGTTTTTGAGAGTTTGAATTGTTCATCGTTATTCTCGGTTATCGTTAGTATTTTTTAATATAAACACATGGGAATCAAGGGGTATTTTTTTGTAAATGTATTTTTATACAAGGAATTAAATTTATCTGCTTTTTTCGTGGGAATAGAGGAGAAAATCTCGTACAAAAGAATCAATTTTCCCATCCAACACAGCATCGACGTCACCCATTTCAGATTGCGTTCTATGGTCTTTCACAAGGCGATAGGGTTGCATGGTATAGGTACGGATTTGGCTCCCAAATGCTATGGCATCTTTTCCCTGATAATCCGCTTGGCGCAAAGCATCACGCTTACTACGTTCATGTTCATAAAGACGGGATTTTAGAATGCGCATGGCGAAATCTTTATTGCTATGCTGCGACTTTTCGTTTTGACATTGAGCAACAATACCTGTCGGGAGGTGGGTTATACGTACAGCGGATTCTGTTTTATTAACGTGCTGGCCGCCTGCTCCTGAAGCACGATAAACATCTATGCGTAAATCATCGTCTTTCATAACAATAGTAATTTCGTCACCAGCATCGGGGATAACGTCAACAGAAGCGAAAGAAGTGTGTCGTCTACCTGAAGAGTCAAAAGGAGATATACGAATAAGGCGATGAATGCCCTTTTCGCCACGTAAAAGCCCAAAAGCATTCGTCCCTTGGATACGCATAGTAATACTCTTTGTACCCGCTTCTTCCCCTGCTAAATAATCCAGAATTTCTAGCTTGAATTTTCTTCTATCGGCAAAGCGCATATACATGCGTTCAATCATTTCTGCCCAATCTTGTGCTTCTGTTCCGCCAGCTCCAGGATGTATATCTAGTATAGCGTCCATGTGGTCGGCTTCGTCTGCTAAAAGAATTTCCATTTCTGTGTTGACTAAAATATCTTTCAATTTTTGCGCTTGTTCATTTAAAGAAACAAGTGCCTCTTCTTCGCCTTCTCCTGCAAAAATAAGCCATTCTTCCATGTCCGCATGGGTCATAAGGAGTTTTTCGTATTTTGCAACGTCTTCTTCAAGCTTGCTTTTTTCTTTAAGAATAGGAGTCATTTTAGATTGATCCGACCAAGCATCGGGGGCAGAAATAATAACTTCAATTTCCTCTAGGCGTTTTTTTTTGCCCGTAAGGTCAAAGACGCCTCCAAAGGCTTTGAAATTGTTCGGAAAGTTCAGAACACCATCCACGTAATTCAGATATTTGTAGCATAATTATAGAAATCCTTATTTTCGCATGTAAATAAAAAAACCAGCAAATCATAGGATTGTATACATCCATGGAGGATAGGTATTTTATAAATCCACTTAGATATAAAGACTATCTTTAAAATTGTAAATCATTTTAGCGTACTTTTTTATTGGCCATTGCAAATCATTTTGGTGATTTTTCTTGCCTTTTTTAGGACTTAACCGAGAAAGCGAGAGCATGCTCTCGCTTTCTCATCATAAAAGATGGGAAATTTACAGATAATCTCCGCGATTAAATTTATACGTCTCTGTTACGGCGGTTACTTCTAGGTCATTTAGCATAGAACCGATAGATGGGTTTTTGCTAGAAAGCTGTGTGAAGTTTCTTTGCATTTTGCTTATATCTTGGTTCATTGCGTTAAGGCTTGACCATGCGCTCTTGAGATTAGCAGGGTCTTGCAAGGAGCTAGAGTAAGTGCTTAGCCCTTCAAGGGTATTTTCAATCCCAGAAACAAGGGAATTGACAATATCTTGATCGTCTGTAGGCGTAATTCTAGAGCTGTTGACTGCGGCAGCAGTGATAGCCCCAGTTGAAGTGTTCAGGGTTTCCGAAAGTCTTTTTGATGTATCCACACTTTCAGAGCCATTTGTCTTTTGAGTGCTTTGAGCATTAATCTCATCACTCAACAAATTGCCAAAACCATTTACTGTGGAGTTATCAGGGGAACTTTTAGGCTTATTTAGCTTGGATTGTTCTCCCAGAAGAACTCTTTCAAGTTCTGAATTGATCTTCATTGGTACTCCTTCAAAGCATCTTTAGATAAGGTGTCCTCATCTAAACGTCAGTTAAAACATAAATTCGGATATAAAATACTTTGATAGTCAGGATTGACACACAAGGTAGCTATATTGAATTATATAAACCTGTATGCAAAAAACTTGCCAAAAAATAAGTAATTTCATAAACTATTGATACTATTGATATTGATCATCACAGTCGGAAAAGTTTGCCGTTGTGAACTCAATAGAAATAGGCTTTTTCAATTTTTTTTACCTTACTATGAGAAGAAAGACTTGTCTAGAAGGCAAAAAATACCTATGATGAATTTATAGCATTTATGCAAGCCATTTAACCTGAAAGGAGAATTTATATGTCATTGAAAAAAATTATTTGTGCACTTGATCTTGCTGACCATAGTAAAGTTGTGGCGGCTCATGCGGCTATGCTCGCCAAGCTTTCAGGAGCATCTATTATAGCTGTTTATGCTGCCCCTACGATGACCCAGTACACAGGTTTTCATGTTCCGCCAAATACCATTGATGATTTTGTTGGTGAAATTGTAACGGGTGCAGGAAAAGCAATGGAAGAATTTATTGCAGAACATTTTGAAGGTATTGCAGTAACATCAGAAGTTGTTATTGGTTATGCGGCGGAAGAAATTCTTGCCATTTCTGACCGTGAAGAAGCAAGCCTCATCGTTATGGGAACACACGGAAGAAGCGGTATTGACCGCATTCTTTTTGGCTCAGTTGCTGAAAAAGTGGTTAAAAATTCAAAAATACCTGTTATGACTATTCGCCCTAAAGACGAAGAAACAGCGGAATAGTTTTTACCGATTCGATATAAAATAGATTGATAGCATATAGAAGAATATATTAAGGAAATAGCGAAGTAAGAAAAATCGAGCTTTGCTATTTTCTTAATGCTTGCTGAAAAATGTTGATGCTGAAAAAAGAAACGAATTAGCTTTAAAAGATATTCTAAAAAAGGAATACATATGAAAAACCCTTGGGATGTATGCACGCATGTTGCTTGTTTTGAACCCTATGAAGCAGGGCTTTCCATGGAAGAAATCCGTGAAAAGTATGCCCTAAGCTCTGTGGTTAAAATGGCAAGTAATGAAAATCCTTTCGGTGTTTCTCCTAAGGTTTCTCAAAGTCTACAAGAAAATATCAGCCAAGTTTTTCGTTATCCACAAGCTCGGAATCCTCGACTTGTAAAAGCAATTGCTGACTATTTTTCTAATAAATACAGCTATATTACAGAAAAAAATATTTTTGTGGGTAATGGATCTGATGAAATTATAGATCTTTTATTTAGGGTGCGTGTTCTTGCTGGCGAACATAATGCTGTTGCGTTTGATCCCTGCTTTGGGCTTTATGTGACCCAAGCAAAATTTCATAATTGCGAACTTCGTCAAGCGCCTCTTAACCCTGATTTTACCTTTAATTTTGACGCATTACTTTCTTTAGTTGATGAAAAAACGAGTATGGTTTTTGTCACAAGCCCTGACAATCCTTCTGGGCGATTGGCATCTAAAGAAGAACTTCTGAGCGTAGCAAAAGCGCTACCTAAAACGTGCCTCCTTATTATTGACGAAGCGTATATCGAATTTGCTGGTAAAGAAGAAGATGTTTCTCTTATTGCAGAGCTTGCTACTTTAGAAAATGTTGCCATTATGCGTACTTTTTCAAAGGTTTATGGTCTTGCTGGCTTACGTGTTGGCTATATTATTTTGCCAGAACAGCTTGCAGATTATATGTGGAGAGTGCGCTTGCCGTTTTCCCTTAATATCCTCGCTCAAGAAGCGGCTGTGGCAGCCCTTGAAGATGAAGCATTTAAACAAAAAACCATTGATACAGCTATACTTGGTCGCAAATTTCTGAGTGCAGCTTTGCAAGAATTAGGCTGTAAGGTTTTTCCTTCCTCGGCAAATTTTATTATGTTTCAGCCCCCACAAGGCACATTAGGCGCAAAAGAATTGAGTGTGAAGCTTTTAGAAAATGGCTATATTATACGCTCTTTAGCTGCGTATAAATTGCCCGATTATCTTCGGGTATCCATTGGAACGGAAGAACAAAACAAGGGCTTTTTAGCACTTTGTAAATCTATACTATCGAGATAAATGATGATTATTACTTTAGATGGCCCTGCTGGTGTGGGCAAAAGCACACTAGCAAAGAATTTGGCAAAGCACTTTGAAATCCCTTGCCTTGATACGGGTGCGATGTATCGAATTTTAGGCTTTAAACTTGGTGTTGAAGTCGCTGATATGAAAGATGAAACGCTAGAAAAGGCGCTGGATGAATATAGATTTTCCTTAAAGAAAGTAAATAATGAGCATGTCTTATTTCTTAATGATATTGCCATCGGTGATGAAATTCGCACGGAACGAGTAGGCAGATTAGCCGCCATTGTAGGGGCTCTTCCTCTTGTGAGAAAAGCTTTGCAAAAATACCAACGCTCTATTGGTGAACAGTCCTCCCTCGTTACTGAAGGCAGAGACATGGGAAGCGTGGTTTTCCCCCATGCATTTGTAAAGTTTTTTCTAGACGCACGCCCAGAAGTGAGAGCTGACAGGCGTTTTCAAGAAATGCAAAAAAAAGGTGTTAATGCTGATTATCAAGAAATTTTAGGTGAAATAATCGAACGAGATAAGGCAGATAGACAAAGAGCCACAGATCCCCTTATTGCTGCCGCCGATGCCATCACTGTAGATACGTCCGACATGGACGCAGAACAAGTTTTTACATGTCTCATTCAGCATATCGAAAATAAAATGCAAGAAGATACACAAGAATTTTCCCATCTTGCCAAGGATGGCTCTCTTTCCATGGTATCTGTTGAGCATAAAGCACAAACTATGCGAAAAGCGTTAGCGAGTGCTTTTGTCACCATGAACGAAAATACCCTTGATTTACTAAAGCAAAAAGCGCTCCCAAAGGGTGATGTGCTTAGTGTTGCCAAGGTAGCAGGTATTATGGCGGCAAAAAGAACTTCGGATTTAATCCCCCTTTGTCATCCGCTTATGTTAAGCTATGTTGACATACGCTTTGATATAAATGAAAAAGGCGTGGGCATTATTAGTGAAGTGCGCACATGCCATAATACAGGTGTGGAAATGGAAGCGATTATTGCCGTGCAAATCGCTGCTGCTACCATTTATGATATGGTAAAAGCCGTGCAAAAAGATATGCATATTGAAAACGTGCACCTTCTCTACAAAGAAGGCGGAAAAAGCGTTTTTAAATCACCCGATTTTAAAGAAAGCTTATTGTAATACGAATAATATCATTCTAAATTATTTTTTTGGGGACTTGTCTCCAAACAACCAGCATTATGTATTTTTTTCTAAAAAAGTTTAAAAAAATACATAAATATGAGGTTTCCAAAGGACATCATGTCCTTTGGTGGAGAGTGTGAGAGGCAAAGCCTCTCAAATACTCCCTTGTAAACACGCCATAACAGTGCCCAAACACAAGAGGTCATAATGATTGACAAATTACGTCTAAATCCAAACAAGATAAGTGTTGGTGCTGTTATTGAGTTTATGCAAGATAATATTCCACAAATCGCATGGGTAATGGAAGAACAAGGGGGCAAAGTTCGCCTTATGCTGCCTAATCGCAGAGAAAGTAGCCTTTCCGCTTCTCGTATTCTGCCTTGGTGTGGCCCCTTTTATTCTGGAGCAAAAAGCAAAGATGAAATTGCGAATATTTTGCAGGAACACAAAGAAAAACGTAAATCCTTAGAAGATACTATAGACATCATTAGTCTATGGGAAATGACCCAAGGCGAAATGGAACAAGCCAGTATTTTGTTCTTTACAGAACTTATGGTGAGCGAGCCTACTAATGATAATGTAGCCGCTTTTGCCCATGCACTTCTCAGTCAAAAGAGTCATTTTAAATTCCAAAGCCCTAATTTTGAAATATATAATCAAGAAACAGTGGAAAATAAATTAGAACTTGAAAAAGCAGCGAAAGAAAAAGAAGTGCTTATCGGTGGCGGTGCAAATTGGTTTTCTTTTTTGTGGGATATTCATCAAAAAGGGAAAGTGTACACGTCGCCCCATAGCGCAGAACCAGAAGAACCCATTCGCTCTCGATTAAAAGATATTTTGCTCGGTCGTATAAAAGATCCAGAAACACAAAATGATGATGCGCTCTGGAAACAAGTGACCAAGCAATTACCTGATGATTATCACATGCCGCTATTGCTTGCTATCGCATGGGGAATTGTGCCTGAGCATTATAATTTTTGGGTCGCAAGGGCAGACTATGACACAAATCATGATTTTGCCATAGAGCACACGCATGCCCTCGATGAGATGAAAAACCTTGTCAGTGATTTGCAAGAAATGGGCACAGAAAATAGTATAGACGCATTAAGAACCCATGATGTAAGCCCTTATATATACGACACAAATGCCTCTACAGAAAAGAAAACGGCGCATTCCATGGGGGCTCTTGCTAATTTGTCCTTAGCGTCCTCAGCTTCTTCTCTTAATTCCTCTCTCAATTCTTCCCCAGATTCTTCCTCAGATTCGTCCTCAGATTCTTCTGCAAATTCTTTTGCAAGTTCTTCTGCAAATTCTTTTGGCGACTCTTCAGCTGAATGTGAACATAAACTAAATATAAAATCCCCTCTCGATACAAACAATGGCGATTACACTAAAGTAAAAGAATTCTTTTCTTCCTATCTATCCAAGAGTTTTATCAGTATAGATAGCGCACAAACTAAGGATATCGACGACGCCTTCACCCTATCAAAAGATATTGATGGGAATTTCGATATACATATAGCCCTCGCTTGCCCTGCCTGTGCGTGGGATTTTGGCAGTGCCTTTGATAAACTTATTTTGCAAAGATCAACAAGCCTCTATCTCCCCGAAGCTACCTATCATATGATGCCAGAAATTCTGTCTACCGATGTATTTAGTCTCAAAGAAAAGCAACTAAAACCAGCTCTTATTTGTCAGATTAGAGTTTCTTCAACTGGGGAAATTCTTTCAAGCAACTGGGATTTTGCTCGTGTCACAGTCGAAAATAATTTGCATTATAATGCCTGTGAGCGGATTCTTATGGAAAATGAAGAGAGCAGTCTAACGCTCTCCACTCCATCAAAAGATGAGAGTATCGATGTTGACTCCTTGGATTTCTTGGCACATATAGAAAATATTAAACCAGAAGAAGCCCAAGCACCCATTATAAAAATGCCACTTGATGACGAATGTCCTCCCGATCCAAAAGCGATAGAAGCAAGCAGAAAATACGAACAGACACTTATCGCTTCCTACGAATTTGCAAAAATACGCCTCGATTGGAGAATTGCTCAAGGTTCTGTTATCATTGAAAAAGATGATATGCGTATTCGCCTTACTGAAGATACGGACTGTCAAGGAACGTCAGAAGAATCAGACGCAAACATGCCAAATTCACAGGGCTCACAAGCCTCACCAGTTCCACAAGGGCGTAACACCCAAGTTGCTATTGACTATGTTCCTCAAAATCCCAAAGCACAGCTCATTGTTTCAGAACTTATGATACTCGCCAATTCAGCACTTGCGAACTTTGCCGTGGAAAATAATATTCCCCTCATATTTCGCAATCAAGATCTAGTGCTTCCAAAAGAATTTGCAGGCGTATGGAGAAGACCGCAAGATATTGCCAAAATAGCACGCTCCCTCAGTGGGGCAAGTGCCGACACAACAGCAAGACCTCATGCAGGGCTTGGGCTAAAAGCCTACAGTCCCGTGACTTCTCCCCTGCGTCGCTACGGTGATCTTGTCAATGAAGCACAGCTTCTACACTTCCTCTACACACAAAAACCCCTATGGAACAAAGAAGAACTCGACAAACTCCTCTTTAACTACAATATGCATAATGACGCAGCACTACAAGTGCAACGCATGCGCCCACGCTACTGGCGCTTTGTCTACATGCAACAAGAAGCAAAAAGACAAGGGGAAAAATGCGGATTCCATGCCATAGTTTCTGATGAAAATGACATGAACGTAACCGTCACCCTCAGCAGAGAACAAATAGTTATTCGCTCAAAACGACACGTTTTTGGAGACAAAGCCCTACTAGGACAAGAAGTCTACGTACGCCTTGGAAAAATAACTCCCCTACGTGGCGAAGTGAGCGTGCTCGCTGTTCAAGATATTAGTTAATTTTGTTTTATTTTTTAGGGGGAAGCTTGGTTTGGTTTTTTTTAGGGTGAAGCTTCGCTTCCTCCTAAGACCCCCATCAGCAGGGGCATGATGCCCCTGCACCCCTCATATTTTAGATTTATTTGTTAAATTTAAAAAAGAACTTGGTGATTCACCAAGTTCTTTTTTCTTTGTTTCTATTTAAAATACGATAAAAATGTTTTTTCAGGAAAGGGGGAGCGCGAGGGGGAAAACCTCATTTTTTTCAAAAAAATGG
>CAMQVJ010000040.1 GCA_947038175.1 uncultured Desulfovibrio sp.
GCTTCGCTTTTATTCGCTTCGCTTTTATTCGCTTCGCTTTTATTCGCTTCGCTTTTATTCGCTTCGCTTTCGCTTGGTGTGATTGTAAGGGCATCTTTCTTCTGCTTGTTTCTTTTTGGTATAACATTATCAAGTAGTTGAAATGCTTGGTCAACGTTTAGCATGTGCGGATGATGTAATTCCTGTTTTGGATTCGGGACGCCATCGCTTGGGTCGTTCTTTATTATTTTTTTTTGCATGCAGTAGCGAAAATAGGAGCGAAGGGTGGAAAGCTTTCGTGCAATGGAACTACGGGCTAAATTTTTATGGAAAAGCCACGCTAAAAATGCCTGTATATGAGATTTTTCAATCTCGCTAGCGTCTTTCAATGTCATGGATTTTGTTTGTAAAAAATCCTCGAATTCACCTAAATCTTTTGCATATGCACTAACAGTAGAAGGAGATGCATTTTTTTGAAACTCAAGATGTACAAGAAAAAGCCCCACACCAGGGGCTAGTTTTTGAGGAAAATTTTCCTTGTTTATACTGTTCTTTTTTCTTTGTAACATAAAGTATTGTGTATGCTTTTCTTCGTTAGTCTAAAATAACAAGCAAGAAATATTTTTAAGGAAACTCTCAGCAAAGGATATACTGTTCCTTTGCGTCATTACTCGCTATGCTCGTAAACGCAAATAGGTACGCCCCCGTAGGGGTGACGGAAACTTCATATATTCGTATTTTTTGTAAACAAAGTTTACAAGAAATACGTAATGTGGGGGTTTGGGGGAGTTCAACTCCCCCAAAAAAAACTCCCCCAAAAAAACGTGGTTTCCCCTCTCAAAAAGTTCTCTCTTTTATTGTGCGTCTTGCCAAGAATCTCGAACGGATTGCATGAGGCTGTCGATATCGAGCCCACATATTTTCCGTAGTTCACGCACGGGGCCATGTTCTACAAAGGCGTTTTCTGGTAGACCAATTCGTGTGATAGAAATACCTTGCAGTAAATTATTATCAGAAAGAAATTCTAAGACAGCGGAGGAGAATCCGCCTGCACGTATGTTTTCTTCAACAATGAGTAGAGATTTATATTGTGAAGCTATTTCTCTTAGTTGTTCTTCAGGGAGCGGGCGAACCCAGCGAGCGTCAAAAAGCCCGATGCCTTCTTTGCCTTCTTTGGTCACTTCTTCGACGGCGAAGCGACACGTGTGAACCCTGTGCCCAACGGAGATAACACAAAGACTTTTTTTATCTTTCGGTTCAATGAGCATTTCCCCTTCACCGACTTTGAGTAAAGTGAATTCCTCGCTTGGTTGGGTCTTGCTGCGGCTTGGCATAGGAGGGTAGCGTAAAGCCACGGGAGCGTTGAGCTGTAATGCAGTATAAAGTGCATTTGGTAAATCCGCTTCGTCTCGTGGTGCGATGAGATGCATGTTTGGAATAGAGCGCAAGAAAGTTAAATCAAAAGCGCCGTGATGTGTTGGCCCATCTTCACCCACAAGTCCTGCCCTGTCGAGGCAAAAAACAACGGGTAAATTTTGTATGCAAACATCGTGAATCACTTGGTCATAGGCTCTTTGCATGAAGGTGGAATAAATAGCAACGACAGGTTTATAGCCTCGACTTGCCATGCCTGCTGCAAAAGTTACGGCGTGTTCTTCGCAAATACCCGTATCAATAAAGCGCTCAGGGAATTTTTGGCGAAACTCACCAAGGCCAGTACCGTCAGGCATGGCTGCACTAATAGCAACGATATTCTTATCCATGCTGGCAAGCTTACATAAAGTTTTCCCAAAAACCTTTGTGAATCCAGGGCCTTTTGTTCCCTCGGTGGCAGGAGGCGGAGGCACTAATCCTGTTTCTGGTTCAAAACCTGGCACACGATGAAAACGGGAAGGGTTATTTTCTGCGGGTGCATAGCCGTACCCTTTTTTTGTTCGAACGTGTAAGAGCACGGGTTTATTGAGTTCTTTTGCCATGCTTAGATGGCGAATAAGCTGCTCAAGGTCATGTCCATCGACGGGACCTATGTAGTTGAAGCGAAAGGCTTCAAAAAGCATACCTGGGGTGAAGAATGTTTTAAAACTTTTTTCACCACGTTCCACAGTTCTATAAAGAAATTCACCGATTTTAGGAATGGATTTTAGGATTTTTCCTGTTTTTTCTTTAAAGTTCATATACCTTTTATTGGCAAGGTTACGGCTTAAGAATTGGGAAAGTGCGCCCACATTATCGGAAATAGACATTTCGTTATCATTTAGGATAACAATCATCTTTTTTTCAAGTCCGCCTGCTTGGTTCAGAGCTTCAAAAGCCATGCCACCTGTGAGAGCACCATCGCCAATAACGGCGATAGATTGCTCGTTTGTGCCTTTTAAATCTCTTGCCATCGCCATACCAAGGGCAGCGGAAATGGAGGTTGAGGCATGCCCGACGCCAAAGCGGTCGTATTTTGGGCATTCACTAATTTTAGGGTAGCCTGCAAGTCCATGGAGTTGACGTAAGGTGTGGAAGTCTTTTGCTCTTCCTGTGAGAAGTTTCCATGCGTAGCACTGATGGCCTACGTCCCAAACAACATGGTCTTTCGCAGGGTCAAAAACAGAAAGAATGGCGAGGGTTAGCTCAACAACACCGAGCGAGGGTGCTAGGTGTCCGCCATTTTTTGCGACAACGTGGATAAGTGTATTTCGTATATCCTTTGCGAGTGCTTCTTTTTCCTTTAGGCTGAGCGCAGGGATTGCGCTTGGTAAGTCAAGGGAAAGTAAGCTTTCTGGCATGGAATAGGGGTCGGTATTTTTAGGCATTAGTATACTCGATGAGCCATATCGTGGGCTGTTTTTTGTAAAAAGGTCATCTCGGCTAGTTTTGTTATATCATGAGTGTTATCTGTAATATCTTCAATTATTTGGACAGCTTCATCACAATAAAGCTTGGCCTGTTTCTTGCTTCCATCAAGGCCCATATGAGAGACCCATGTGGATTTTTCGTTGTTCGTATCGCTACCAACATTTTTACCAAGGAGCTTAGTATCTCCCTCAATATCTAAAACATCGTCAATAATTTGAAACGCTATACCAATAGCCTTTCCATATTCTGCAATAGCTTTTTGTGTTTTTTCATTTGCACCAGTTAAAACAGCGCCAGATTCACAAGCGGTACGCAAAAGAGCGCCTGTTTTTTTAGCATTCAAAACACAAAGCTCATCGTGGGTGATTTGTTTTCCTTCCGCTTCAAGGTCAAGCATTTGACCGCCAACCATACCTTGAGAGCCAACAGCAAGAGAAGTCAGTCTAACGGCTTCAAGTACTCGTTTTGCAGGCAAATCACAGCTTGTCATATAATAAAAAGCGTCCGTAAGAAGTCCGTCACCCGCTAAAATAGCAGTCCCTTCATCGTAGGCCTTATGACAGGTAGGTTTTCCACGTCGTAAATCGTCATTATCCATGGCAGGTAAATCGTCGTGAATAAGTGAATAGGTGTGTATCATCTCAAGAGCTGCGGCAAAAGGCAGAACAGAAAGCCACTGTGTTTCCGATTCTTCAGAACAGATTTTAGCACAAGATAAACACAACATAGGGCGGATTCGTTTTCCACCAGCCATAAGACTATAACGCATAGACTGAGAGAGACGGCTTGGTATTTCTTGCTGAAGAAGAGTCTGATTCAAATAATTTTCTATAAATTGCACACGATTAAGCATGGCTTCTTTATGAATTTTTTTGAAAGCTTCGGCAGCGTCGTTATCTTTATGTAGGTACTGAGAATGGTAAAGGCGAGCATAATTGCTATCAAGGGAAAATAAGGCCGTATCGTGTTTTTTTTCATTAGTCATGATAAGCCTCGTTTGTGTCAGGTTTTGTGTCCCCTAATGAATGGGTGATGGAATTGATTTGATCGTCGGTAGAAGCAAGTTCTACTCCGAAATCTTCCCATTGTCCTTGGCTTAAAATCTTTATTTCGTGGTGAGCTTTTTCAAGTTCTTCACGGCATTGTTGGGTATGTCCGAGTCCTTCCTTGTAAAGAGCAATGCTGTCAGCAAGGGAGACTTTGCCTTGTTCTAAAGAGCCTACAATTTCTTGTAAGCGTTCTAATCGCAATTCAAAGGGAATATTTTTTATGCTAGTTTTTGCACACACAGCGTTTTCCTTTTATAAATGGAGAACACATAAAGTCTTGTTCTCGTTTTTACGTGAATATGGGTATCTATTTTGTGCTGTTTATTTCTAAGTTTGTATATAAATGCGTTTTTATACTTTGGTTTATTTTTTTTGTTTGTTCTTTTGTTTTGGTTCTGGAGGTCGAGCTTGTTCAGGTGTTGGGCCGCCAACGATGACAAGGTCTTCTTTGAAAAATGGCACAGCGTCCACAGGAACACCTTGAATATATAAGCTTAAGTGTAAATGTGGGCCAGTTACTCTTCCTGTTGCGCCCACTTTACCAAGTTCTTGTCCTTTTTTTACGATATCACCGGTCTTTACTGTGATTGATGACATATGCCCGTACATGGAAATCACGCCTTGGCCATGGTCGACAAAAACGGCATTTCCTGAATAGTAGTGATGATCCGCAAGTACAACTTTTCCAGCCGCCATACTGCGAATAGATGTTCCTATTGCACCACGCATATCAGTACCCATGTGGGGAGATTTGGGGGTATCATTAAAAACCCTGCGAGCAGCAAAAGAGCCACTGATTGTACCGTTTACAGGGCGTTTGAAAGGAAGCTCCCATTCAGGGGTGGGTGAAATATTTGCCATAATAGGCGCTCTTTGTTCTCTTTCTGCTTTTATTCTCGCCATAAGGTCTTGTGGAGGCTGAACAAATTTTGGCTCAACCTTAAGGTTATGGGATACCCATTTAACAGGGAGGGATTTGATAACAGAGCTTGCTTTGCTGCTTTGTACCTTTCCATCAATGTTTTCTTCCATAATCACGGATAGGTTATGATTTCCCTTTGCGTCTGTAGGCATTCCTAATAATACTTGTGCTGTGTATGTGTTTTTCGTGCTTACGTTTTGGGTGTCATCTTGGGTATCATCTTGGGAATCATCTTGGGAATCATCTGGGGTATCATTTTTTGCAGCGGTATTTGTATTTGCTTCTTGAAGGCTTGAAGAAAAAGGAACTTTCTTTTTTCTCCAAATAACTTCCCCCTTAAATGGGGCGTCATTCTTAAAGGAGATAATAAATCCACGCCCTTGGCTTACTTCGCTTGGGGCTTCCCACGCTATTTTAGCAAAAGCATGGGCTGGGGAAAAAATAAGGGCAAAAACGACTAAGGCATGGGTGAAAAAAGTTTTCATTATGGTTATCCTAAAAGGCTATGATTAATAAATATAAAAGCGTTGAAACAAGGTATAATATTCTTTTGAATTTTGCAAATTTTCCCTTTGCTTAATTCTGAGTTTTTTTCCGTGGGGATTTTGAGGAATGAGAGGTATATATTGGGTATTTTGAGTCGTTAAAAAAAAGCAAAGGGAGGTGAGAAAATTATCTAAGCATTTCATCTATCTCGGCTAAAATATATTCATGGGTAATTTCAAGCAAGCAAGCACCCTTCTTGGGGCAGGGGCGTGAACCATGTAAAGAACAGGGGCGACAAGGGAACTCTTTTTGAAGAATTTTGACGTTTTTTCCTATAGGATAAAATCCCCATTCTTCACAGGTGGGCCCAAAAAGAGCAAGAAGCTTGCAATCCACCGCATTCGCCAAATGCATAGGACCAGAATCTCCTGTGATAAGTATATCACAATGATGCAAAATTGCGCAAAGTTCTCGAAGGTTCGTTTTATTAATAAGGCTTTTTCCTTGGCTATTGGCTGGGCTGTCTCCAATACCAAGCCATAAAATATCGTGACTTTTCCCGAATCTTTGTGATATATTTTCCGATAAAAGTAACCACGACTCCATGGGTAATGTTTTTGATAAATGCGTAGCAAAGGGGTGTATAGCGATTATTTTTTTTTGTGTATTATTATTTATGCTGAAAGTATCATGCAAAATTTTCTTTGCGTTTTCTTTCTCTTGTTCTGATAAATATATTTGAGGTTTCAAGCTTTCCCGATGGATATTTTCCTCAGAAAGTAAGGAGGCGTAGCGTTGACAAACATTTTTAGATAAAAGTTTTTCAGACGCAAAACGTCCTTTACTCCAAAGAAAAAGACGGCGAGAAAAAGGTAATTTATCATAACGAAGAACCGCTTCTTTCCAAAAAGAGGAGAGTAGGCGAGATCGGGTAGATGCATGCATATCAAAAAGAGGGATATCGGAGTATTTTTGTGCAAGTTCAAGGCAGGTTTCTCTATAGGCTTTGCCCTTGAGATTCTCTTCTTTTAGGGGGAGTACTTCAATTACTGCAGGGTGGTTTTTGAATAAATCAACAAATAAAGCACGAGTTACTATGATAAAATTCATACCAAATTCCTCATGCCAATGGCGCAAAACACCCGTAAGGAGAACAATGTCTCCCATGGCGCTTAGTCGAAAAATAACAGCTTTTTTGTATGTGTCTGGGCTTACTTTCTTTTTCACTGTTCTTATACCTTTGTACTAAAATAGAGTGAATTATATTATTGAATATCGAATTCTTTTGTATTGTATTTTAAAAATCATATCTAGACAAGATGCGTATATAGAAAATGCATTCCTTGTTTTATGGGAAATTTAGTCCCTTTTAATGCCTTATTTTTTTGCGCATAGCAAGGCAGAATAAGGATATCAGAATTAAGATATGTATGCGTGATTATATTTCGTTTTTTGCTATAAAGATTTTCTTCTCTTTGTCCGATAAAAAACGTAGAGTCTTCACACGAATGAAATAGAAGTTGGATTTTGAGGATAATGTTGCATTCTCTTTTTGCTCCCTGTCTTTCGTGTAGGCAGTTTGTTTTTGTTTGATGGAATCTATTGGAACTCCTATTTCTTAACTCAATTAACGTAACACAACTAGGAACTTTTATGCGCTTTAAACTTTTAGGGAAAATGTTATTATATATTATGGGTCCTGCTGTTGTAGGGCTTGCTATTTTGGCAGTACTTGCGAGTAGTTTTGCAAGTAAAGGCTTTACTTTAGTTACCGATAGGCAGCTAGAGGAACTTGCAAGGGTTCAAGCTGCGGAGCTTAATAAAATTCTTGAGTATCTGCAAGTAGTTGCTGGTACAACAGGGCATTTAAGTGCTATTCGGGATCTTGCGGTTGAAAGTAACTCTCCTGACTCAACAAAAGAAGGTCTTGCACATGAAAGTGATCGTGTAGGCGCGTATCTTAAAAAGTTATCTGAGGATTATCCTGATATAGGCGCTGTCTTTGTAGTTAATAAGGATGGGCTTATTATCGCTCACTCTGCGCCTAATAGAATTGGTGTTGATTTAAATTCATACGAGTCGATAAAAAAAGCTCTTGCTGGTAAAGAAGCCGTAGAAACAAGGGTTTCAGCGAGAACAAAAACACTCAATGCGTTTCTTACTTCGCCGGTTCTAGAGAATGGTAGGGTTGTCGGTGCTGTCGGTATCTCTATTGATTTACTCGCATTGAATGCAGCAACAACGGGAACAATCAAGCTATCAAAATCAACAGTTGTTTATGTGTATGATGGTGATGCCCAAGTTATCATGAATAATGTTGGCCCTGAACATAACGGAACCAGTGAAGCTGGGTACCCTTATGCTCAAGAAATATTAAAAATGAAAAATGGTCACATCAATTATGAATGGGAAGGCGTAGACAAAGTAGGACATTTTGCCTATGTGCCAATGATGGACTGGATTGTTATTTTTGCTTCTGAAACCGATGATCTTATGTCTACGGTTATCTCCTTAAGAACTAACATCATAATCATTGCGACGATTATGTCTATTGTTGTGAGTCTTATCATATTCTTTGTTGCCAAAGGCATTTCAAATGCTCTTGGGAATAATTCCCGTATTGCAACGTATGTTGCTGAAGGGAACCTTACGCTTACAAAAGAGCAAGAGGGTGAAATTGAAGATTCCCTTAGAAGACAAGATGAAATATCTGAACTTGCCCAGGGTATACGGACTATGATTAAGAATTTAGCCCGTATGGTTTTTGAATCTGAAAGTAAAACAGAAGAAGCTCGCAAAGCGATGCTTGAAGCTGAAGCGTCAAAACAGGCCGCCACAGAAGCTGCAATAAAGGCTTCTAGTGCAAGAAAAGAAGGGCTTTTAGACGCTGCTGCACAGCTTGAAGATATCGTTGCTGTTATTGCGACTGCATCTGAACAGCTTGCCGCTCAGGTTGACCGTTCTTCACGTGGTGCTGATGAGCAAGCGGAACGTATGGTAGAAACTGCAACTGCGATGGACGAAATGAATAGTACTGTTCTTGAAGTTGCAAGAAACTCAAGTACAAGTGCTGAAATTACAGAAAATACAAGACAAAAAGCTATTGAAGGTGCTGGAATTACACAAAAATGTAAAGAATCCATGATCCTTGTTCGTGAAGAGTCATTAAGCTTACGTTCCAATATGAGTACGCTTGCAAATCATGCTCAATCGATTAATACCGTTATGCGTGTTATTTCTGATATTGCGGATCAAACAAACCTTCTCGCTCTGAACGCTGCCATTGAGGCTGCAAGAGCAGGGGATGCAGGGCGTGGTTTTGCGGTTGTTGCCGATGAAGTTCGTAAACTTGCAGAAAAAACAAAAAATTCAACAACTGATGTTGCTACTGCTATTGCAGGTATTCAAGAAAGTACAGAAACAAATGTGAAACAAGTGGACCTTGCGGTGCAGTGCATTGAAGAGGCTACAGAGCTTGCAAATCAGAGTGGAGAAGCCTTACAAGGTATTTTGGAAATGGCAGACTTGAGCGCTGACGGCGTGCGTGCTATCGCAACCGCAAGTGAAGAGCAATCAGCTACTTCTGATGAAATTGCTAATGCGATTGGCCTTGTGAATGGTATTGCGGTAGAAACAACGGCTGCTATGGTCGAAGCTTCTCAAGCAGTGGCAGCTTTAACAACACAGTCAAACGAGCTTTCACGCCTTGTTACTTCCTTGAAATCTCAGTAAAGAATGTGTATGTTTTGAAAACATTCTTTGTTTGCCTTTTTTGCTTCCAGCTTAGTTGCCTTTTTGGTGGCTAAACTGGGGAGCATGCATAGAGTTTAGGGGGTGCGCTTGTGTCCCCTTTTCTTTTTCAAATAAAGAATCCTGTATAATTGTTTCTCATAAAACAGTTATACAGGATTTTTCTTTAAGAAATATTCTCCTCTTAAAAATACATATCAGATGAAGAAAATCAAGAAAAGAGAAGTGTCACTAAAGCATAATAAAGAAAATGTTTTTTTTGGCATATCATAAGTTATTGTTTTTATATTGTTTTGATTATTCAATATTTATTGCTATGAGTTCTGACGCCTTTTAGAAAAGTTTTTTCTTGTTCTAAAAAAGCTACGTGCAACGGGCAAAGTTTCCACTATCTGTTTTAAAGAGAGAAAGTTCTTTACACTTAGAAAAAAGATAGCTATTTATAAAAGAGATGCTTTATACTAGGTGAATTCACTAGAAAAAGTAAAGAAAAAAAAGACAAAGGAATGAGACTATACATTGCTATGAAAATACGGTGTTATGCTCCTTTCTGATGTTTTAATAGAACATTTATGGAGGTTTCAAATGGCTCAGAAGAAAATTGAACGCACAAAAGAATTAGAGCGCCGTCGTCATCGTCGTGCAGAGCGCCTTAAAGAGCGTATTCGTGAAGCAAAAAAAGCTGCTAAAAAGTAGTTTTTGATGGGATGGGGTTTTGCTCCAGTTATAATTATGTCTGGAGCAATGCCTGATTCACGTGCAAGATGCAGTTTCTCAGTAAACGCCATAAAAAGGTTTCCTATCGGGAAGCATTTTTGTGTTTAACATAGCTAGAGTGTCATGCTCTAGTAAACATTATATTATTTCTATTGTCTTTGATTTTGGAGTGATTATGCCCATTTATGAATATACCTGCCCTGAATGTAATACAACATTTGAAGAGTGGGTTAAAAGCGCATCCGATATAAATGCAGACCATGCCCCATGCCCTGAGTGTCAAACAAATGCGTTGCGCGTGATGTCGCCAACAACATTTATATTGAAAGGCAGTGGATGGTATGTGACAGAATACGGGACGCACTCCAGTGATTCAGACAAGAAACATGCTAGTGATGAAAATTCTCATGGTGCAGGCCAAGATAAGGATAGCAATTCTAGCGAAGCAAAGAGTGACGCAGCTACGGAAAAGCCTGCTGGAAAGAACGATGCAGGCATGAAAGAAGCAGCTACCAAAACGTCTGACGGAACATCTGCCGGAACATCTGCGAATGCTAAAGACGCAAAAAATTCTTCGCCTGAAAAATCCTCTGGGGTAAAAAACTCTGGGGCAGATTCCTCTAGTACGAAAGCAGCAGGATCAAGCGCTTCTGGGACAAAGTCTTCCGCAGCAAAAGCGTCGGGCGCAAGTTTGTCCTAATTGCATTCTGGGTTGATTTTTGTGTTGATTTCTTCGCAAAATTCTTCGCAAATTTCTTCGCAAAATTATAGGCTGATTTTAGGTATTAGTTTTTCGCAACGCTTTGTGCTGAGCTTTTTAGCGAATTTTACCTTAGTTCTTAGGGGGCGATTAAAATCGCTGTAAGTTTTGTTTCTTGAATTTCGTTTACAAATTTCGTTTTGAGTTTTTAGTAAAAAACTTCTACTAGGTTTTTCTAGTAGGCTTTTGTATAAAACATTGATTGTTTTATGGGAAATTACTTATTGGCATAATCCCGTAAAGAACGATAATGTTTAGGATTAGAAATAAGGTTTTTGAACCAACAAACTTGAAGGCCTAAAGCCTTGCAAGTATACATAAGGATGAAAACATGATTGAACGCTATAGTAGACCTGAGATGGCTGAATTATGGTCATTAAAAAACCGTTATGAAGCGTGGTTACGTGTTGAAATAGCTGTGTGCGAAGCATGGTGTGAGAAAGGGCGTATCGACCCAGCCTCCCTCGATGAAATTCGCAAAAAATCTGTTATTGATGTGGATCGTATCGCAGAGATTGAAGAAGTGACAAGGCACGATGTTATCGCGTTTATCACTTCCTTGGAGGAAAAAGTGGGGCCCGCTTCACGTTTTATCCACCTCGGTTGCACCTCTTCCGATATTGTTGACACAGCAAATGCTTTATTACTTGTAGAAGCAGGCGAAAAAATTATAGATGGCTTTGATAAGCTTCTCGCTTCTTTGAAGTCTGTCTCTCAAAAATATGTTGGGCTTGTTTGCATGGGGCGTACTCATGGAATACACGCAGAACCAACAACCTATTCATTAAAATTTGCTGGTTTTTTTGCTGAATTTGAGCGCCATCGTGAGCGTTTTCAAGATGCTATTGACGGTATTCGTGTGGGCAAACTTTCAGGCGCTGTAGGGACATACACGGTTCTTTCTCCTGATGTTGAAGAAAGAGCTTGTGAACTACTTGGGCTTAAGACAGATATTATTTCTACACAAATTGTGCAAAGAGATCGCTATGCGCATTACTTTACTGCTCTAGCGCTTGCCGCTGGTGGTATCGAACGAATTTGTACAGAGCTTCGTCATTTGCAACGTACTGAAGTGCATGAAGTGGAAGAAGGTTTTGCAAAGGGACAAAAAGGCTCTTCTGCTATGCCCCATAAGAAAAACCCTATTTCTGCTGAAAATATGTGTGGGCTTTCTCGCCTTATACGCACAAATGCTGTGGCATCAATGGAAAACCAAGCGTTATGGCATGAAAGAGATATTAGTCATTCCTCTGTTGAGCGTGTGATTATGCCAGACACCACCATACTTATGGACTATATAGTGCATCGTTTGAGTACTTTGATTGATGGTTTACGTGTGCTTCCTAAAAATGTTCAGAAGAATCTATGGGGTAGCTATGGACTTTTCTTCTCTCAACGAGTGTTGACTGCGCTTGTGGATCATGGAATGCCACGCCAAGCGGCGTATGTGACTGTACAAGAATGCGCAATGGAAAGCTGGGAAACAGAACAAATGTTCCCTGAAATTGTGCGCAATAGTGCTAAGATAACCGAAATGTTGAAGCCTGAAGCGCTCGATATGGTTTTTGATCTCGGGTATTATACTCGTTATGAATCCATGTTGCTCGATAGGGTTTTTGTGAGCTAAAAATTTGCTCTGTGCGTATGAAAAAAACGCATGTATTATATAAAAACGCTGTCCGTCATTCATTTAAGGGTAGCAAAAAAACAGACTCAACGACAGGAAAATAAAATGGAAACGACTCTTGATTTGGTCAGCATGAAAAAGCGTTTAGCACGTCTTTTGGTTGAACTATCTTATAAGGAAGGGGATTTCACCCTGACTTCTGGGAGAAAAAGCGATTATTATTTTGACGGAAAACAAACCGCTTTACATCCTGAAGGCGCTTTTTTGATTGGGCATTTGTTCAATGATATGTTGGCGAAAGACTCCAGTATCACCGCTGTGGGCGGGCTTACTCTTGGTGCTGACCCTCTTGTTTCAGCGACAAGTCTTATCTCCTATCAGCTTGGGCGTCCTCTTCCTGCTTTTATTGTTAGAAAAAACTCTAAAGGGCATGGGACAAATCAATACTTAGAAGGCCTAGCAAACCTAAAAGCTGGGCAACCAGTTGCGATGCTTGAAGATGTTGTGACAACTGGCGGTTCTTTACTCACTGCGTGTGAGAGAGTGCGTGAAGCCGGTTTTCCTATTGCTATGCTCTGTACTGTTCTTGATAGAGAAGAGGGTGGAAATCAAGCTATTATAGATGCGGGCTATAGTCTTTGTTCCTTATTTCGTCGTAAAGAGCTTTTAGAACTCGCACATTCAAACGCATAATATTTGGTAACGATATGAAAAGAATACTTTTATCTTGCATAGCAAGCATGGCATGCGTAAGCGCTTTATGTGCAAGCGATGCTTTTGCGTGGAATGTGCAAATTGAAGATAACGAGCACATGCCACCTGCTATCGTGGTGGTAGATAAAGGTGCTCAACGTCTTATGTATCTTGAAAAACATAGTCCTTTGACTGTTCGCCATGCATACCCAAGTATTCATGGCGGGGTTGAGGGAGATAAGGAAATTGAAGGCGATTTGAAAACTCCTGAGGGAGTTTATTTTGTGAGAACAAAAATCAAATATCCGCTCAATTTTAAAAAATATGGCAGCCAAGCTCATGCCCTCAATTACCCAAACCCCATTGACAAAATGCGTGGAAAGACGGGTGGGGGAATTTGGATTCATAGCAAGGGTGACCCCATTGAGACACAAAAAACAGAAGGCTGTATTGCTATTGATTTAGACGATATAGCAGAACTTGAGCCCTTTATTGGGGCAGGAACACCTGTTCTTGTTGCTCAAGGTGTTTTGCACGCAAGCCTTGATTTAGATTCGCTTCCTTCAGAGGGTGCGGAGCAAGGCGAGCCACGTGATGAGCCAAGTCAAGGTGAAGTCAGTGGCGAACCTATCCAAAACATTGATATCCAAGAAGAAAATATCTCGAATTCTTCAGAAGTGAAGAGTGTTACTGGCACAGAGGCCATGAAAATTCAAAGAGAACTTGTACAACTCACTCAAGAATGGAATACTGCGTGGGCATCTCGTTCTCAAGCCTTTTTTGATTTTTATGATGGACCAAACTATACGAAAGCTCAAGGGGAAACTTTTGAGCGCTTTAGTGAGCAAAAAAACTACCTGTTCAATGCCATGAATTGGCTTCATATTGAGCATGAAAAAATAAATATTTTACAAGGCCCAGGGTATTGGGTAACATGGTTCAATCAATACTATAGGGCGCCTAACATAAGAACTGAAGGTGTCAGACGCTTGTATTGGCAAGCGGATGGAAATGGCACTTATAAAATAGTTGGTATGGAATGGATAGCTTCTGATTTGGGCTTAGAACAAAAGTTTTTAGATAATGCCCATAAGACTATCCCGAGTTTTATCGATGCATGGCGCTTAGCTTGGAAAGAAGCTGAAGGAACAAGCTATGCTAGTTTTTATAAGAAAAATGCTGTACAGGATTCAATTAAAACGCGCGATGCAATTGTAATGCGCAAAAACGATATTTGGAAATCAAGAAAACCATCAAAGCTCAAGTTTTCAGATATGACTATAAACATCCGTAATGATGCTGTTTACGTAACAATGCGCCAAGACTATGCTGATACATCAGGCTACAAAGATGTTGGTATGAAAGAATTAATTCTTTACCCACAAGCAGGTTCTTGGATTATTGCCCATGAAAAATGGACACGTAAGTAGTTCTTTGTGATGGAATAGGGGGGATTGATGCGATCAAATAAAATTAGTTTAATTTTTATGAAAGATGAAGGGCGAACTCATAGGTTGCGCTTAAGTACGAATGCTTTGTGTGTTATCGCTGTATTACTCTTGTTGATGCCTCTTCTTTTTGGTGTGAGTGTGTGGTTGAATATACACTTATATAGAGAGAGTACGCATATTAAGCAAACGCAAACAGCCTTGCAATACACGGTCGATCAAAACTCTCAGACAATAGCAAGATTGAGTAATCTTGAGAAATTCTTAAAGGATCATTCTCCTGGTTTGCTTGGACTTCTTGTTTCACAATCAAGTGTTGATAATTTCCTCGTACCTGCCATTGAAAGTGAAGGGGATAAATTAGCCGAGGAGCTAGGAAAGCTTGTTGCTACAGCGCCTCTTGTGGAAGAGCTTCAAAAAGATGCCAAAGCGAGTGACGTGGCGCTTGATGCTGCAAAGGTAGCGGAGGCACCCGTTCAGGTGGAGCCAGAGAAAGATGTAGAGCTAGTGGAGAAGAGTGTAACTGATGATAAAAGTGGTGCTCCTCTTGTGCCTCTAAATCCAGCAGTGACAGAAGAAGAGTTGCCACAAAGCATAGACCTTGGATATGTTAATCTTGGAAATGTTCGGGTTGCTCTTGCTGGAAACAAAATATCTGTAAGTTATCGTATCGAGAATACAAAAAAGAATGTTAGTTTATCAGGTGATCAAGTGTATACGCTGATTGATGTGAAGAATGGGCAAATTGAAAGAATCGAACTTTCTAACGCCACCGATGATACTTTTCGCATTAAGAATCTCAAAATCGTAAACAGTAAGGTCTCTTTACCAAAGGTCGCCGTGAGTAATAGAGCGCGTCTTCAGATTGATATCATGAGAGAAGGCACTATTCTTTTTAGAGAAACATACCCAATTAGCCGTTAAGTTTGATGTTTTAATAATAATTAAAAAGAGGCTAATTATTACTTGCTTTTGTAAAAATATGTGTATAAGGTGAACAGTCCTAACGATATGGAACATGTTTCATGTACGTGTCGAGAGTGAGTACGCTCTTTAGGTAATTTTTTAAAATTTTAATAATGCTCATAACCCTGAAGGTTTTGAGGGTTATTTGAGAAATGATTTAGCTCTGTAGAGCCATTTTTGGAGGAATATCATGGGTAAACAATGTGAAGTTTGCGGTAAGAAAGCTCAAGTAGGCAACTTGGTTAGCCACTCTAATGTTAAAACCAAGCGTCGTTTCAATCCTAACTTACAAAGTGTTCGTCACCAGTTTGATGATGGCACTGTTCGTTCCATAGTATGTTGCACTCGTTGCATTCGTACTGGCGCGATTCGTAAGCCTAGCCCACGTAACTATACTGCCGAATAATTTTATTTGCTTTCTTTTGTGTGCTTCTTTTTAGTACCACGTCTTGTGCGTGCTCTATACTAATAGTATTGAGTAATGTATGAGTCTTGGCGCGTATTTTTTATGCGTCAAAAAAACTAAGAGAACAAGGGAAGGAAAAGCAATTGTTTTATTACCAGTATTCCTACGAATTTAAAAGTTCTTTCTTCTGTTATAGTCCTTCTTGTTAAGGCTATAGAAGAAAGGGCTTTTTGTTTTAATGTCCATGGTATATTTTAGATGTCTGTTTGTCTAAGCCTCTTCTTTTCTGTGGTAATACTTCGTACTCTTTGGTCAACAAGGCTAACTGTTTGTGTTTTTTGTAAACAAAAATTACAAAGTATGAGGTTTCCAAAGGACATCATGTCCTTTGGCGGAGGGTTTGGGAGGCAGAGCCTCCAAGCTTAGAATAACGTGAGTACTTGCTTTCATTTATTGACATATTGGGCAAACTGGATTAATTTCAAACGTATATGTCTTTGTAGAATTTACTGAGTGGAGAATATATGAAGTTTCAACAAGTAGCAGTCGTTTTATTCGGTTCTCTCTTTCTTCATGCGTGCGTAACGGATACGAGTCAACGGGTTCAGGTGATGGAAGAACGCCTTGGTGGCGTTGAAGAAAAAGTTGACGCCTTATTGACGTATACAAATAAAACATACGATGTTGTTTCTGACATAGATTTACGCCTTGAGACTTTAGAGCAGGATGCTAAAAAGCGTGGCGTCCCTGTACGAATTAAGGGTGCAGATATTGCCGCTGCAAGAGCAGAGCTTGCACGCACTGTGCAGCCTTCTTCTGTGCAAAACCCATATGCTTCTCAAAATCCACAATTAGACCAAGCGCTTGGCATGAATACAAGTACCGCTCTTCCTGTGAATCCTGCTCCTGTTGTAAGCCCACCACTTGTTTCTCCTGTGCAAAACACTGCTCCTTTGGAAGAACCTGTAGCAGATAATAAGCGTCTTGGTGGCGGACATGTTATGGCGGAAGGTCTCACGATATCGACGGGAGATTCGTCACCGTCATCGAGCTTGCAGTTCCCATCGCACACTGAGACGACCCCTATTATGCCTCCTGTTAATCCAGCGGAGAATGCAAACACTCAAGCAAGTGTGGATGCTGGACAGCCTCTTTCTACTCAATTATTACAGCAAAACACTGTGCCTGTGCCGATTCCTGTACCTGCTCCTGTAGTTACCCCACAAAAGAATCAAGCTGTTGGAGCGATTACGGGACAAAATCTACAGAATCAAGCCGCCTTGGGTACAAGCCCTCATCCCTTGCCTGTTCCTGTAGTGCCGCCTACTCCTGTTATATCACCTGTGCCAGTTGTATCGCCAGTTGTGCCCGTACCAGTCGTATCATCTGCGCCAATCGTATCGCCAGTGGTATCGCCTGCGCCTGTGGTGAGTTCTACTCCACAAAATTACGACACCGCTATGAATCTGTACCGAAATAAACAGTATGCACAGGCAGAACAAGCCTTTGATGCTTTTTTGGCTGCAAATGCTGACGGAGTTCTTGCGCCGAATGCTCTTTATTGGAAAGGGGAAACTTTTTACGCACGTGGGCTTTATCCTCAAGCTATTTTTGCTTTCAAAGAAGTGCAAACCCGCTACCCTAAACATTCGAAGGCGCCAGATTCTCTGCTAAAAACAGCTATGAGCTACGCAAAATTAGGGGACACAGAAAACGCTAATTTGCATTATCTCGTTTTAGAGGAAGACTTTCCTCAATCACCTGCGGCAAAGCGCATTCCTCGGTAAAAGAAAGTGAAACATGCGCTCGACACATTAACAGCCGAGGCACAAAAAGAATTGTGGGCTGCTTTGGCATTGCGCCATTGCGAATTAATAAACCCTCGATTGATGAAAACTTTGTGTGCTCGCTTTGGTTCGGCCTATGCTGTTTTTTGTCATGCAACCAATAAGGAATTCCTGAGAGCAAGCGAGGGAAAGCCCCTTATACCCCCAGCTGTCGCTTTGGCTTTACGTCAAGAAAAATGGCGAATAGCTGCGCATCATGAATGGCGCTTAATAAAGAGTTTTTATGGGGAAATTATTCTCTGGACGGATTACCGTTATCCTTTGGGCTTGAAACAGATAATAGATGCCCCTGCTTTTTTCTATGTACAGGGTGACAGTTCTTTGCTTGCGTCTCCTTCTGTCGCTATCGTTGGCTCACGTAAATACCACCCCCTTACCGTTGAAAAAACGTATACTATAGCCCGAGATCTTTCCGCCAGTGGTATCTGTGTTATTTCAGGTATGGCAAAGGGGATAGATTTTGCAGCGCATAGTGGGGCACTCATGGAAATCGGTAAGACAATTGCGGTGCTTGGTACGGGCGCAGATATTGTCTATCCAAGCTACCACAAAAAACTCTATGATGAAATAATTGAAAATGGGCTTATTCTTAGTGAATTTGCGCCACAAACAAAACCTCTCCCTCATCATTTCCCCATACGCAATCGTCTTGTGAGTGGGTTATCTGAAGCAATATTAGTGGCAGAAGCTGCGCCTAAAAGTGGAAGCCTTATCACTGCTCGTTTAGCTCTTGAGCAAAATCGTAATGTTTATGTCCTTAGTCCCGTGCATGAAAATCATAGCCTTGGCGGCCATGCTCTTATTCAAGACGGTGCGACTCTTATTGATGACGCTTTGGGGATTATTGTTGATATTGCGCCCTATTTAAACGAAAAGATTGAGCTAAACGATAATACCGAAGAACGCGATAAATTTGATATCGAGGAACATCTTGCTTTAGAAGATACACCTCACACGCCTGCTGATTTGAGTATGTCTGCTGACTTGAGTGCGCCCAATACTCCCAATACACCCGATATGCTTGGTGTCTTAAATACGTCCAATGCGCCAAATACGCTTGATATGCCCAATACACTTTGTGTCTTAAATACGTCCAATGACTTGACGGAGGATAGCTCTTTCACAGAAAAAAGAAATACGTCGCAAAAAAATACGCCTACAATCAATAATGAAGGCTTGTGTACGGAAGATACTAATGCAGAATATACAGACACAGAATATAAAAATACGGGCGAACCAGACACAGAAGAGCCTGAGAATGACGAGCCAGATACGGACGAGCCAGACACAGACGAGCCAGTTATACAAGACACAAAGATAAAGAAAGTAAATCCCAAAAAGGGCAGTGTAAAGACGCCCCTTCCTTCTCGTGAACCCGCCCCTCTTGTCATATACGCTTCTGAAGCGACCAAAGAGAGACCGTGCCTTCATGAAGACTTGTCCTTTCTTGATGTGGATTTTGCTCGTCTTGCAGAAAGCATCATAGGAGAGTCGGCTTCCTGTGACAATTCAGCCATCCTTGCCCTGTCGGTTAAAAAGAAAGCCAAGAATAGCCAGAAGAGCAAGAAAGTTTTGGCGGACGCTCATAACAATATGAAAGAAAAGAATATATCGCTTGCTCCTGACAGCTCTCGCTCTTCTGAGAGTTTTACAAGTCCTGACCAATCCACAAGTTCTACTCATCCCTCCACGCATGAAAAAAATCCAGTAGAGGAAGTAAAAAAAGATAGGACAGGTTTAAGTGATCTTGAAAAGTCTATATTAGAAGTTCTCGATAAAAAAAGTATGCTCGCACCTGATGAGATACTTCTTTTACTACCCGAAGCTATGCAAGATATTTCAAGTCTTTCTATGTCATTACTCATGCTGGAAGTAGAGGCTTATCTTGTGCGAGTAAGCGGTAATCGTTACAAGCTTTTTTAGGAAATAGTTTTTTTAGATAAAGGGGTTTTGCTTGTGAAAAAGTTCCCTTGTTTTAGATAGCAAAAATCCTCTGTAATCCTTTATTTTAGCCTTTGTGCCTTGACGTCTTACATGTTTTGGAGTACACAAAAGAGACCTATTATAGTAAGTACATTTGTACTTTTTTATATAACTCTTACCCGGAGGCTAGTATGCGTTACTCCATCGGACTTGGTAAGGATGGCGTTGAAGAACGTCTTGAGAGAAATGGTATTTCCCGTCGTGACTTTTTGAAGTTTTGCTCTGCTGTTGCAGTAGCAATGGGACTTGCACCTACCATGGCTCCTTCCATCGCCAAAGCCCTTACCCAAGGCAAACGTCCATCAGTTGTTTACCTTCATAATGCTGAGTGCACAGGTTGCTCTGAAGCACTTCTTCGTACATATCAACCGTATATTGATCAAATTATTTTTGATACGATTTCCCTTGACTACCATGAAACTATCATGGCTGCCTCAGGCGAAGCTGCTGAAGAAGTACTCAATACAGCGATTAATAATCCTGATGGATTTATCTGTCTTGTTGAAGGCGCTATTCCGACTGCAAACAACGGTCTGTATGGTACTATCGGTGGGCATACAATGCTTGCTAACTGTGCGAGAATACTTCCTAAAGCGAAAGCTGTTATCAGTGTAGGCACATGTGCTGCTTATGGTGGTATTCAAGCTGCGGCTCCAAACCCAACAGAAGCCAAAGGCATTAATGATTGCTATGGTGATATTGGTGTGAAAGCTATCAATATTGCTGGCTGTCCTCCAAACCCACTTAACATGGTTGGAGCGCTTGTTGCTTACTTGCAAGGTATGAACATTGAACTTGATAGCGACGGCCGTCCTGTGATGTTCTATGGCGAAACTGTTCACGATCAATGTGAACGCTTGCCACACTTTGAAGCGGGTGAGTTTGCACCTTCATTTGATTCTGAAGAGGCTAAAAAGGGCTGGTGTCTTTATGAGCTTGGCTGTAAAGGCCCATCCACCTATAATAACTGTCCAAGAGCTCTTTTCAATGAAGTAGGCTGGCCTGTTCGTGGTGGACACCCTTGTATCGGTTGTAGTGAACCACATTTCTGGGATAATCTTAGCCCCTTCTATGAAGCATAAGATTAGGCAACAGGAATCTTTGTTTTTGCAAAGCTAACCGTTCACGCCTATAAGGCAATATAAATTATAAAGAGAGCCAATATTATGAGCCAAACCCCTAAGAGCAATTATAGCGGGCCTATTGTTATTGATCCGCTCACTCGCATCGAAGGTCACCTTCGTGTTGAGGTTGAAGTTGAGAACGGCACTATTAAAGACGCAAGAAGCTGCGGAACACTTTTCCGTGGTATTGAAAACATTCTTAAAGGACGCGATCCACGCGATGCACAGCACTTCACCCAACGTACTTGTGGTGTTTGTACTTTTACCCACGCATTAGCTTCTACTCGTGCCCTTGAAGATGCCCTTGCTCTAGAAATTCCTAAAAATGCAACCCTTATTCGTAACATGATGCTTGGTATGCAATATATTCAAGATCATATCGTGCATTTTTATCAACTGCACGCCCTTGATTTTGTTGATGTTGTTGGTGCTACTAAGGCAGATTTGAAAGAATCTGTAAAAGTTGCTGCGAAATATTCTAAAACACCAACATCAGAAGCTGACCTTAAAGCGGCACAAGATAAAATTATTGGTCTTGTGGCTAGTGGACAATTAGGTCCATTTGCTAATGCATACTTTTTAGGTGGGCATGATGCGTATAAACTAAGCAATGAAGAAAATCTTGTGGCAGTGACTCACTACCTTCAAGCTCTTCGTGTACAAGTGAAATCTGCAAAAGCACAAGCAATTTTTGGATCTAAAAATCCTCATCCACAAACTCTTATTGCGGGTGGCGTGACTTGCTATAATTCACTCAACAAAGCAAGCTTTGATATGTTCAATGAACTCTATCAAGAATGTCTCGCTTTTGTTGAAAATACTCTTATTCCTGATGTCATTATGGTTGCTAGTGCTTATAAAGACTGGGCAACAATTGGCGGCGGCCCTGTAAATTACCTTACTTTTGGTGATTTCCCAATGCCAGGTAAAGAAAGAGACCTTAAGAGCCGTTGGCTTAAGCCTGGCGTTATCAAAAATCGTGACCTTACTAAAGTGCACGACTTTGATCCTTCCAAAATTGAAGAACACGTTCGCCATAGCTGGTATGAAGGTGATAAAGCAAGACATCCTTATGAAGGTGCTACTGATCCTGAATTTACAGAAATGGGCGATCAAGATCGTTATTCATGGATGAAAGCTCCTCGTTACGACGGCATGGTTGTTGAAACTGGGCCACTTGCTCAAATGATTGTTTCTTATGCTCAAGGGCATGAAACAGTGAAAGCAAGCGTGGACTATGTTCTTACGACTCTTGGTGTTGGACCAGAAGCTCTTTTCTCTACACTTGGTAGAACAGCAGCCCGTGCTATTGAAGCGCTTGTTACTATACGTGAAGTAGACGTTTGGTTTAAAGAACTTCAAGACAATATTGCAAAGGGCGACGAGCAGATTTGTGTCAATATTGAAGTGCCTAAAACGGGCAGAGGCGTTGGCTATGTTGGCGCTCCTCGTGGTGCTCTTTCACATTGGCTTAACATTGAAAATGGCGTTATCGCTAATTTTCAGCTTGTTGTTCCTTCCACTTGGAACTTTGGACCACGTGATTTAGAGGGTAACCTAGGGCCTGTTGAAGTGGCTCTTATTGGCACACCTATAGCAGATCCAAAACGCCCAGTAGAAATATTGCGTACAGTTCACTCCTATGACCCATGTATAGCTTGTTCTGTTCACGTTATTGATAATGATACTAACGAAACTCGTGATTTCCGTATTCTCTAGTTTTGAATAGTTGAAAATAGCTTTTGTTTAATAAAAAATCCCTTAGCGCTTTCGTGCTAAGGGATTTTTTTTGCGGAAAATCTATGGGTTTGGAAAAGGCTTATTGATTAACAGGAATAGTTTTGCTCGTTCGTCATATTTGTTCTGTTTTGTTTATTACTTTATTTCTTTTCTTTTTTATTTGTTTTGTTTCGTCTTTCACTTTATTGCTTTTTGGGGAGTTGAACTCTCTGCCTTTGCTCTCTATTTTGCGTATGTACTCATTTCTCCGTAAACGCAAAGGGACAGCAACATAAGAAAAACAAAGAAGCACAGAGCTAGTATAGGAATACCGAGTTCTGTGCTTCTTTACTTTTATCTATTACTACTTTTATCTATGATTTCTTTAATTGTTGTCTTCCATTTTGCTTGATAATTCATCAGTGAGGCCAGCGATGGACTGCACTAATTCCATAACATCGTCCATTTCTTCATTTACACTTTTTGAAATGCTCTTCATGCTTTCAAGATTGGAAGAAACTTCGTTACAAGTACTTGATTGCTTATCTGTGATGGTTGCAATATCATTGATTTTACAAGCATTTGAGGTTGCAAGTTCAAGTATATTATCTAAGGTTGATCTGCTTTCTTTTACGAGAGAGGTTGATTTTCCAACTGCGCCAACAGCCTCTTTCATATTATTAACACTTTCTTTTATTTCACTTTGTATAGCTCCGATGGAGTCGCCCACATCGTGTGTCGCTTTCATTGTCTTTTCTGCAAGCTTTCGCACTTCATCGGCAACAACTGCAAAGCCTCGTCCTGATTCCCCAGCTCGAGCCGCCTCAATGGCAGCATTCAGGGCAAGAAGGTTTGTTTGGTCAGCGATATCAGAAATCAAATTCATGACCATACCAATGGCGACAGCCTTGGCGCTAAGATGTTCCATATTATCCGTGAGACGATAGGTGATTTTTTCAACTAAGGCGATAGCATTGAGGCTATCTTCCATAACTCCAGAGCCTATTTTTACTCGATTGACAGTGTCATTAACATCGTTATTTGCTCCCGTAATGGAATCAGTAACAGAGACAGAACCCTCAACAAGATCATGAGCAAGGCCAAGTGATTGATCAGAAACGTCACGCAATGTTTCAAGCATAAAAGTTATGGTTGCTCCACGTTGATCCGCTTCAAGTAAGGACAGAGAAACTTGTTTTGCGCTTAGGCGCGTTTGTTCTGCTCTGCTTTCCACTTGTGATATTTTAGCTTTTAAAGAATCCGTCATATTATCGATTGCGAGGCTGAGCATACCGAGTTCATCACCTCTTTCAAGTTGGGTTCGCAGGCCTAAATCCCCTTGTGATATGCGTGTAGCACAATCAACGAGATAATCCATGGGAATAATCATAGATCGCTTAAAGCCTACCCATAATACAAGCGTGAGTACAAGTGCGATGAGAAAAACAATCGCGTTGAGTATAAGGGATAAATCTTTGTCAAAGTGGAAATTCTGGTTGTTTTTATAGGCAGAAGCCGCTGCAATATTTTTAATTTCTTCAAGCAATCCTAAAACAGTGAGAGAGGTGGGCAAGGTAACATCATTATAATATTTATCAGCTTGTAAGCGATCCCCTTTGACTATAAAGTCCTGAATGACAAGGGCGGATGTGTGTAATTGTTCATGCACAACTTTTAGTTCTTCCAATAAAACAACAGTGCTTGGCAATAATTCTTTTGTGGTAGATTGCTGATCTTTTGTATACCATTGACCAAATCGGCATTTGTTTGGGTCGGTGGGAACAGGGATAGCTCCCTCAGCACCGAATGCGAGCCACGCCGTTAAATTCTCTCTCCATATGATATGATCTTTCTCTATTTGAGCAAATGTATTTGCTCTTTGGAGTTTCATTATCGCTAGATCTGCATCTTTAATAGTTCGCTCTGCGAGTATAAATGATGTGAAAATGCTTGTGCATAGCCCCATTAAAATGAGAATAAACGCAATACTTAGTTTGTTTGCAAATGAAATATTTTGAGTAGTCATGGTTACCTTCTGTTTCTTAAGTTCTTAAACTCTAAGAGTGTACATGGTATTTATCGGGAAAAGAGAACTTAAGTTTAGAGCTAATGGGGAATTAAAGTGTTATTTTTCTTTTTTGAGGAGTTTTCTTTATGCTTTCAAGGGTTTTATCCAATTAATATGGTAGTTAATCTTTTTCGTTATTTTCTTCGTATATTTCTGTACTCGTTTTAAGCGCTTCAATAATATAGATATTATTCCGACGAAGGGTGGATTGTTCAGCGTTCCATGCGGAAAGATTGAAATCCTTTTCTATTCGTCTGTCCGCTTTATGTAATTCCTTAAGGAAAAGACGCATAAACGTCCCTCCTGTGAAGTGTGTATCTCTTAGTACAGGGGAATTGTCGCTATATCTAAGAGTGCGTAGGGGATCGTCTTTTGCTAAAGTAATATTGTCACCTTCTCCGAATTTTCTGGATAGGGGAACCCAGAAAAGCCCACCATTTTTATAGGATAAAGATTGTAGGTAAATCAACCCATTTTTTGAGTTAAGAATTTTTTGATAATCCCAGTTAGGGTCAACGTAATATTGTTTTTGAGTGAGACTATTTTCTGCCCAGCGAGCTAAACCTTCAAAATACCACTTATTGCGAATGCGAGACATTCCGTTTTGGATAAGATGAAAGTATTCATGGGGGACAGTGGACGATAATCGAAAATCAAAACCCTTTGAAACAAAAACCCTAAGGGAGAGTTCCCCCTTCTTTTTCAGCGGGGCAGGAATAGGGCTGCTAAACGCCATTCCTAGTGTGCCTCGCATACTATTACTACTGAGAATGAAAATATCAATGCTCGTGACATCTTTATAATAAGGTGCGCCTAGTGGGCTTTGAAAACCAAAAACACCACAAAAAATACGGTGGCTTGCCCAAAATTGTTTGGAAATATCTTCCACATAATCGGGGATATTGTTATTGTCCTTATCTGCTGGGTCTACTTTATTTGTGCCGTCTGTATAGTAAAATATGCGAAAAAAATCTTTCTCGTATAAACGCATATCCTTAGTGTTTAGTTTTCTGTCTCTGCCATTCCATAAGGGGGTGGGGCTTTCTGTGTTTGTGTCTGCTTCGCTTTTTTGCGTCGTGCTTTCGTGCGCTTTGCTTGTATTAATATTGCTTGCGTTGAGGGAGGGCTCGCTTTCAGAACGCCCACTTGGGGAAATTTCTGATGCAAAGCTGACAGGGCTTTGCAAGAAAAAGACACAAGCAACAATAAGACCTGTAATAGAAAAGGCTCTTATTAAAGGTTGTTTCAGGATATTTTGTGGAGTCGTCATAGCCATATAGGCAGGGTAACAAAGAACGACCCCATAGTACAGGCATAAAACGAGGAATTAAAATTGGATATGCATAAAGGTTAAGGAAACGTAATAGTTTTTTTGAATGATTATACTGAGGAGGAGTTTTTGACGTATTTATATAAAATATATTCTGTTGAGTTTTGTAGGACTAGGAAAATCCACGATTTTTTTTCATAATTTTGCTGTATGGAGTGACACAAAAAAAACCGCCCCAAGGGAGCGGTTTTTTTACGTCTATGCGAGTAAAATACAATGACTCGCAAAAGAAAGGACTATTTGTTAAGCGCTTTCAAATAATCTTGTCATAACAAATTCGTTATGATTAAGAGCTTCA
>CAMQVJ010000041.1 GCA_947038175.1 uncultured Desulfovibrio sp.
TTTTTGTTTTTTTGTTTTTTTGTTTTTTTGTTTTTTTGTTTTTTTGTTTTTTTGTGGGGGAGTTGAACTCCCCCACACCCCCACATTACTTTTTCAAACTTCGTTTGAAAAAGAATATTTGTGAGCTACTTGGTTTTGTTTTATTTGGGTTATTTGTTTTTATTTAGTTTAATTAGTTTGTTTAGTTTATTTTTATTTCCCTGTTTTTGTTTCCCTAAGTATTCTAGCCCTCACACAGTATTTTGCTCAATCGGAGAACTAGGCATGAATTTTGACGATGAAGAACATCGAGTTAAACGCATATTAGGCGATGACTCTGAAAATTCCCACGAGGATAACTCGTCTAATACTACGCCCGAGAACTCTTCTGGTGAGACGGCTAATGGTGCGTCCAATAATACTTCAGACAACTCGTCCGAGAATACCTCTAATGATACTTTGGGCAGCGTAGAAAATAACAGCGCTGACAATATCGCTGACAACACAGAAGATACAGCAGCCCACAATAAAAATGATACTGACAATAATAAAGAGATACCTCTTGATGAAGGGGATATTTCAACATCAGCAGGAAGTGCAACAAAAAACGAAGAAGACAGCAAAGATAACAAGAGTGAAGAAAAGAATAAAGATAATAGCAAAGACAAAGATGAAGAAAATGAAGAAGGCGAAGGCTCTCGTTTTATTCCTCCTTCCCAAGCGCCAAAAGAAAAAGACATTGAAGAAGAACCTATGGGGCTTCTTGGTCATCTCTCCGAACTTCGCAGGCGCCTCACCCGTGTTGTTATCATTCTTCTCATTGGTTTTTTCGGTTTCTATGGCGTGTCTGAACTTGCATACGCCTATTTAGCAGCCCCCTTAACTGTGCAATTACCTGAAGGCAGTAAGCTTATTTACACGTCTCCTCAGGGTGCATTTTTCACGTATTTAAAAGTTTCGCTCATGCTTTCTATACTTGGGACAAGCCCTTTTACCTTCTATCAACTCTGGGCATTTATCGCTCCTGGGCTTTATAAAGAAGAACAAAAGGCCATTGCGCCCTTAGCATTTTTCTCTGCCTTCTTTTTCATAACAGGCGCAGCTTTCTGTTATTTTATGGTATTTCCCATCGCTTTTAAATTCTTCCTTGGTTTCACAAGTGATGTTGTCATCCCCATGATCAGCGTGGAAGAATACCTTAGTTTTGCACTCAAACTTATTATCGCCTTTGGTTTAGTCTTTGAAATGCCACTTTTTTCCTATTTTCTCGCCAAATTACGAATCATTAGTCCAGAAGGCATGCGGAAGCATCGTAAATATGCGGTACTTGCAATTTTCATTGTAGCGGCTATTTTAACCCCACCTGACGTATTTTCTCAAGTACTTATGGCTCTGCCCATGCTTGTTCTTTATGAAGTGAGTATCTATGTGGCAAAAGTTGCCCGTGGCAAAGTAAAAATAACCAAAACTGAAGAAACAGAAGAAGATATTAACGACAAAATTAATACCTTCAAATAAGCGAGAAACTATGCAAGACAATAATTACCCACAGCGCCAAGCGTCTATTGCAAGAAAGACAAAAGAAACGGACATCAATTTACAATTAAATCTTGATGGTACGGGGATTTGTCATATTAATAGCGGACTCGGCTTCTTAGACCATATGTTAACCCTTACCGCTTTTTGGGCGGGCTTTGACCTTGACCTCACTTGTGATGGTGACATTCACATTGATTCACACCACACAACCGAAGATATAGCGCTTGCCCTCGGCGATGCATTTAGAAAGGCTCTCTTGTCTAACAATGATGCCAAGGGTATTGAGCGGGTTGGACATGCAAAAGTTCCCATGGATGAATCCATGACAGAAGTTTGCATTGATATTTCAGGCAGATCTTGGCTTGAATGGCGAGGCGACGAATTACTCCCTCCCATTATTGCTGGCGACGAAAAAGACATATGGAGAGAATTCTATAAAGCATTCGCATCTTCTGCTAAAATGAATCTGCACATCAGTTTTCTCTATGGCAAAAATGGACACCATCTTTTAGAGTCTGTCGCAAAAGGTTTTGGTAAAGCGTTGAAAAAAGCAAGTACCATCACCACAACAAATATATCTAGCACAAAGGGAAGCTTAGACTTATGAAATATTCCTTACTAAAAAAAATAATAATCGCCTCAACACTTTCCATGTCCTTTATTATCACTGGCTGTCTAAAAAAAGAAGACGCGCCACTTTTGCCTATGCCGCTTATTATCGCAGTTGCTCCTTTCAACCAACCTATTTATGATGCGCAACTTTTGGCGGGCTATATCCCCGCAGAACAAAGCCAAGTAAGCAGCACAACCATGGCGCAATACAATGCTATTTTCAAAGAAAAATTAGCAAAAACAAATAGACAGTATATTTTCTTATCCCCGACGGATTTGAATATCGATGTACAGCTAGATTCAAAAGGGCGCAATAATGTCCTTAGCTCTTGGGCTAAACTCGCTCAAAAAGCGAATGCCGATTTCATCATTGTGCCGCAAATATTAGATTATGAAGAACGCCAAGGCGATGCTACCAATGTACGACGCCCTGCTCGTCTCATCGTAGATTTTTATCTTATTCGTGCCACACACCCCGAAACAGCTTCCCTTGACGGATTTTTACAAACAAGATCCAATTATAAAGAAGTGACCTTTCTCCTCGGTATGACAGAACGTAATTCCGTAAGACCAAGACAAAAACTACCTGCTGTTACTTTTGCAGAAGAAGCAATGAATAAAGCGATACGAGAATTTCACCTATAGAACAAACGTATTTTAGAATATTCAAAAAATACTTTTCGGCATGTTCCAGAGTACAACTCCACTCATAACGTTATTGAGGTTACTTGTGATTATCTTTCCAGCAGTTGATTTAAAGAATGGTAAAGCTGTGCGTTTAAAACAAGGTAAAGCGGACGACGTATCCGTATTTTCCGATGACCCCGTCGCAATGGCTTTGCATTGGCAAGAATTAGGGGCGCAATATTTACACCTTATTGACCTTGACGGGGCATTTGATGGAAAAAGTGATAATGCCGATTTAGTAAAAGAAATATGCAAAAAACTCACAATTCCTGTGCAACTTGGCGGCGGAATTCGCAGTGAAGAAATCGCAGATTTTTGGCTAGAGCTTGGTGTTCAACGTATTATTATTGGAACAATGGCATTAGAAAACCCTGAACTTTTTGCAAAAATATGTAAAAAATACCCTAAACGGGTGGGTGTCTCTTTAGATGTTATGGATAGAAAGCTCAAAAGTCGTGGCTGGGCTCACGATTCAGGCAAGGACATCGATAGTATTTTACCACTCATGGCGGAAGCTGGGGCAGCCTTTGTTATATACACCGATATAGAGCGAGATGGCATGCATAGTGAAGTGAATTTGGAAGAAATTACAAGGCTCACAACACTTTCCCCCTTGCCTCTTATTGCAGCAGGCGGCGTATCTACCATGCAAAGCGTCATGGATTTATATCCTCTATCAGTCAACGCAAACTTAGAAGGCATTGTTTCTGGACGTGCCATTTATGAAGGAACGCTCAATTTAGAAGATGCTATGGAATGGATACATGCACAGAAAAATAAAATTTAATTTCTCCACCCAGATAAAACCCTATGATAATATACTAAAAAAAGTCTAGACTTTTTTGAAATTCCCCTAAAGCTTTAGGTTCTACAACCGATAAGCTATGTATACGAGGGAGAAAAGTTCGAACTTATAAAGCGCCAACCCGAACTTCCCCTCCCCATTAACTATTGGTTTCGGAGGTTTACATGATCATTAAGAATAACAGTGTTATAGATCCTTATCAGAAAGCAAGTCTTGATAATATTGATACTAACAAAAAAAATGCTGCAGTAGAAAATAATTCTGAAGCGAACTTCACCCCTAAGACTGACACTATTTCTCTTTCAGAAGAAGCAAAATTACGCACACAAGCGTATAGCGATGCTTCAAACGCACCAGATGTGAGAGCAGAAAAGGTTGCTAGACTAAAGGCAGAAGTAAGCAACGGCACATACACACCAAATAGCCTACGCACAGCGCAAGCTATGGTTGCAGATATGTTTACAGATAAGGCCCTCTACGCTTAAATATAAAAATAATATCAAAAAATATTCCCCAAGGGGCAAGCTTTCAAAGTTTGCCCCTTCTCGTGTTTTCAATAATCACCCTACATCATATACTTTTTAGGAAAAAAATTATTTATCCCGAAAATGAATTTTAAACTGCATTGTGTTTTTCTCTGTAATTTGGTAATAACTTTATTTGCATGAGAAATTATTTACTTATTTTAGACACACATTGAGGGCTCACATGAAAATAACGAACATGAATTTTACTATTTGTTTACTCATCACACTTTTTATAAGCACAGGCTGTGCAAGCAATACAAGCCAAACACAGGCACGATCTAATACAACTCGTACCTATGAAAAAGATCCTATCGAAATGAAGTCAAAAAGTATTTTTGTGGATAATGATTCAGAAGAAGACGACCAAGACACAAGACGTCAATCACAAAAAAACAGGGATGACAGCGAAGCAAAAGAAAACACTGAAAGAACAACACGTTCTACCGATAAAAATAACGAAGTTAACATAAAATCAGGCACACTCACTCTCGTTGTCAACGAACATGGTGAAACTGAAATAAACACGCAAGCCAATGATAGCTACGCCACCGAAAATGTGGATATGAAAGCAATAGACAGTGTAGAAAAAGCAGACGCAGAATTGACTGCGAACTTAGAAACACAAGCCACAGAAATACCAGTAATAGAAGCAATAGAAATAAAACCAGAAGAACTGACACTTGAAGAAAAAAAAGAAAACAAAAAGACAAATGCCTCCGTTTACAACTTTTTCCTTGCAAGCCAAGTTGGTGATATCTCAATGATTCTTCGTTTCCTTGACAAAGGAGATGACATCAATATGTTGGATTCTCAAGGTAACAATGCCCTCATGATTGCCGTGCTCAACAAACAAAGAGAAAGCGTACGCACACTTATTAAACGTGATGCAAACGTCAATCTTAGAAATCAAGACGGTAAATCTGCTTTGTGGTACTCTGTAGAAAGTGGTGATTTGCCCATAACAAAACTCTTATTGGATGCTGGCGCAGAAGTAAATGTGCAAGATAACGAATTTGGTCAAACACCTATTTTTATTGCAGCCCAAAAGAATTATACAGACTTAGTTTCTCTTCTCGTAGCGCATAGAGCAGACGCAAATATAAAAGACATTCATGGAGAAACGGCTATTCCAAAAGACGCCACTACCCATAATGAAGCGCAGAAACTTCTTGTTGCTTTAGAAAGCTTACGAAAAGTAGACAAAAGAAACCAAACAATGTCAAAAAAATAATAAAAACTACCGTTTACTTATTTCAGGGGGATTCTTCCCCCTGTTTTTTTTTGCCCATTTCTAAGATGATAATTGTAAAATTTTGGAAAATTCTTTTTTTGGGGAAATGATTTCCCACACGTCGTTTCAATTTATTTTTTTTGGGGAAATGATTTCCCCAAGCCCCTCATCAGCGTTTTTTTACAAACTTTGTTTGTAAAAAACGCAATTTATGGGGTTTGCAGTCACCCAACGGACTGCGTAACTGTTTGTTTTTACGAGTATAACGAGTACTTATGCAAATAGACAACAGGGCGAGGGGCTTAACTATACCGCTGAGTTTTCCTACCAAAGCGACCATAGGTCGTTTCAGTTTGTGAGATACTAACAAATACGAAAACAGACAGCAGAGTGGGAGGCAGCCTTCCAAATTATAATACGTGCTAGCGCCGTGGCAGAAGATTGAAAAGTTCACTCAGCATACGCTCTGCGATATAGGTCGTATTTGTTTGGAATTGTAAGGCTTCTTGGGCGCTAATCAATATGTCATCCGCCTGTGCAAAAGCATGGGGAGGAAGATTGACCCATATTTTTGATAAAGCACCTAGCTCTCTACCTGAAAGTGCGTGGGACAAACTTTTTTGGATAATAAGCATAATGCACTGCAAAAGCTGGGCATCCATTACCCCTTTCTGAGCAGTTTTTGCAAACAAGCCAGCGCCTGACCTAAAAAATTCTACAAGACAGGATTCCCATTCTTTTTCAAGTTCATTGAGCTCTCGTGCAGGGTCTTGCCAAGGCAAGGTTAACACAAAACCACGAGAAATAAGAGTCGGCAACAAGCGCTCTCTTTGCGGTGTTGTAAAAATAAAAAGAGTATGTGCAGACGGTTCTTCCAAAATCTTAAGCAAAGTATTTGCAGACTCTATGGTAAGGCTTTGCGCCTCAAGCAGCGAAACTACACGCTTAGGAGCGAAACGAGGTTCTTCCCCTACAAGCACTTTAAGGTCTCGCATACTTTGAACTTTTATGCTTTCCTCCTGCCCATCATAAAAACAAGCGTCGGCGTGCATATGCGCAGCAACCTTATAACAATCCGGACATTCAAGGCAAGGCATAAGGTCAGAATTTTTAGAATCATTTTGCCCAGTGCTTTCTGAAAAAGGCTTAAGATTTTGACAAATATGCGAAGCAGCCCAGTAATGCGCAAAAGAAATTCTTTGCTCTAAACTCCCACCTTCAATATGGAGTAGTTGAGAAGGATTATTACGCAAACGAGAAATTTTTTCTCGAAAAGCGTCACACTCCACAGCACAAGCAGCGTCATATATTTTGCGAGCTTCTTCAGGGCTTAATATTTCTTCATTTGCTTTTTCAGCTTTATCCGCTTTTACACTTGCCATATAGGAAAACCTCAGCATAATTTTTATGAAATATCTAAAAAGGAAAAAGCACGTTCTTTCCCTCAAAAAATTGAAACCATAGCAAAGCCTTTAAATAAAAAAATCGACAAATTCCTCTGTCGATTTTTTTTATCTTCTAGCGAATAATAGTTTGACTTCTATCAGGTCCAACCGAAATAAATTCAGCCTTCACTCCAACAAGTTCTTCTAACTTTTCTACATAATTACGTGCATTCTCTGGAAGCTCTTCCCATGTTTGACAAGAAGAAATATCTTCTTTCCAACCAGGCATAGTCTCATAAATAGGAGTCACACGAGAAAGCGCATTAGGTGTTTGAGGTGGATATAAAGTACGTTGTCCTTGGTATTTATAAGCAACACCAATCTTTATTTCATCAAGACCACCCAAAACATCAAGCTTTGTAAGTGCAAAACTTGTAGGTGCACAAAGGCGACAACATTCACGCAAAACACCTGCATCAAACCAACCACAACGACGAGTACGCCCTGTAGTTGCACCAAATTCTCCGCCCTTTTGCTGTAAATGGATACCAAGTGGGCCGTCTATCTCTGTAGGAAATGGACCTGCGCCAACACGAGTGGTATACGCTTTCACAATGGCAATATGTCGTGTAATCGCTGAGGAAGGAACACCCGACCCAACGCCAGCATTTCCATTAATAGTATTAGAAGATGTCACATAAGGGTATGTTCCATGATCGATATCAAGCATAATGCCTTGTGCGCCTTCAAAAAGTGCTACTTTCCCAGCGTCAAAAGAATTTAATAAAACAGTGGTTGTGTCTTTCAAATAAGGCAAAATACGAGGAGCAAGCGCAATAGTTTCTGCGTACACTTCATCAGCATCAAGAGGCTTTGTTCCATAAAGAGCTGGTAAAAGCACATTCTTTTCACGAAGCGCTTCTTCAATTTTACGGCGTAATAAGCCAGGTTCCGCTAAATCACCAGCACGAATACCAAGACGAGCCATTTTATCTTCATAACATGGTCCAATTCCTCGCCCAGTTGTACCAATGCGAGAACCTGCGCTATGCAGTTCTTCACGAGCGGAATCAATAAGACGGTGATACGGCATAATGAGGTGAGCTTTAGGGCTTACAATCAATCTATCTGGAGAAGTATCAATATTTCTTAAGCTAAGCGCGTCAAGTTCAGAAAGGAAAACTTCTGCATCAAGCACTACGCCATTACCAATTACACACATTTTTCCAGGGTGCAAAATACCTGATGGAATAAGATGCAAAACGTATTTTTCACCATTAGCAATAACAGTATGACCAGCGTTGTTACCACCCTGATAACGAACAATAAAATCAACATCTGCACTCAAAAGGTCTACTATTTTGCCTTTTCCCTCGTCGCCCCATTGAGCGCCGAAAACTGTCATATTCTTCATATCTTACTCCCAAATTGCGAAATGATATTCTAGAAAGTCTTTTAATAACTTGCCAACGACTCTTATACTTCTCTTTCTATTTTGCGTCAACCATAGGCTCATGCTTTCGTCAATTTAGCCCGAGAGAAAAAATACACAATATCTACATTATCAACGACTTATGCTATCTTTATACACTAACATACATTTGTAAAATATTTTCTCTCGTATCAAAATCAAAATAAACTAGTCTTTTATTCTAATAATGTGGATTTTTCACTAAATCGTCAAAGACATCCATTACCATTTTTGGGCTTATAAGATTCAGCGCCGCATGAGGGTCTGCCTGTACAGTGTCAGCTCGTACAGCGTCTTGCTGTGAAATTGGATCCCCCTGAATATCACTCACTAAAACTTCCTGCGTATTTTGCTGCTGCGCAATATCCTGCAAATAATTTTCCAAAATACCCGCTCCTAATCTCACTTCCACTTGCCTTGCCCTGCCTGCGTACTGGTCATGAGGTGGGCAATGCCACTCCGAATGCGTACGAGCAAGAACTACAAGGCACGGAACACCCAAAGCAACCGCCATATGCGCAGGCGCAGACGTATTACCAATATGAAAAGACGCATAACTCATGCACGCCATAGATTCTCGTATGCTAGGCGCTTTCTCTGGCATGACAACTCGCTTAGGATCTAATTCCAAAATTTCTCTGAGTTGCTCCTCCTCCCCTGGTGCACGCAAGAGGAAAATGAAAAAATCTGGATAGGCATCTAAAATACATTTCACCAAATCTTTATAATGCGCCCAACGATTCCTATCATGTTTATGCGTCGCATCAAGCGTAATAAAAGCAGGAAATTCATCTGCTGCGTCTGCCCTATCTTCCGTATTAGACGTAGCCACGCTATCAAGGCTATCTACCGTAACCAACCTATCAGGACTATCTAAAGTAGCCACTCTATCAAGGCTATCTAAAGTAGCAATCCCCACAGAAGACAAAATATATCTCCCCCTCTCCCTTTCTTCTTCCGTAAGATAAAGGCAAGGTTTTTCGTAGGTCGGCTCTATGCCAAGTGGCGTAAGAATCTGAGGGCGAATATCTCCCACATAACCAGCGTATTCTTTTTCAAGTGGGTACAGATTATAAAGAACTTTTCGATAAGCGTGACGAGGATAAAACGCAAGGCGAACCTTTGCAAAAGAAAAAAAAGTAGCCATCTGACAACGAGGCAACTGCTGCATAGAAACCACCAAATCATAACCCCTAAATGCTATGCCGAAATAAAGACGCAACGATGCAAAAAAAGACGCTAAAAAACCCTTCGCTCCCTGCTTATAAATAATCTCAAAAGAATCAATATTAGGGTCATGCAACACTAGAGGCAAACACTTATCCTCCGTAAACAACGCAATATGAGCGTGAGGGAATCGCTTCCTTAATACAGAAAAAACAGGAGTGCTCACGATTACATCACCCAGTTGTCTTTGCTGCAACACCAATATCTTCTTGGGAATAAAATTTTTAACACTCAACATAAATACTATCATCCCCTTTTTTTCTTTTTTCTTTTTTCTTTTTTCTGGGGGCATGATGCCCCCAGACCCCCGCATATATTTTATCTATTTATGAACATTCTTTTTCAAGTTAATAGTTCTCTGATTTTTGTAGGCACACACACTTCCCATACCGTTAGCGTATCTGTTCTTTGTAGGCACACACTTTTTTCAAACGTAGTTTGAAAAAAGCATTGGGGGGTGTGGGGGTATCATACCCCCACAAAAAAATCTACCACAACAAAAATTAAACTTTTTTCCGCCAGCACGCTAAATATTCTTGGTTGCCTTTTGGTCCTTTAATCATAGCGGGGACAACGCCTTGGCATTCTAGCCCTATTTGCTCACAAAAGTTTACTACTTTGTCCACTGCGCCTTGGCGCACGGCTTCATTGCGAACGACGCCTCTGTCTGTTTGGTGGGGTCCAACTTCGAATTGTGGCTTAATAAGCGCCACGACGAGACCGTTTTCTTTCAGGCTTTTGAGGCAGGGTGGAATGATAAGCGTTAGAGATATGAAGGAAACATCGGAAACAATGATATCCACTTTTTCGGGTAATAGATTTTCATCTGCATGGCGAAGATTGTTACCTTCCATGTTCACGACTCTAGGGTCTGCCTTCATTTTTTCATGTAGTTGCGCATGCCCAACGTCTGCGGCGTATACTTTTTTAGCTCCGTGCTGTAATAGGCAATCTGTAAAACCACCTGTTGAGGCTCCTGCATCGAGGCACGTAAAATCTGTTACATCGAGACTGAAATGGTCAATCGCTGTTAATAATTTATACCCACCACGGCTGACGAATCGCTCTTGCCCTATGAGCATAAATTTTATTTCTACGGAATAACTGTGTCCAGATTTCATAACTAATTCAGGCTTTACGCCTTCTGGGAGTTCAGTTTCTGGAATAATGGCTATATGTCCTGCCATTATGAGACGCTTCGCTTGTTCTCTGCTTTCTGCAAGTCCCTGCTCAAAAACAATTTGGTCAGCACGCATTTTTTTTGGCATATTCACTTCCTATATAAACATCAATATTTTTTCTATGTATTTTTATTTTATGTATTTTTTATCTTTTTATTTAGAAGGTACTTTTCTTTTTTATCAGCAAGCACGCTTCTTAGACTTAGAATTATTACCCTAGTTTAGTCTTGAGGTAAACCAGAAATTCGAGGATAAAATGGACTCAAATATCGGTACAATCAAGGTAAATCAGGGTAATTTCAAATTTTAAATCCAAGCTCTTTAATCATAGAAATATCTTCTTCTATACATGGGCCTGTTATGGTGAGCATATCTCCTGAAATCAGGGCGTTTGCTCCTGCGCTAAAAAGACTTTTCCCTTTATTTTCTAGGAGTTTTCTCCCGCCTGCGAGGCGAAGAAAGGCTTTGGGTAGAATAAAACGATATAGAGCGACTATGCGCCGCACCTCATCCATACTAAGAAAAGAATTCTTTTCAAAGGGAGTACCTTCGATGGGAAAGAGTATATTTATAGGAACAGATTGAATGCCTAAATCCCTTAGGGTAAGCGCCATGTCGATTCTATCTTCCATACTTTCACCGAGTCCAAAAATACCTCCGCTGCAGACTTCCAAGCCACAAGCTTGCGCAGCCGTAATTGATTGTATTTTTTCATCAAAAGTATGACTTGTACAAATTTGAGGGTAATAGTTTCGGGAAGACTCTAAATTATTATGCACCCTTGAAAGTCCACTTTTCTTTAGACACTGGTAATCATTTTCATCTAAAAGCCCTAAAGACCCACAGAGTTTCATATTTGTTTCATTCGAAAGAATTTCTAATATTTCGCAAAGAAGAACTATTTCTTCTTGAGAGGCTTTTTTGCCTGAATTCACAAGAGAAAATCGCATAGCCCCAGCCTTTTCGGCAAGGCGAGCTTTTTCCAAAATATCTTTTGCAGACATGAGAGGATAATGAGTCGCATGGGTATGATAAAAAGAAGACTGAGCACAAAACTTGCAGTTTTCTGAACACTTACCACTTTTAGAATTAATAATTGTGCAAATATCAAAACTTTTTCCACAATTATTTTCCCGTATTTTATTTGCCGCAGAGCAAAGTTCTTCAAGTGGTGCCTGCGATAGCGATAAAATATCACTCTTGTTTAATTCATTCCCAGATAACACTTTTTCTGTGAGTACAGCTATTTGCATATATTATACCTTTTAAAATTCAGACTAAAACATTAATTTGTATTTCTCACAACATTTGTAGCACTACTTATTTTCCCATGAAAGAGAGTTACATAAAAATGAATATATTTACAAGCTCATTTTTTTTAGCACTTTTGACTTGTGCAATATTCATTTTTTTGTCAGAATCTTTATATTGTTTATACAGATTAGGTTAATGAAGATTTACCATATAAAATTTTGCACTACGGAGTTTACTTTGTCTCTTAGAAGTCGTCTTCAAAAAAATCCCTTTATTCATAATTATAGCCGCATGTGGCCCTTTGTTAAACCTTTTTGGAAAATGGCCCTTTTATCGCTTGTCATCACCCTGCCTATTGGCGCTCTAGATGCCACGGTTGCCCTTTTTCTAAAGCCTTATACGGATTTAGTCATTGTCGATAAGGACATCACCTCGCCTTGGTATATTCCTCTTTTAATCGTGGGATTTACTTTTGTACAAGGCTCTTTAATTTTCATAAGCGCCTTCGTTAGCACATACGTCGGAGGAAAATTCTCTATAGCAGTCAAATCAAAGCTTTATGCTAAATTGCTTTCTTTGCAGCCTGCTTATTTTGATTCCATACATTCAGGCACTGTTGCCATGAGATTTTCAAGTGATGCGGATACTGCATGTGGAGGACTTCTTATTGGCCTCAAAACGCTTCTCACACGAGTTTTTTCTTCCATAGCGCTTATCGGGGTACTTTTCTATAATTCGTGGCATCTTTCTATTATTGCCATGCTCATTCTGGTTCTTGCTCTTACTCCTCTTGCATACGTAAAAAAACTTATAAAGAAAATTGTAGCACAAAATATCCTTCTTAGTGCAAGCGTAACAACTAATTATAACGAAACTTTTTCAGGTAACCGTACTATAACAGCTTACAATCTTCAGGAGCAGCGAGCATTCAATTTTAAATCACAAATGGAAACTGTATTTGGACTCTCCATGCGCCTTAATGGTAGAACAGCATGGCTATCGCCTGCGATGCATTTTATTATATCCATTGGCTTAGCGCTGGCGGTTTCTGTGGGAAGCTGGCTTATTGTGAGCGAAACTATTACAGCAGGTAACTTTGTTTCTTTCATCGCAGCCCTCCTTATGCTATACACACCGCTGAAAGGCCTCGGTAGAACTATTGTTAGTGTGCAAAGTTCCTTTTTAGCTATTGAGCGTATTTTTGAACTATTTGATATGGAACCAACCATACAAGACAAGAAAGACGCAAAAAAGCTTGAAGGTATTCAAAAAAATATCGTTTTTGACAAAGTTTCTTTTTTCTATAATGAAGGGAAACCAGTCTTGAACGATATCAACCTACACGTAAATGTTGGTGAATCTATTGCTATTGTGGGTAATTCAGGTGGCGGAAAAAGTACTTTAGCGAGTCTTTTGCCACGCTTTTATGATGTGACACAAGGCTCTATCAAAATAGACGGAACAGATGTACGAGATATTTCTACGCACTCACTGCGTGATAATATTAGTGTTGTTTTTCAAGATAATTTTCTTTTTAGTGGCACAATTCGTGATAATATTATGCAAGGAAACCAAGAGGCCAGCGAAGAAATGCTCACCCAAGCTGTGCAATCCGCCTGCCTCTGTGATTTTATAGAATCGTTAGAACTTGGGCTTGATACGGAAATTGGAGAACGTGGATCTCTTCTTTCTGGAGGGCAAAAACAACGTGTCGCCATTGCACGGGCGTTCTTAAAAAATGCACCTATTATCGTTCTTGACGAGGCAACTTCCGCCCTTGATAATAAGTCAGAAAAAATAGTGCAGCAAGCTATCGATAACCTTATGAAAGATAGAACAGTGTTTGTTATAGCACACCGCCTCTCTACCATTAGAAACGCCGACAGAATTGCGGTTATCCATGAAGGCCAACTTGTCGAGCTTGATAATCATGACGGACTCATGAAAATCACTAACGGTCAATATAGACAACTCTACGAAATGCAATTTCATCCAAGCTTGTCTTTAGAAAAGCCAAAAGAAGTAGAAGAAAATAATGATGATAATGTAAATGCAGAAAAAAACGAAAACATCATAAGCACGACTTCCGTATAAATAACGTACAAAAGAAATAAACAGCAGAAGTATAAGTATATAAAAGCATGCGAGTATAAAAAAGCAGAGGGGAAAACCACGTTTTCCCCTCTGCTTTTTTATACAAATAATTGAGATAATTCTAGCTTAGAAACAAATCCTTAAACGAGTTGTTCTTTTTATCTTTTTCAGAAACAATCACATCTTTGACGCCCCATTCAATGGCAATATCGGGGTCATCGTAGCGAATACCTTCTTCGTACTGCGGTGCATAATATTCTGTGCACTTATAATGAAAATGGGCGATTTCGCTCGTGACGACAAACCCATGAGCAAAGCCAGGTTCTAGCCATAATTGCCACTGATTTTCGGCAGACAATTCCACGCCAAACCATTGCCCAAATGTCTTTGAACCACGACGAATATCAAGCGCCACATCAAAAACAGAGCCATAAGAAACAGAGACTAGTTTACCTTGAGCATGTTCTTTTTGGTAATGTAGTCCACGCAAAACGCCATACGCAGAAGTGGAATGATTGTCTTGCACAAACGGAAAATCTATACCTATTTCGGCATAGCGTTCTTTATTCCATGTCTCCACAAAAAAGCCTCTCGCATCACCAAATATTTTTGGTTTTACCAGTAAAAGGCCTTCTATACCTACTTTTTCGGATTCCATTCGTCACGTCCTGCATCTAGAATGTCATACAGATACTGCCCATAGGCATTTTTTTCCATGGGCTTTGCCAATCGTCTCACATCGTCCGCACTAATATAATTCTTACGCCATGCAATTTCTTCTAAGCATGCCACTTTCAGACCTTGTCTTTTTTCCACGGTATGTACAAAAGAAGAAGCCTCTAAAAGGGATTCATGCGTACCTGTGTCAAGCCAAGCTATGCCACGCCCAAGAAGTTCCACATGCAAAGCGCCTTTCTTTAAATAGGCATTATTCACATCGGTGATTTCTAATTCCCCACGCTCTGACGGTTTGACATTTTTTGCTATCTCAAGCACGGTCTCATCATAAAAATATAAACCTGTAACCGCATAATTTGACTTTGGTTTTTCTGGTTTTTCTTCAATACTAACGGCTATGTGATTTTCATCAAATTCAACAACACCGTAACGATCAGGGTCTGTCACATGATAGCCAAAAACGGTCGCACCCTCTTTTTGCTTCATGGCAGCTTTCAGGCGTACGATAAGCCCATCACCGAAGAAAATATTATCCCCAAGAATAAGGCAGGTGTTCTTCCCTTTGATAAAAGGTTCTGCGAGTAAAAAAGCTTGAGCCAAGCCAGCAGGACTTTCTTGTACCACATAATGGAAGCAGCAACCAAATTGAGTCCCATCACCTAAAAGCTCTTCATAAAGCGGTAAGTGCTCAGGGGTAGAAATAATAACAACTTCTCGAATACCTGTGAGCATAAGCGTGCTTAGAGGATAATAAATCATTGGTTTATCATAGATAGGCATGAGCTGTTTGCTCACGCTTTTTGTCATGGGATAGAGGCGTGTGCCTGAACCACCTGCGAGTATAATTCCTATGCGTTTTTTCATTCTGTTCTTTCCGTATAATTCATTTGTATCCACTTGCGATAATCGCCATTTTGTACATTGAGTACCCATTCATTATTTTGTAAATACCATTGTATGGTGTTTTTTAATCCATCTTCAAAATTATGTTTTGGCAGAAAGCCGAGCTCCGATTGCAGTTTTGAGCAGTTAATAGCGTAACGTAAATCATGCCCTAATCTGTCGGAAACAAAATGAATAAGGTCTTCATAGGAGCCATTTTCTAAAGGGCGTAGTTCATCTAAAGTACGGCAAATATTTTTCACCACTTCTAAATTTGTGCGCTCAGAATTACCCCCAATAACATAGGTTTCGCCTATGCGTCCCTTTTCAAGAACTAGCTGAATCGCCTCACAATGGTCTTCCACATGTAGCCAATCTCGTATATTTTCGCCTGTTCCATATATGGGCAAGGATTTTCCTGCACACGCATTCAGCGTGACGAGCGGTATGAGTTTTTCAGGGAATTGCCGTGGGCCATAATTATTGGAACAATTTGTGATAAGCGTAGGAAAACCATAGGTTTCATAAAAAGCTCTTACAAAATGGTCACTAGCAGCTTTGCTTGCAGAATAAGGGCTATTGGGAGCAAAGGGTGTTTCTTCTGTAAAGGCGGCATCACCTACTTGTAATGTGCCAAAAACTTCGTCCGTGGACACATGTAAAAACCGAAAATCTTTCTTTTTTATGGAGTCGAAATGGACGCTTTCCCACCATGTTTTTACCACACGCAGAAATATCGAGGTTTCTAAAACATTGGTGCGTACAAAAGTATCAGGGTCAACGATAGATCTATCCACATGGCTTTCAGCTGCAAAATTCACAACATAATCAGGCGCATATTTCTCTAATAAATCTTGTACTAATTGCGCATCACCAATACGACCATGAACAAAAATATGATGAGGATCATCACTCAAAGACTCTAGATTATCCATATTCCCAGAATAGGTAAGCGCATCGAGATTAATGACTCGAAAACCAAGCCTCCTCGCCATAAGCACATATGCAGAACCTATAAAACCTGCTCCACCAGTTACCAAAATGCTTTTCATAAAACATCCTTTTTCTCATTCATATCAGCAAGAGAATACATTAAAAATTAATTCCATGAAACACATTTTGACATAGATTTTTTTTATAGCAATTTTTATAGCAATTCGTCATAGCAATTCGTCATAGCAATTTTTTATAGCAGGCTCTTTCTAAACCGAAAACTCATTAATACAGGTAACAATATAAGAAAGCTCTTCCATGCTCATGACAGGTGAAATGGGCAAACTCAGAACTTCTCTGTGTATTTTTTCCGTTATGGGTAGCTTCAAATGAGCAAGTTCTTTGTACGCTGCTTGCTTATGTGGCGCAGTGGGATAATGTATATTTGTCTGTATTTGTTTACTTTCAAGATATTTTTGCAAAGCATCCCGATGTTCTGTGCGCACCACAAAAACATGCCAAACATGGGACTCTTTTTCATATGCCCTTGGTAATATAAGAAGAGGATTCTTTATATTATCTTGATAATATCTTGAAATTTCACGTCTTCTTTCATTTTCTTCATCTAAATAAGCAAGCTTCACATCAAGAATAGCGGCTTGCATTTCATCTAAACGAGAATTAACGCCCTTATAAATATGTTGGTATTTGCACTCAGAACCATAATTAGCAAGGGCACGTATTTTTTCAAATAACTGCACATCATTGGTGGTAATAGCGCCTGCATCACCTAGCGCTCCTAAATTCTTCCCAGGATAAAAAGAAAAAGCACTCGCATTTCCTAAATTCCCCACTCGTAGCCCCTTGTATTTTGCGCCATGCGCTTGGGCAGAATCTTCAATAATTTTGAGTTTATACTTTTTAGCCAATTCCCAAATATGCTCCATTTGTGTGGCTTGCCCGTACAAATGAACCACCATAATCGCTTTTGTCTGCGCTGTTATTTTTTCCTCGATGGCAAGAGGATTTATATTATAGGTCGAAATATCGGGCTCAACAAGAACAGGCGTACAATTATTTTGCGAAATAGCAAGAATACTCGCTATATACGTGTTCGCTGGAACAATAATTTCATCACCAATACCAAAGCCATAGCCTCGGATAATAAGATTCAGCGCATCAAGCCCATTTGCTACACCAAGGGCGTATTCTGTTTGACAATACTGTGCAAAATGACGAGCGAAGAGGGCATTTTGCTCTCCTTGTAAATACCAGCCAGAATCTAAAACATCTTGTAAACGTTTTTCTATGCTGTCTCTGTGCTGTTCGTTAATTTTATGCAGATCTAGGAATTTAATCATATATAGAAACACCTTGTATGAAAAGCCAATGTTCACGCCATTCACATGAAAAGAAGAGTCCTTTCTTCAAAATAAACACCTAAACAATTTAGCCTTTAAGCTCTTTTAAAAAGACGTCATAATCTCTTATATAGTCCGCCTCGTCATAGTGTTCACTGGCAAGCACCATAACAACACAGTCCTCAGAAAAATTTGTGAATTCTCGCCAAATACGGCTTTTTATATGCAAGCCTTGCACGGGGGTAGTGAGAGAAATGCATTGGCGTGTAGCTCCATCATCCAAGATAAAATCACAACTACCCGATACACAAACAATGACTTGCTCAAGGGCGCGATGTGCATGTTTTCCTCGCACAACGTCTCTATCCGTTTGCCATATATAATAGACACGTTTGATATCAAAGGGAAATTCCGCCCCCTTTTCCAGAGCAACCAATTTACCAGAATGGTCACCGCAGACCTCAAAATCAATGATATTATATAACATTATTTAATCCCAGCTTTTAATTTTATTGCTTTCATATTTGAAACACTCATACAAATAAGGAAAAATGATACTCACACACGCCATTTCACCCACAAGAATAATACAGGACAGGCAATAAGGTCAATAGCAATAAGAGGCAAATATAAGTAAAATCACAAGATTCAACAAATGGAATCAGATATCAGCTATAGCATTTCTCCCTATTTCTCTAAACATAGCTAGAGACTATAGAAAGACTATAAAAACTCTAGAAAAAGACTATAGAAATTCTAAATAAACTCTTGAAATAATATTAGATAAATTTTAAATGCCTATAAACTTTTTTAATGGTATGACGATAAAGTATTTTGAGTGCAGATAGAATATTTCTACTGGCTAAAAGAACTGTTTATTTATTGCTAGGTATCAAAATGGGTGAAATAATGTTACATATCACAAAAATACAAAAAAGAACTCTCTTAGATTCTTGTTTTTTGCTATTTGCCGTAGTCATTTTTTTACTAGGTACAGTCACATTTCCTACCTATGCTGTGGCAGAGCCAGATGAGTACACCCAGATAAAAGTGGAACTCACAAGACTAAGCCAAGACGCCAAGCGTGGCGGATACAGACATAATTGGTTAAGTCTTGCTGATGACTTCTATGAAATTTATCGCAATAATGCGGATTGGAATAATAGAGCAGCAGCGCTTTACCGTTCTGCAAAAGCTCTTCATGAAATGGCGAATCGTTCTTATGTACGTAAAGATGCGCAAGCAGCAGCATCTCGCTACGAAGAACTAGCGAAGAAGCATCCTATAAGCCCCCTTGCAGACGACTCCCTTTATTCTGCCGCTGAAATTTATCAAGAACTACTTCATAATACAAATAAATCAAAAGCCCTTCTCAAAACTATTAGCAAAAAATACGCTAAAAGCGACCATGCAAAAAAGGCAAAAATATACCTTGCACAAATGAACGGAAACGCTGTGGCGTCCATTGGAAAAACCATCACAGCACGCCCAAGTAAACCAACTATTGCTCTTAACAAAATAAGCCCACAATTACATAATAATGTTGTCAGAATTGTTATTTCAATGGAAAAAATCGCTTCATGGCGAGCAAAGTACATAGAAACAACAGACGATGGACAATACGGTATTACTGTTCGCCTCGAAGCGGTGAAGCCATCCGAGAAGATTAGCTTAGAAGACAGTTTTAGAAAAAGTGGCATTTTCACTGGCTACGATGTGGATTATAATCCCTCCACATCACAATCAGTCGTCACTCTCAAGTTTTCCAACCTCTTGCGTTATACAATAAAATCTGAAAGATCTCCTGCCCGCCTTATTATTGAAGCAACAAATTCCACAAAAGCGCTTCCAAAAGGTATCAAGGTTAGCGATGGAAAACCTGATAAAAAACAAAAAGTGAGTGAAAAGCGAAAAGAGGTTTCTAAAAAAAGCGAGAACGCTAAACAGACTCCTGCTAAAGCAACGCTCACAGAAGACGATCTCCTTCATCTTCAAAAGAACCTTGCATCCCAACTAGGCTTGAGTGTTAAAACTATCGTGATTGACCCTGGCCACGGCGGTAAAGATCCTGGCGCGATGCATAATAGCCTAAAGGAAAAAGACCTGAATCTTGATATCGCAAGAAGAATTGGTAACGTGTTAAAATCTGCTGGTTATACTGTCTTTTTCACAAGAACAACAGATAAGTACGTAGGCTTATATGAAAGAACAGACATCGCAAGAAAGCATAATGCAGATCTTTTTATATCGATTCATGCAAACGCACATAATAAAACAACAGTAACTGGTTTTGAAACGTATTTTCTCGATTTTAGCAATGACCCACAAACTATTCGCCTTGCGGCTATTGAAAATACAGGCGTTGAGCGCAAAGGTCTAGGAGAAATGGAAAAAATCCTTGGTGATATGCTCCTCAAAGCCCGCATTCAAGAGTCCAAAAGATTAGCAAATATGGTTCAACATAATGCAGTGAAAAAAGCCACAAAAGATGGCTATTCCACAAAGAATGGTGGATCACGAGGCGCGCCTTTCCATGTACTTATTGGCTCTTCCATGCCAAGTATATTGATTGAAGTAGGCTATAGTTCTAATAAGGAAGAAGCGAAGCTCCTCTCCTCTGACGCTTATAAAAATAGCATAGCGGAAGGTATAGCAAATGGGCTTCACCAATACGCGACACAGCTACTACAAGCCGCTCGCTAATTATTGTAATACTCTATATAAAAAAAGACCTCTGTCTAATGGCTCACTCGAAATAAGCTATTGGACAGAGGTCTTTTTTTACATGAAATATCTATTAATACCCCAAAAAGTAGACAAAAAAATGAACAAAAAAAAGACCTATACAAGATAGGTCTCTGAAAAATGGTGGGGTGTGCAGGATTCGAACCTGCGACTCTCTGCTTAAAAGGCAGGTACTCTACCGACTGAGTTAACACCCCCACTGCGAGATAACTTTTAGCGTGACCACGGAAATAAGTCAAGCAAAAAAATAAAAAAAAAGAGAACTTTTTTCACTTATATTTTTTCCCTTTTATTAATAGGAGTTTATATTTTTTCTTTCTCTCTACCTTTTGACAGAATCCCACTCTTTAAGGTATACACAGCAAATATAAAAAAACATACGTGTTTCGTCATAGTCAGATGAAATATGGATATACACGTAATAGTCATTTTTTTATAGTAATGCTATTAACCACCTACGAGGTCGCCATGAAAACAAAAATTATTGCTATACTTACGCTTTCCCTTCTTATCCTTATTGGTGGGGCATATCTCTTCGTTCAAACAAAAAGCGATTTCATTCTCAAAAAAATAAGTGAAATAGTGGAAGAAGCTTCTGGCGCCCCCCTTTCCATCGAAGACCTACCCTCTATTAATATAATACCCTCCCCCAATCTAAGCATTGGCAAGGCATCATGGGGAACAGAAGATTTCTCTATTACCTTTGATAGCGCAAATGTCAAATTCTCTATTTTTGAACTTCTAAGCGGTAATGTTTCTCTTTCAGAACTTCAGCTTGAGAATCTCAAAGTTATTTACAACGATAATCCCCTCGTTGAGGCGGTTATTGAAGAAAGCAAACCAAGTAAAGAAAATAACGCGAACGTAGAAATTGAAAAACAAGTCTCTGACACCTTCGCTCAATTATTCAAAGTTGTTCCTAAGAACATTCTCATTAGTAATGCCTCTATCGATTATATGGATAAAACCCAGCATATCGTTATGCAAAATATCAACACAGATGTAAACAATTTTGCCATTAACCAAAATGCAAATGTAAGCATTAACAGTCATATTGACTATACAATAACAAACGGGGCAAAATCTCAAAATTACAAACTGAACTTTGATACAAACTTCAATTTCCTCGTCATGGGAAATAATCTCAACTTTGACTTGAGAAAACTCAAAATCCAACCCGAAGCAGGCTTTAATTTCTCAGAAGAACTCACAGCCACAGGCTCAAGCGATATATTCCTTGCGCCTTTCAGCTTGCGATCCTTATCTGCTGAAATACAAAGTCCCTTCATGAACGTAAACATTAAGCAGTCTGGTGATATAAACAATAAGGAGGGAATATTTGATATTGAAGCTCTCCTCTTCCCTCTCTCCATCATGAAAACCTTTGCCCCTGAGCAAAAATTTCACAATCCAGAAGAAATAAAAGAAGCCAAGCTTACAGCAAATATATCGTTTAAAGACCACATCATAAGTATACACGAAGTCCACGCACAGATGGGCGGTACAGCGATAAAAAGCGTCCTTACTTATAATAGACAGCAGGACCAAGTTTTGGGAAGTATAGAGCTTGCCAACCTAAATCTCTCTCATTTTATCGAGCCAAGTCAAACACAAAGCGACGCAAGCAAAAATAATTCTGCCCAAACACCCCAAACAAGCACAGCAACTCATGAGGCAATGAGCAATGACAATAAAAATAAAGAACAGGGAATTTACTTGCCAGAAGCTTTGCAAAAAACAAGTTTCAATATAGACATCAAAGCTAATAATATACAATACAGCACCCTTATCGTGGACAGCATAGACAGTAAATTACAAGGCAAAAATTCCTTGCTTTCTTTTAGCCCCCTCATGATAAAGACTATGCAAAGCACTATACTGGCAGAAATAAAGGCAGACCTTACTAAAAAGCAAAACG
>CAMQVJ010000042.1 GCA_947038175.1 uncultured Desulfovibrio sp.
GAGGTTTATCATGAGCGCAATTCTACAAGAAATTTCTACACTACTTCAAAAAGGCAAAATGAAAGACGTGGCTGAACTCACCCAAAAAGCTTTGGATGAAGGTCTTGCACCGCTTACAATTTTGAATGATGGACTTATGCCTGGCATGGACATCATTGGTGAACGCTTCAAAAACAACGATATCTTTATTCCTGAAGTTCTCATTGCAGCTCGTGCAATGGCAGCAGGAACAGCCGTACTTCGCCCACTTCTTGTTGGTGAATCTGCTCAAGACAAAGGCACTGTTATTATCGGTACTATCAAAGATGACTTACATGACATCGGCAAAAACCTTGTTCGTATGATGATGGAAAGTAAAGGTCTTACTGTTATTGACCTTGGTAACAACATCGCACCACAAAAATATGTTGACGAAGCTATCAAACATGGCGCACAAGTTATCGCTTCTTCTGCTCTTTTGACTACAACAATGGTTCACATGAAAGAACTTGTTGCTTTAGTTGCTAAGAGTGAACTTGCTGGCAAAGTGAAGATTATGATTGGTGGAGCTCCTGTAAACCAAGCATTCTGTGATTCTATTGGCGCAGACATTTATACATCTGACGCTTCTTCTGCTGCTGAAACTGCAGTTTCTATTTGTGCTGCAGCTAAATAAGCTGAGCAAAGTATAGCAATGCGAACTTGTATTCTAATTGCTTGCGAGGTGTTCCAACCAGAGTTGGAACACCTCAATAGAAATAATCCAAAGGCGTTTGAATTTATTTTCTTACGCCAAGGCTTACACGATACACCTGATCTTTTAAGGACAGAACTTCAAAAAGTTATTGATAAGGTGGAGCTTGAGCAAGCCCCCGATGAGATTCTTTTGGGTTACGGTTTTTGCGGGCGTGGCTTGTATGGCGTTACATCAAAAAAAGCAACGCTTATTTTGCCAAAAGTCCACGATTGTATCCCCCTTCTTTTGGGTGACGGTCCTGATATAAAAACAAGACCACCAGAATATGCTAAGACATACTGGCTAAGCCCTGGCTGGATAGAATCTTCCTTGAAATATTATATAGCAGAACGAGATGGCCGCTATCAAGGTTACATCGAAAGTTACGGTCAAGATTCTGCTGATTACCTTATGGATTTAGAAAAATCCTGGTTAGATAATTATAATTCTACCTGCTTTACTTATTGGGATGAACTCTATTCAGAGGATCTTCTCAAAAAAGCGCATTTCATCTCAGAGGATATGAATCTCCCCTGTGAAGAGCGAAAAGGTTCTCCTTGGTATATGCAAGAATTCCTTGATGGCGGGGTGGATCAAGAAAAATTTTTACATCTCAAACCTGGTATGACCCTTGATTTAAACGCTGATGGTGCTTTAGTTGTTATTCCTTTCCAGTCGTTAGATAGCTAAACGTTAACATATGACGGCTAAGATATCTTTGTTACATACAGAGTTCAATGCTTCCTCATGGTATTTACAAGAATTTTTTGCAAGAATTTATTGACGGGGAGTTAATAAATAAATTTTTCCCATATTCCTTTTGGTTTAACTCTTGATTTAAATGCTGACGGCCTTCTTGTTATCATTCCAAACAATTAAAAGTAGATACTAATTATGAATGTAAATATCTCTATCCACCACGATGGAAAGAATCACAAACACTCCCTTGAAGACAATACTCCCATTGCCTATTTTTTACGTGAAAAAGGTCTTATAGCACAAGCTTGCGGTTCAACGGGTACTTGTGGAAAATGCCGTATTATTGCTAACACTACCCCATCCGATGCAGAAAAAAAGAAGCTAAATAAACAAGCCCTTGATTCTGGAATAAGACTTGCTTGTTATACCAATACCTGCGAAGGGCTAGAGATTCAAATTATAGAGCAAGCCGAGCTCACAGTACTCACTGATTATACAGAACAAGATTATATTTTTAAACCATTGGTTGATATGCTTGACCTTGAATTAGACCAAGCACATATAGATGACCAAAGAGATGATCTAAGACGTGTGCTTGAAGCGGCAAATTGCAAAACGCACACATTAAACCTCAAAGAAATTACTGAACTTTCTCACGCTGTACATGAAAATACTTCTATTCAGGTTCTCCGTTATAAAGACACTTTGCTTGGCTTAGCAAAGCAAAAATCCCACATTGCTATAGCTGTAGATATTGGAACAACAACCATTGCAGCAACCTTGATAGACCTCAGCAATAATACCATTCTTGGGGTAGCAGGTGAAGCAAATGCACAAGCTTCTTGGGGTGCAGATGTTATTAGTCGTATCAATCAGACTATTCCTGAAACGAGCAAGGATTATCAAAAAAATATCACCGCCCTGCAAAGTGCTGTGGTGCGACAAATTGAGAGCTTACGCAAACATCTTTTGAAAGAAGCGAATCTTGGTATTGATGATGTGCATTATATTACCATTGCAGGTAATACAACTATGATGCATATGTTTGCTGGTCTTCCTGCAAAAAATATCAGTCGTGCTCCTTTTATTCCTGTGTGTATGGAGGCTATGCGCCTTCGTGCAACAGAGCTCAACATGCAATCAAGCGCCCATGTTTTCCTTATGCCGAGTATAGCAGGCTATATCGGTGCAGATATTGTTGCTGCTATGTTAGCGGTGAATGCCCATACCCACAAAAAACCGTTTTTACTTTTGGATCTTGGAACAAATGCAGAAATAGTTTTAGGCTATGAAGGCAAATTCATCACCTGTTCTGCCGCTGCCGGCCCATGCTTTGAAGGCGCAAGTCTCGCTTGTGGTATGGCTGGCCAAAGTGGTGCTATAAACTATCTAAAACTCAGCGCAGATAAAACATCTTTTGAATGCAAAACCATAAACGATGCACCTATCAAGGGCATATGCGGTTCTGGCGTCTTAGATTGTGTTGCTATGCTTTTAGAGGCAAATGCTCTTGACGAAACAGGTTTATTAGAAGGCGAAGATAGCTCCTTAAAATCCTCTATTTCTAAAACAAGCGATGGTCAAACCTGCCTTGTTTTCAATGAAAACGTCAATTTCACACAACGAGATATCAGAGAAATCCAATTAGCAAAAGCCGCTGTACGAGCAGGTATTCATACTCTTATCGAAGAAGCTGGCTTATCTGTAACTGACATAGAACACCTTTATATTGCTGGTGGTTTTGGTTCAGCTATGAACCCTGAAAGTGCCGCATGTATAGGGCTTATTCCACCAGAATTGCTTCACTGCACACAAGCTATTGGTAATGGTGCAAGCCTTGGTGTTATTCGTTATGCAACAGAAGAAAATGTTGATGCGCATGTTAAATATATTGTAGATAACACACGCTATCTTGAACTTTCAGCCCTACCTACTTTCACTAATTTGTATGTAGAGCATATGATATTTATGTAAGCTACGCAGTATTCTGTGTGGTATTTATGCTCACATTTATGTGTGCATAAGCATAAAAGCTTTGATTTTTGAAATTTCGATTATCAAAGCTTGGCAATGGCGGTAGGCATTTTTGCCCACTTTAATAAACATTCCTTTTGGGGGAACTATGAAGCGTTACGCGCATTCCAGTACCAGCAGCGGAACGAAAGTTGGACTCAACTTTCTTCGCGACAAAGACTGTGAAAAAATTCATGAAGCATCCTTGGAAATCTTACAACGTCGAGGCGTAAGCTTCGGTAGCGAAAAGGCACGTGCAATTTTACGTGACCATGGTTGCTGGGAAGATTCCGATGGTTGCACACATTTTCCACGCACATTGGTAGAAAATGCACTTGAATCAATTCCATCTGAATTTGTACACTATGGCAGAACACCTGATGATGATCTCCATATCGCACAAGATCAAGTTTATGCTTCTAACTTTGGTGAAGGTATTGCTATTTACGACCTAAAAACTCGTGAACGCCGTGCTACCATCAAACAAGATGCTGTTGATATTGTTCGTGTTGTTGACTCATTGGATAATATCCATATCTACAACCGTGCTATCGGGCCACAAGACGTACCTAACGAAACTGCATCATTACATAACGCTGAAGTAGCTCTTTGCTACACAAGTAAGCCTATGCACCTTGTATCAGGTTCACCATATCAAACACGTAAAATGATTGAAATGGCAAAAATCGCGATTGGTGGTGAGAAAAACCATAAGACTCGTCCTCGTCATGCTTTCAACCATACAACTATCAGCCCGCTTCGTATTTCTACTGAAGCATGCGAAAACGCTATGATAGTTGCTGAAGCTGGCATGCCTAACCATATCTTGGTTATGGTACAACAAGGCGCGACATCCCCTGTAAGTTTTGCGGGTAGCGTTGCTGTAAGTAACTCTGACTTCCTTGCTTTCAACACTCTTTTACAATGCGTAAACAAAGGCAACCCTACATTTTATGGTGCTTCTGCTTGCGTAATGGAAATGCGTCGTGGCTTATCCCTCGTTGCAGCACCTGAGGTATTTACCCTCAATGCTTCAATGGCACGCATGTCCAAATACTACAATATACCTAGTTATATTGCTGGTGGCTAGACGGATAGCTGCTGCAATGATGTGCAAGCGGGATCCGAACGCGCGCTCAATCGCCTAATGACCGCTCTGGCAGGTGCCAGTGTACTTTTCGGTCAAGGGATGCTTGAGACGGGCATAGCTTTCGATATTCCTACCTTGCTCGTGGACGATGAAATTATTGATTACGTATTACGGATGTTGGGCGGCTTCAAGGTCGACGCCGAAACCCTTTCTGTAGATCTTATCAATAATGTCGGTCCTTTTGGAACATACCTTGCGGAAGAAGATACTTGCAACCGCATGGGTGAACTTAGCAACTATAAGCTCATGAATCGTAAAAACTACGACATGTGGGAAGCCGACGGCAAACCACAAATTCAAGACGTAGCACATGCTCGCGCACTCGAAATTATTGCTGCTCATAAGCAAAAAAATCCTTTGAGCGAAGCACAAGTAAAAGCTATTCGTCAAGTTCTTATTGACGCAGAAGCAGAACTTGGTGTTGATGGTTTCTGGAAAGGTAAAGAAGATAAACGCTTTATCGACGACAACCTTTTCTAAACACCCATTGCTTTAATATATAAAAACCTCGTAGTTCGCTGCGAGGTTTTTATATTTAATAAAGCTTCTTATTCTCTAATGTCGTTCACTCTTTCACTCTTACCTGGCTTAGAAGATACCTTATTTAGGTAAGTGTCTCAAAAGAACAGTACAATAAATTTTTTGTCTCTCCAATTAATACCCCTCCCAATAAATAACGTCGTATAATTCGCTTTTTCAGGAAAGGGGGGTCTGGGGGGACCTATCCAACGGGCGGCATAGTCGTTTCCGTTTGCGACATGGGAGCAATTACGGAAATAGAGAGCAAAGCAAACCTCATTTTGTGCTACAAAATGGGGTTTTCCCCCCAGAAAAATCCCAACGCCCAACTCCCAACTCCACACCAAAATCCCTCGCCTAAAGTGCCAGCATAATGTCTTTGTAGAGGGAATAATCCATAATAGAATGGGCATCGTCTGTAATATGGGATATTGCTTTATTTTGCCAATAGTTGAGGGCAATTTTGTAGTCTAGGAGCTCATCATTTTGCCCTAATATCATATGTGGGCTTGGGGATAGATTGGTATCCAATATAAAATCCGCATAGGAGAGAAGAGTGTCTTTGGTGAAATCCCAATATTCGTGGGTGTAAAAATTTTGGTTTTGACCTAGAAGTGGGGCAAGCTGCTCATGGGCAAGGGTTACAGGATTGAACGCAAGACAAGGAATATTATATTTTTTTGCTAAGTGTAATGCCCAAAACCCACCAAGAGATGAGCCTAATATTTTAATAGAACAGGATGGCAAATCTTTTGTGTGGCCGCTTTTCTTTGTGTTTATTTCAAGGTGTTTTTCCATTTGTTCGCATAATTGTGCAAAGCAAAAATCCGCTTTTTTTGTGTAGTCGTAGCCTAGGGGCGAAACATCGCTTAGGATAGCGGATAAATCAAAAAAAGACCGGCATTTCACATCACTATTAAAACCGTGAATATAAAGATACATAGTTTTTTCCTTTCTGTTCTTGTTTTATGGAATATTAGATTTCTTCTAATTCATGTTAGCTTTATTATTAATAAGCTAAAAGTGTGGGAAAGTCCCTTCCTATCTTTATCTAGTCGCTCTTTATTTTTATATACCCCTTGTCTATAGGAAAAAAAAGACTTATAATATGGAATAAGAAATTTTAAAATAAGCATACCCTATATAAGGAGATTTAATGACAAGTTCAATGAAAACAGCAGCACTCTTCGCAGTACTTATATCCGTGTTTATGGTCATTGGCAATTTATTTGCTGGACCAAAAGGCATGATGATTGCATTTCTTTTTGCGAGTGCAACAAGTTTATTTAGCTATTGGTATTCTGATTCTATTGTGCTTCGTATGTATAAGGCAAAAGAACTCAGCTACACAGACGCCCCACAAATCCATAAAATAGTAGAGGAACTTGCCCAAAGTGCAGGGATTCCAAAACCTCGAATTTGTATAATCCCAGACCCAAGTCCAAACGCTTTTGCCACTGGTAGAAACCCTCAAAACGCTGTTGTGGCGGTGACACAAGGCCTCATGCGCCTACTAAGCCCTGAAGAATTACGTGGAGTTTTAGCTCACGAAATCGCCCATATTGCCAATCGAGACATACTTATTCAAAGTATTGCGGCGATTTTAGGTGCGTCTATCACGGGTATTGTGAATATACTTTATTTTACTTCCCTTTTTGGTGGTTCAAATAACCAAGGTGGAGAAAATAATGGTGGTGGCGGTGCGATAAGCAGAATTGCACTTATGATTCTTGCCCCCCTTGCAGCAAATCTTATTCAAATGGCAATATCTAGATCAAGGGAATATCTCGCTGACGAAAGCGCTGCGCATTATAGCTCTGACCCCATGGCTTTAGCACGAGCCCTTAACAAGCTCTCTCATAAAAGTCAGGAAGTACCGCTTGATGCAAACCCTGCGACCGAGAATATGTTCATCGTATCTCCGCTCACAGGCGGCATGCAGTCCTTATTTAGCACACACCCACCAATTGAAGACCGCATCGAACGCTTAAATAATATGGCGAAAATGGGATAATAACGAAGCTCTTCACTATTGAAAAACAAATTCGCTTTTTTTGGGGGAGTTGAACTCCCCCTTGAAAAATAAAGAAAGATTCATTTACTTATATCTAAATATTTACTGCGTTATTCCAATTCGCTTTTTTGGGGGAGTTGAACTCCCCCAAGCCCCCACATTATGTGTTTTTTGTAAACTATGTGTTTTTTGTAAACTATGTGTTTTTTGTAAACTATGTTTATAACAAGTCGAAGATATGGGGTTTCCTAAGGGATTCAATCCCTTAGGCGGAGGGTTTCCTACCCAACGGGTGACCATAGGTCGTTTCAGTTTGTGAGGTACAAACAAATACTGAAATAGAGAGCAGAGCGGGAGGCAGAGCCTCCCAAATTAGAATAGCGTGTGGTATTTCAAAAATTATTCAAACAAGCTCTTGACAAAGAGGCACTCTTTCAAGCAATATATTTGCTTCTCTTTTCATTTACTGAAATTTTAAACAATACAAAAGATTAATTACTAATATCTTTAAATAAATATTTCACCGAGGAACACTATCCGCATAATATGAACCGTATATGAATAGTTTTTAAACAGATATTCTGGAGATTTTCGAAAAAATGATAGACGAATCAAAACAAACGGCAAACGAAGAAAAAGTGCTTATCTTTACGGAAGGCCCTGCCCCCCTTAATATTAAGGAAAAAAACAGGATTTCAGCATGGTTTTTTTCTTTTGCCTTTTCCATACTGACCCTCGCGGGACTTTGTATTTATAGACCAGATCCCTATTGGACTATAATGCTCTTTGTTCCTGACGGGCTTTTGGTTACCTTTCAAATTACTCTTATCTCTGTTTCTATTGCTGTGCCCATTGGCCTGCTTACAGGGCTTGGTCGATTATCAAAAAATCCTATCATTAATAGTATTGCATCCGTTTATGTTGAAATCATTCGTGGTATTCCACTGCTTATGCAACTTTTTTATATCTATTTCGCCCTTGGTTCTCTTTTGCAAATGTCGCCTATGGTTTCTGCCGTTATTGCGCTCAGTTTTTGCTATGGCGCATACATGGGTGAGGTCTTTAGAGCTGGCATACTTTCTGTTTCCCACGGTCAAACCGAAGCGGCTCGTTCCCTTGGTTTTAACCAACAACAAACCACGTTTATCATTGTTTTACCACAAGCCATGCGCACCATTATTCCCCCCATTGGCAACGAATGTATAGCGCTTTTAAAAGATACGTCCCTCGTTTCTGTTATCGCTATTTCTGATGTGCTTCGCCGTGGACGTGAATACGCAGCAAGCACCTACGAATATTTTGAGACGTTTACGGTTATCGCTCTTGTCTATTTGATTATTACCCTGCTTTTATCCAAGTGTATGAGCATGATTGAAAAGAGGCTTTCTTATTATGATAGATCCCGTTAAAAAATTTAGCGCTCTTAATGATCCTGATTTAAAGGCCGCAATTTCCATGCGTGGCGTTTGGAAACTCTTTGACGAGGTAGTCGCCCTTAAAGATATCAATCTCGATATCCAAGCCGGTGAAAAAGTCGTTATCATTGGGCCATCTGGTTCAGGAAAATCGACCGCCCTTCGCACTATCAATAGATTAGAAGAAGCAACCATAGGACAAATCTATATAAATGGCCAAGATATTTATACAAAAACAAATGATATAAATAAAATGCGTCAAAACGTGGGTATGGTTTTTCAAAACTTTAACCTATTCCCACACATGAGCGTGCTTACCAATCTCACCATTGCACCCATGACACTTCGCAAAATAAACAAAAGCGAAGCGGAAGACAGAGCCATGTTTTTACTCAAAAAAGTAGGGCTCATCGACAAAGCAAAAGCATACCCGTCCATGCTCTCAGGTGGACAACAACAACGTGTTGCCATAGCAAGAGCTCTAGCAATGCAGCCAAGTATTATGCTTTTTGATGAACCAACCTCCGCTCTAGACCCAGAAATGATTGGCGAAGTTCTAGACGTTATGGTGAAACTTGCCGAAGAAGGTATGACCATGGTTGTCGTAACACACGAAATGGGCTTTGCTCGACAAGTTGCCGATCGTGTTATCTTTATGGATCAAGGCGCTGTCGTGGAAGAAGGTCTCCCTATGCAGCTCTTTGACTACCCACAACACCCTAGATTACAACAATTTCTGAAACAGATTCTTTAATTTTTGCTTTTATTGGGAAATCCTATTTTTGCCTTTCTGGGAAAAACTAGTTTTTGTTTTTCTGGGGGAAACCCCATTTTTGCACCCGTTCGGGTATAAAATTATCTAAGCAAATTCTTTGCTAAGATAATCTAATGAAAAAAATGAGGTCTCCCCCTAGACCCCCTTCCTGAAAAAACAATTATTTATGACTACTTTAAAGAAAAGCCCCATTTTGCAATGCAAAATGGGGCTTTTTTGGGCTATATAATTTTAAGAGTTTTTAGGCTATTCTATGAGTTGGCTTTTATGCGCTCAAGTCCTCCCATGTATGGGACAAGCACTTTAGGAACAATTATGGAGCCATCTTCTTGTTGATAGTTTTCCATTACCGCCACAAGAGATCTCCCCGTTGGAAGCCCTGAGCCATTAAGGGTATGGACAAATTCTGTTTTACCGCCGCCCTTTGGACGGAAACGAATATTTGCTCTACGTGCTTGAAAATCTGTGCAGTTAGAGCAAGAGGAAATTTCACGGTATGTATTTTGTGCAGGCACCCATACTTCAATATCATAGGTTTTTGCAGCACCAAAGCCCATATCTCCCGTACAAAGCGTAATAGTACGATACGGTAATTCTAAGCGTTCAAGAAGTGTTTCTGCAAATGTGCGCATTTGTTCCAAGTCGTCCCATGATTTTTCAGGGTGAGCAAAATGCACCATTTCTACTTTAGTAAATTGATGTAAACGAATAAGCCCACGAGTATCTTTACCATACGCCCCAGCTTCTGAACGAAAACAAGGAGTTGCGGCAGTATACCAAAGCGGAAGCATATCTTCTTCAAGCACTTCATCGGCGTGTAAATTAGTAAGCGGAACTTCTGCTGTAGGAATAAGAAAATGATCCCAATCAGCAATCTTGAATAAATCGTCTTCAAATTTAGGAAGCTGCCCTGTGCCTTGCATAGTCTTTCGAGTAACCAATAAAGGAACAGATACTTCTGTGTGCTTAAATTCTGAGCATTGCACATCTAAATAATAATTCATAAGGGCACGTTCTAAACGAGCGAGTGGGCCTGTTGATACAGAAAAACGAGTACCTGAAAGCTTACTTGCTTTTTCAAAATCCAAATATTTTAGGCTAGTCCCAAGATCCACATGGTCTTTAGGCTCAAAGTCAAACTTTTTCGGCTCGCCAAAGCGTTTAAGCTCTGTATTATCATTCTCATTTTTTCCAACAGGAACAGACTCATGCGGCATATTAGGCACATTAAGCATAAACGTTTCTTGTTGATCTTTTATGGCATTCGCTTCAACATCTAATTCTTTTATTTTGTCAGAAAGCGCCCCAAGCTCTGCCATCAAAGAAGAAGCATCTTCTCCTGCCTTTTTAAGCTTTGCCACTTCCATTGATTCCGTATTACGACGCCCCTTCAAAGCTTCCACTTCAAGAAGAGCCGCACGACGACGTGTGTCTAAATCCAAAAATTCATTAAGATTAATATCAGAGTTGCGATCAGCCAAAGCCTTAGCAACAAGGTCGGAATTTTTTTGCATTAATTTTAAATCTAGCACGGGTGCCTCCTCATAAAAGCATGTATTTACATGTTTATGCAGTTTTATATTTTTCGTTTTTAATCTCTAATATATATACGTCGAACAAAAAAGCACTTATTCCAAGTTGAGAGGCTTTGCCTCTCATACTCTCCACCAAAGGACATGATGTCCTTTGGAAACCTCATATTTATGTGTTTTTATAAACTTTGTTTACAAAAACATATAATGTGGGGGCTTGCCTACCAGAGGCGACCAAGGTCGTTTGCGTTTACGAAGAATGAGTAAATACGCAAATAGAGAGCCAAGGCAGGGAGTTCAACTCCCCAAAAAAAAGTAAATTGGAATAACTTCTAACAAAAAAGAATACCCATTCAAATTAACCTTTACTTTGCACGTTGGCAAGGATAATCTTTATTGGTATTTTATTTCTAACACTACCAACGGAAAAATTTATGATAGCGATTTTAGATTATAAGGCAGGAAATCAAACAAGTGTACTGCGTGCGTTGAATTCCTTGAATATTGAAGCTCAAATAACGGAAGACGATGACACACTCCTCAAAGCCGACGGGGTAATTTTCCCTGGCGTAGGAGCTGCCGCTCAAGCCATGAATAGGCTTATAAGCACAGGGCAAGATAAACTTCTTAGCCGTATCGTTGAAAATAAAATCCCTTTACTGGGTATATGCCTTGGTTGCCAAATTCTTCTTGAACATAGCGACGAAAGTGATACCAAAACCTTAGGAATTTTGCCTGGAATTTGTCGCAAATTCCCTGAAACATGGAAAGAGGATGTGCTTGACGAAAAGGGCAATGTGCTGACACAAGAAAATATCCGCATTCCCCATATGGGTTGGAATAGTATTGAAATCCATAAAGATTCCCCTATTTTGAACAATATCAAAACGGGCGACACCGTTTATTTTGTGCACAGTTTTTACCCTGAGCCGAAGAATCCTGAAGAAATGTGTATCGCAAGCGCCACGTATGGTGAAAAATTTTGCTCTATTTTTGGCAGAGATGGCCTTTGGGCTATTCAATTTCACCCAGAAAAAAGTGGTGAAATCGGCTTACAAATTTTGAAAAATTTCAATGATTATTGCATGAAAAAATAATACCTATTAAAGACGTGATTCTTTAAAGGAAAATATATTCTATTCTGCGTTCCTACCTTTTAAAGAACAAAGAAAGTATGATGTATAGAGGAGTTATGAATGAGTACGCATTTATGTAAACGAATTATTCCTTGCTTAGACGTAAGAGATGGCAGGCTTACTAAAGGGATTAAATTTGAAAATAATATCGATATTGGCGACCCTGTCGAAACCGCAAAAAGATATTACGAAGAAGGGGCGGACGAAATAGTTTTTTATGACATCACGGCTTCCCACGAAAATCGTGGTATTTTTCTTGATGTCGTAGAAAAAGTCGCTCAAAATATTTTTATTCCTTTTTCTGTTGGTGGCGGAATTAATACAGTGGAACAAATGCGAGCCGTCCTTTTGGCTGGTGCTGAAAAAGTTTCTGTCAATTCTGCTGCTGTTAAAAATCCTCATATTATTTCTGAAGGGGCGGATGCCTTTGGTTCTCAAGCCATTGTGGTTGGTATGGACGTCAAACAAGTTGACAAAACACAAATAATTCCATCAGGTTATGAGGTCGTCATTCATGGCGGAAGGACTTTTTGTGGCATAGATGCTCTAGCATGGGCAAAACGCTGCCAAGAACTTGGTGCTGGTGAGCTTTGCATCAATTCCATAGACGCAGATGGAACAAAAGAAGGCTATGAGCTGAATCTCACAAAGCTTATTTGTGAGGCTGTCAGTATTCCTGTTATCGCTTCTGGCGGAGCGGGAAAACCACAAGATTTAGTAGATGCTGTCACCATTGGCAAGGCTTCCGCTGCCCTTATTGCTTCCATCGTGCATTATGGAGAATACTCCATAAGCGATTTAAAGGAGGCCATGCGAAATAAACATGTGCCTGTTCGTATCTAAAATAATATTGGTATTCTTATAAAAATCGTTATTTTTTGTTCCCCTAATGGTGTAATTCAGTTTACAATTAACTATATAGAACAGTCGAGCATGCCTATCTTTTCCTATATGTTAATAAAATAATTTTCTCAAAATGCATAATTATGCAATATCGTACTAGACTTTAAATCATTCTTTGGTAAAATATAACTTATAATGAAATACGTATGGAGAAATTATGTATATCAAGAAAACATTCATGCTACTATTTACCATACTCTTCCTCAGCACTTCCTGCACCCCTGGCACCAGACAACAAGCCCCCGTGGGATCTGCTCAAGAGTATAGAACCATTTATGGCGTTGTGCGAAGTATGACACCTGTAAAAATAGATAGTCAACTTAGCAAAGGCGTCGGTGTTGTTATTGGTGCTGTTCTTGGTGGTATTCTTGGTAGTACCATTGGTGGTGGAACAGGTAAAGTGCTTTCGACAGCTGTAGGTGCCGTTGGTGGCGGAGCTGCTGGAGGCTTTGCAGGCAAGAAAACGAGCGAACACAATGCCTATGAAATTATGATTCAATCCGATGATGGAAGAACATTTTCCATTGTTGAACATGAAAGTGTTAATATCGCGATTGGTCAAAGAGTTCGTCTTTTGTTAGGGGATACCAATTCACGAGTCGAAGCTCTTTAGGATTTTTATGTCTATCTAAACTACCTTCTGGGGGTAAACATGCTCGATCCAAAACAATCCATACTTTTTAGTGGCGGCGCAGCAGGAACAGAGGACTTTTTTGGTATACAAGCTGAGGCACTTGGACTTGAAGAAGTCAACTTCAGCTTTGAAGGACATCAAATAGAAAGAGCTCGTGGAGTACGTGTTCTCACGAATGATGAACTTTGCTTAAAAGACGTGAGTATGACTTATGTCGCGCGTCTTATGGGGCGTGAATACACAAGGGCTCCTATCTTTAGAAAAGTACTTCAATCTATTTGTTGGCAAGTCAGCAGTGGACAAGAAGTTATTGCTATTGGCACTATTCAAGAAGACAAGACCGTTAGCGGCGGAACAGGTTGGGGAGCAGAATTTGCAAAACTTTGCAATAAACCATTGCTTGTTTTTGACCAAAGCCGTGATATTTGGTTTCGCTGGAATAAAGAAGAGTGGAATGAAATTATTGACCCTATCATTGAGCATAAACACTTTGCAGCAACAGGAACCCGTTTCCTTGAAGCAAATGCAAAAAAAGCGATTATGGAACTATTTGAGCGTTCTTTTTCAAAATAAAAATCTTAGTAAATATGAGATATTTTGTTATTAATGGTTTTGACTATTAAGAATAAAATACATATATTAGGGCCTCTGCAATAGTATTTTTTGCAGGGGCCTTAATCCTTTATGATTATTCACATTGCCTTGCTTCACTGGATTGCTTCACTGGATTGCTCGTTTTTTATTTATGGATTTCTACCATTTATAAATCACTGCGGAAAAAACAATACCAAGCACATTTTCATTATAAGACAAACATGATACTAACAACAAAAACGAAAGGCTTACTTTCTTGTCTCATCGCCCATACCCTTTGGGGGTCTGGTATACTTTTTTGGTCCATGCTATCCTATTTAGATGAAAGAACAGTTTTGTCACAACGAATGATATGGTCTTGTCTTTTTGGATTTATTTTGCTTTTTGTGACAAAGCGGTTAAAAAATATCATTCCTATTTTAAAGAATAAAAAAGCTATGCTCACACTGATGTTTGCAGCTGTGATTTTATCTGTAAACTGGGGCTCATATCTTTGGTCTCTTAATAATCATAAAGCTATTGAAGCAAGCCTTGGTTATTATATCACCCCCATTCTCAATGTACTTATGGCTCGAATTTTCCTCAAAGAAAAAATGCGTAATTTACAATTGCTTGCTATTTTCTTTGCCGTTATTGCTGTTCTATATGGTATTTTTTCTTATGGTGAAATTCCTATTTTGGGAATCATTATTGGTTTAACATTTGCAATTTATGGCTATTTACATAAAATTGTTGCTGTTGATGCCATATCTGCACTGTTTTTAGAAACGCTTTGCATTGTACCTTTTGCTTTGTTGTGGCTTTCCATAGACGCACCCACAAATTACGGAATTATTGGTTATGGCACAAAGCATTATTTCTTGCTTATAGGGACTATTTTATTCACGGGCGTGCCTCTTATGTTTTTTGCCTTTGCCATAAAAAATCTTAATCTCACCAGTATTGGATTTTTGCAATATATAAGCCCAAGTCTTAATTTCCTCTTAGCAATCTTTTATCTAGGTGAACCTATAAAATCATCAGATTACGTAACTTTCCCCTTAGTTTGGTTTGCTTTAGCCATTTATTCATGGGATATGTTGAACCAATATAGACAGGTCACCAAATATCGTGAATATAAAAAACCTTGTAATACTAACGATACACACAAATCAGTAAAATAAGAGCCATTAAGAAATGCAGTAAGGATTTTGATATGTTAATGACAAGAAAGAAAAAGCGTATTGTAAAAATCGGCAACGTGAGTATAGGTGGAGATAATCCTATTATTGTGCAAAGCATGACCAATACGGACACCAACGATGTAAAAGCAAGCCTGAATCAAATAAACGAACTGGCTAAACGTGGTTGTGAAGTGGTGCGTCTTGCCGTTCGTGATGCATCGGCTCAAAAGGCACTTGTGGAAATTGCAAAAGAAAGCCCTCTTCCCCTTGTGGCAGATATACATTTTGACTATCGACTCGCCATAATGGCTCTTGATTCTGGTTTTTCTGCCTTGCGGATTAATCCAGGTAATATTCTCAAAAGCGAGAACGGTATCATTGATACAAGCCCACTCGATAAAGTGGCAAAATCCCTCTTAGAACACAATGCTTCGGTGCGGGTTGGTGTCAATTCAGGCTCTATTGAAAAGGATTTATTACAAAAATATGGCGCTCCCTGCCCTGCTGCTTTAGTGGAAAGTGCTCTACGACATGTGGCTTTATTGGAAGAGCGGGGCGTGCAACAAATTAAAATTTCTTTAAAATCTTCCTCCGTACTCCATACCATTGAATCCTATAGAATTATGAACGAAAAATCCGATTACCCCTTACATCTTGGCGTAACAGAAGCTGGCACGCCATTGCGTGGTGCCATAAAATCTGCGATGGGTATAGGAAGCTTGCTAATGGATGGAATTGGCGATACAATCCGTGTTTCTTTAACCGCAGACCCTGTTGAAGAAATTAAGGTTGCGTATCATATTTTGCGAGCAGCAGGACGGCGAGACGTGGGAGTGGAACTTATTTCATGCCCTACTTGCGGGCGCACGGAAATTGATGTTATAGACATTGCCAACAAAGTTGATGCGCTCGTACAGCACGTTAAAAAACCTTTGACAGTCGCCGTTATGGGCTGTGTTGTCAATGGCCCTGGCGAGGCTAGAGAAGCTGATATTGGTCTTGCTGGTGGCAGAGACAAAGGCGTTATTTTCCGTAAGGGGCAAATTGTTCGTGCCGTAAATGGTGAAAAAGAATTATTAGAAGCGTTCATAGCTGAACTTAATTCCATATTATAATACGTATATTTTCATTGATATATTGAGCATCTTGTGTTTTTCTATCCATACCATTCATTTGAGAATATCTCTCAAGTGAAATAACCTAAAAAAAGCTTGAGGATTCCTATGCGTTGGACTCGTTCTTATATCCCTACTTTGAAGGAAGCACCTTCAGATGCTGAAGTTATTAGCCATAAACTTTTATTACGTGCAGGCATGATTCGTAGATTGACCTCTGGCATTTACACATGGTTACCTCTAGGATTACGTGCCCTCAATAAAGCTGCGGATATTGTTCGTAAAGAAATGGACGAAGCAGGCGCTCAAGAAATATTAATGCCTACTGTGCAACCTGCGGACTTATGGTCTGAGTCAGGACGCTGGGAAAAATATGGTAAAGAACTTCTACGCTTTAAAGACCGTCACGAACGTGATTATTGCTTAGGGCCAACTCACGAAGAAGTCATTACAGATTTGCTTCGTGGTGAGATTCGTTCTTACCGCCAGCTCCCTATCAATCTTTATCAGATTCAAACAAAATTTAGAGACGAAATTCGTCCTCGTTTTGGGCTTATGCGTGGGCGTGAATTTCTTATGAAAGATGCCTATTCTTTTGATAGCACAGATGAAGGTGCAGATAAAAGTTATATGTCCATGCGTGATGCGTACACGCAAATATTTACGAATATGGCGCTCAATTTCCGCCCTGTTGAGGCAGACTCTGGCGCAATCGGCGGTAGTTTTTCCCATGAATTCATGGTACTTGCAGAAACAGGCGAAGACACGATTGCGGCTTGTACCGCATGGCCAAAATGTTCTTTTGCCGCCAATGTGGAGCGCTGTGCTGTACTTCCTCAAAAAGCAGATACGAGCAGTGCAGAATCCCTCCCAATGCTCGAAGTTGATACTCCGCACGCCCATACGGTTGAGGACATTGCTAAATTTCTAAGTGTTAACAAAAATACAATTCTCAAGACTTTACTACTAATAGCAGATGGTAAACCTGTGGCCGCCCTTTTACGTGGCGACCGTGAGCTTAATATGATTAAGCTCAAAAATCTCCTTGATGTGGAAGAGCTTGATTTTGCAAATCCTGAACAAGTGACACGCCATACAAATGCTCCTGTTGGTTTTGCTGGTCCTGTGGGATTACATGATGTGAAGCTCATCATTGCAGACCATGAACTCAATATCACAAATGACTGGGTTGCGGGCGCTAATAAAAAAGACACGCATGTTATGCATCTTAATTTACATCGTGATGCAAGTATCACGCAATGGGCTGATATACGAAATGCCGTAGAAAACGACCCTTGCCCTCATTGTGGCACAGCGCTTGAACTCAAAAAAGGCATTGAAGTTGGGCACATTTTCAAATTAGGCACAAAATATAGCGAATCCATGAAAGCGGTATTCGTTGATGAAAACGGCATTGAAAACCCTATTATTATGGGTTGTTATGGTATTGGCGTTTCTCGTGTCGTGGCTGCTTGTATTGAGCAAAATAACGACGCAAACGGTATTATCTTCCCGCCACCTCTTGCTCCTTACAAAGTCACGGTTATTAATCTTGACCCTAAAAACGAAGCGGTAACAGCAAAAGCAGACGCTATTTATGCTTACATAAAAGGCAAAAATCTTGAAGTTATTTATGATGACCGAGAAGAAAGACCAGGGATAAAGTTCAAAGACGCTGACCTTATTGGTATCCCTCTACAAATTATTATTGGTGGAAAAAGCCTTGAGAAAGGATTTGTCGAAACAAAAATTCGTAAATCAAATGAAAAAGGGCAAATAAACGCCGAAAATTATGAAAAAGAATTTGATGCGCTCTACGAAGAAATGTTGAGTATGTGGAAATAAATTTTCACAAGAGCGTTCTTGTCTGAGGGAAGAAAAACATTCACGTTTTTCTTCCCTTTTCAAAACAAAAAGCGCTTCAAACCCCCAAGAAATAAAATAAAAATAAAAATAAAAATAACGTGTCACCATTTCACTTTATAGGATTTTTATGAATAGACACCTCGCAGAAGAATCAAAAAAAAATATTTCAGCGTATATAAGTTTAGGCTCAAATAGTGGAGACGCTCTTCAAAATTTGGCGACCGCCCTTGAAGAAATAAAACAATATCACAAGGGGACTGTCCAAGCGACTTCTTCCATTTATAGTACAGAGCCACAAGGCGATAAAGACCAAAATTGGTTTTACAATCAACTCATCCGCCTTGATTTTCATGATTTATGTGATATCTCCCCTTCCGCACCTCAATCGGATTTGCTTTTTTCGGGGGAGTTGAACTCTCCCAACCCCCCACATTCTGTTTTTTCTGTGAACAAAATTCACAAAAAAAACGGAAATATGAGGTTTCCAAAGGACATCATGTCCTTTGGTGGAGAGTTTGAGAGGCAAAACCTCTCAACTTTTCTTCAAATAGAACGAGAAGCTCATCTTTTGCTTGATTTTTTACTCGATACTGAAAAAAAGATGGGAAGAGAGCGTGACCCTGCTAGACGTTTTGGCCCAAGAAGTATTGATTTAGATATTATACTTTTTGGAAATCAGATTATTAATAATGAAAAGCTCACTGTTCCCCACCCCAGGTTTTTAGAAAGAGCTTTCATACTTATTCCCTTGCAAGAAATCGCACCTGGTATTATATTGGACAAGATAAATATTAAAGATGCACTTGATAAGCTTATCTTTCGCATAGATGACAATAAGATTTATCAATAATATAACTAACATCAATAATTAGGCGTATACCTAATAATAAAATAGGAGCTCTTATGATTTGGAAAGTTTTAATTTTTGCTATTGTCGCTTATGTCTTATTCCGTTTATTCACCAATGATAGAAAGAAACGTGAAGAGAAGATACAAAATGAAGAAGCGCAAAGAGTGGCTAATGGTAATTTAGTCCGTGATCCCATTTGTGGAACATATGTAGAAAAAGAAAGTAGTATTTCTGTACGTGATGGTGAGCATGTCGAACATTTCTGTAGCCATGAATGCCGACAAAAATATATGGATAAAATTGAAAATCAAGAAAAAATTTCATAAATTTTCATGAAAAAAATATGAAGTTTCATAAAAAAGATATAAAAAAAGCGCTTTGCTAAACAGCAAAGCGCTTTTTTTATCTTTTACACAAAGAGATTAACCACAACGGCTAAATCCACAACTTTGGCAAATATGGCACCCTTCTTGAAAGTTCATTTCTGAATGACATTCTGGGCATGCAGGATTTTGCAAATCTTGGTCTCTAGAAGCAAAAACAGGAGGCTGGTCTTTCAAGTATCTATTTTCTAGCACCCAAGCGATTGCGTCAGGAATAGAGAGGAGCATGCCTTTCTTCTGAAACACAGGATGCTCACCGCCGATACCTTTAAGTTGCTGAACAACATCACGAACAGGTACACCTGAACGGAAGCAAAGTGAAACCAAGCGTCCAATGGCTTCCGCTTTCGCAGTAATGGAGCGGCCTGATTTACCGATAGTGGTAAATACTTCAAAAGGTTTTCCATCAGCTTCGTTAACAGTCAGATAAAGCACACCAAGACCTGTTTTTACTTTTTGAGTAAAACCTTCCATTATATCAGGGCGTTGACGAACAACTGACGCATGAGCGTCTGCTGTTGCCTCGGTTGTGCTCTTAGCATCACCAGTGGTGAGTACTTGAGAAGACTTCGAGCCATCACGATACACAGTTACCCCTTTACAGCCCGTAGTATAGGCCAGGCGGTAAATATGATCGATATCTGCAATAGTGGCATTATTCGGTAAGTTAACGGTCTTAGAGACGGCGTTATCGGTATATTTTTGAAACGCTGCTTGCATAAGTAAATGTGCATCAGGAGAAATATCCATGGCGGTGACAAATACTTCACGAAGCTGTTCTGGAACAAAGTCCAAATTCGCAACTGAGCCAACATTACTTACTATTTCCATAAGTTCTGTTGTATGCAAATTGCTGTTCTTAAGCATGGATTCAAAGAATGGGTTCACTTCGACTAAGCGCTCACCGTCCATAACATTACGAGCAAAAGCAAGTGCAAAAATAGGTTCAACACCAGAGGAGCAACCAGCAAGAATAGAAAGTGTTCCTGTAGGCGCTATTGTTGTGATTGTTGCATTTCGTAAAATGTTCCCATTCGCATAAACAGACTCTTCAAAGGAAGGAAATGCACCACGTTCAACCGCTAATTGGTGAGAAGCGTTGCGCCCTTCTTCTTGCATAAATTGCATAATGCTTTCGGCAATTTTTTGAGCTTCTGTTGTATCATAAGGAACTTGCAATGCAAAAAGCATATCAGCAAAGCCCATAACACCAAGACCAATTTTACGATTCTTACGAACAGTTTCTCCGATTCTATCGAGAGGAAACTTAGACGCATCGATGACGTTATCAAGAAAACGAACACCAACATGAATAACTTCACGTAACTGTTCCCAATCAATAGCATCAAGAGAATTTTCACGTAGATGCACATTGGCACGCACAAACTTGGAAAGATTAATGGAGCCTAAATTACACGCTTCAAAAGGAAGAAGAGGTTGCTCTCCGCAAGGATTGGTAGATTCCATTGCCCCTTGTTTTGGTGTTGGATTATCACGATTAATTCTATCTAAAAATACAATACCAGGATCACCGCTCACCCATGCTTTATTCACTAAAACATCAAAAACTTCTTTTGCATTAAGGGTGCCACGGGCTTTTTGGGTGACTGGGTCAATAAGAGGGTAATCCTCTCCTTTTTCCACAGAGAGCATGAAGCTTTCAGTCAAACCAACAGAAAGGTTGAAGTTATTAAACTCACCTTCTTGTTCTTTTGCACGAATAAATTCAAGAATATCAGGGTGATCAACACGCAAAATACCCATGTTAGCACCACGTCTCGTGCCACCTTGTTTGATTTGCTCTGTAGCGGTATTGAAAATACGTAAGAAAGAAACAGGACCAGAAGCAACACCACCAGTAGTGCCTACTCGTGAATCTTTAGAACGGATATTGGAAAAAGAAAAACCAGTACCACCACCAGATTTATGAATCATGGCAGCGTATTTTACGGCATCAAAAATTTCCTCGATGGAATCACCAACGGGAAGTACAAAACACGCAGAAAGTTGACCAAGAGAAGCCCCTGCATTCATAAGCGTAGGGGAGTTAGGTAGAAAATAAGAATTCGTCATAAGAGAATAAAATCTTAATGCTAAATCTTCCTCTTTCCATGTTGAGTCAGGATATTTTGCTTCTTCAGCAGCAACAGCAGCAGCAACACGCCAAAACATCGCGGTTGCATCTTCGAGGCATTTGCCTTCTTCATCTTTTTGATAATATCTTTTAGAAAGCACAATCTCTGCGTTTGAAGATACTATGGCCTTAGGCAATTTCTTAGGTCTTTCCAACATTTTTTTCACCACTTATATTTATTTGAATGACTTAACACTAGAATGCGCTTCTCAATTAGTATTTTTTTAAGAGAAAAATTATCCTCTGCCCTTTCGCTTGGAAACGGGTTTTTCATAAATATATTAATCAAAAAAGACTTTCTAGTAAAACCATGCAGTTACTCATCTAAGGAGCATACTAACACCAGACACTATTTAAATCCATAGCAGAAAAACCCTTACGTGGCGTATAAGATACTGATTATACTAATATAAAAAAATTAATAAATCTTGAAATTATTAGAAATACTTAGATGTTAAATTCAAAAGAAACCACAGAAATCCTTTGTATCATTGCTTTTAGTAACAAAATATTCCCATTT
>CAMQVJ010000043.1 GCA_947038175.1 uncultured Desulfovibrio sp.
TGTAAACAAAGTTTACAAAAAACACTGATATATGAGGTTTCCAAAGGACATCATGTCCTTTGGTGGAGGGTTAGGGAGGCAGAGCCTCCCAATCTTGAATGCCATGAGTGTTTATTCTTCTTCAGACATTTCTTCAAAATCTTCATCGTTTTCTACTTCGACGTTGGGCACGGGAGTATCATCAATACCTAAATGAGCGATAACTTTTTCTTCTATTTCATCACGAAGTGCAGTGTTTTCATCAAGCATGTTGCGTACATTATCACGCCCTTGACCGAGTTTCTCAGAGCCATAGGCAAACCAAGCGCCGCTTTTATCTACAATGCCAGCAGTGATGGCGAGGTCAAGAATTTCACCAGAACGTGAAATACCTGTTCCCCAAATGATATCAAACTTTGTTTCACGGAAAGGCGGAGCCATTTTGTTTTTAACAACTTTCACCCGAGTGAGTGAACCATAGGCTTCTTCTTTGTCTTTCAAAGTTTGAATACGGCGAATATCAAGGCGGATAGAACTATAGAATTTAAGCGCATTACCACCTGTTGTTGTTTCAGGGCTTCCGTATCCCATAGTGCCGATTTTCATACGGATTTGGTTAATAAAGATAACGCTTGTTTTTGACTTATGGATAGTTCCTGTCAATTTACGGAGCGCATGAGACATAAGACGAGCATGCCCGCCTACTTGTGTTTCGCCCATATTACCTTCAAGTTCTGCCTGTGGAATAAGCGCAGCAACGGAGTCGATAACAACAAGGTCAACCGCACCAGAGCGTACAAGCATGTCTGTAATATCAAGGGCTTGTTCACCGTGATCGGGTTGTGAAATAAGAAGTTCGTCTGTTTTTACACCAAGACGTGCTGCATAGGCGGTATCTAATGCATGTTCTGCGTCGATAAAGGCGGCAGTGCCACCCAGTTTTTGGCACTCGGCGATAACATGTAGGGTGAGGGTTGTCTTTCCTGAAGATTCAGGTCCATATATTTCAGAAACGCGTCCTCGTGGAATGCCGCCAACTCCAAGGGCTAAATCAAGCCCTATAGATCCTGTTGGGATAGTCGCGACTTTCACATGGGCGTTATCGGATAATTTCATAACAGCGCCTTGACCATATTTTCTTTCGATGGTGGAGAGAGCTGTTTTTAAGGCTTCAAGTCTTGCTTCTTGTGGTGTTACACTAGGCTTCTTTGCCATTTTTTTTATTCCTTTTTCGTCATTTTGAGTTAATATAATATAGAGTGAGAATACTCTTGCTTCTGCCACATGTCAAACATTTAGCGTAGCCCGCACTTGCAAAAAACTGGGAGTTAAGCTATTGCTTCGCATATGAAAAATAATAAAACATATGACGGCCTAGCGCTCTTTTCTGGCGGACTTGATAGTATTTTAGCTGCTAGATTACTTATGGAACAGGGGAAAAAAATTCTTTGTGTCCATTTTACTTCACCTTTTTTTGGTGATGCGAATGCGGTGGCCTATTGGGAAAAAAAATTTGGGCTTGAAATAATAGCTGTAAATATTGATGATGACTATTGCGATATGCTTTTTTCTGGCGGAGATTATGGTTATGGGGGCACATTAAATCCTTGTATTGACTGTAAAATTCTCATGATGAAACGAGCTAAAGAACTTATGGAGCGATACGAAGCCAAGTTCTTGGTATCTGGCGAAGTGCTTGGGCAAAGGCCTATGTCGCAAAGACGTGATACGCTCAATGTGATTAAGCGTGACGCTGGTGTAAAGGATATTTTATTGCGTCCACTTTGTGCTAAACATATGGAACCTTTAGCTATTGAGCTTTCTGGTGAAGTGGATAGAACAAAACTTCTTGGCTTTTCAGGAAGAGGGCGCAAAGATCAGTTAGCGCTCGCAAAGCACTATAATCTTACTGATATTCCTACCGCTGCTGGTGGTTGCATGCTTACCGAAAAAGAAAATGCAAGGCGTTATTGGACGCTTATACAACAAATTGATAAGCCCACAGCGAATGATTTTCACCTTAGTAATTTAGGCAGGCAATTTTGGAATGAGGATTATTGGCTTGTTATTGGGCGTAACCAATTCGATAACGAAAATATGCCGCAATATATATTGCCAACGGATTATACGTTTAAAGTAACAGAATTTGCAGGCCCACTGAGTGTGGGACGACGCATGGGCAAACGCCCTAGCACTTCAGAAAATTCTGTTTGGAGTGAGCAGGAAATCCAAAATGTCGCTTCGTTTATAGCCACGTATTCTAATAAGGCCTTGAAACATCATAAGGAAAGTGGGGAAGCGCTTATTGTGCGAGTGACCCATAATAACGAAATTCGAGAAGTTGAAGTGATACCAAAACGAGAAAGTGTTTATAGTGAACGTGCTTGGCTTGACGTTCAAGATGAAATTTATGCGCTTAAAAAAGTAAAGCCTGATGCTTAGATTTTAAAATTTTAATTCCTTTTTACATGATACGTATTCGTTTCTATGTATTAAGTATGAAATCCCTTTAGAGTATGTGATATTCTAAGGGGATTTTTTTTGAAATAAATAGGAGGATATCACTAGATAAATCTTGTAGAGTTCTTCATTTATGAAAGATGATACCTATAATAAATCTCTCGTTATTTTTTTTTGGAGTGTAGGAGTTTGTGGAAATAAAACGGCGATGTGAATGAAATGTCAAAAGGAATAAAACGCAAAAAGTCCCACAGCCTATAAAAAAGCTGTGGGACTCAATGGTTTACTTTAGAATTAAACTAGTTTGCTTGGCGACGTATAAAAGTTGGTATATCGTCGGTTTCACTATCAAAAGTGAAGTCTTCTGCGCCAGGTGTGTGGCGATTTTTCATAAATGCAGCGCTTTCATAATTATCATTATCATAGAAAGGTTTGCGCTGAATATTCATGCGAGGACTTGTTTTTTCTTCTTCTACAACAGCCACAGGTGTTTCCACTTTAGGCTCTACTGCTTTTGTAGAATTAAAAGAAATTTGTGAACCGCTTGATGGTGTAGGTACGCGTTGCTCTTCAGGCTCAATACCTGTTGCGATAACCGTAACTCTAATTTCATCGTTCAAGTTTTCACTATCAACAATACCGATAAAGACTTCAGGCATTTCGCCATTATCAGAAAGAGCGGCATTATGAATGTATTCACCTACTTCAGAAAATTCGTCCATGGTGATATCTGAGCCAGTGATATTGATAAGTAGCGCTTTTGCACCTGTGATGCTGATATCTTCAAGAAGTGGGCTGCAAATAGCTTGTTTTGCTGCTTCCGCTGCTCTATTTTCGCCGCTTGCGATGCCTTCACCCATAAGGGCAGAACCTTGCATGCTCATAGCTGTTTTGATGTCAGCAAAGTCAAGGTTGATGAAACCTGGCTTTGTGATAACTTCTGTCACACCACGAACGGCAGACAAAAGAACATCATTAGCTTTCATAAACATTTCTTTTGCAGTCGCTTTCTTAGGTGCGATAGCCCTGAGGCGGTCATTAGGGATAGTGATAAGACTGTCCACATGTTGACGAAGTTCTTCAATGCCTTTATTAGCAATTTGAACTCTTTTGCCTTCAATAATAGAAAAAGGTCTTGTGACAACGCCAACAGTGAGAATGCCTTTTTCTTTTGCCATCTTCGCTATAACGGGAGCAGCACCAGTTCCAGTGCCTCCGCCCATACCTGCGGTGATGAATACCATGTCGGTATCTTGCAAAAATTTAGCAATTTCCTGCATGCTTTCTTCTGCTGCTTTTTGTCCAATTTCTGGTTTCGCACCAGCGCCAAGACCCTTTGTGAGTTGTGGCCCTAATTGAATTTTATGTTCAGCATTAGAACGTTCAAGAGCTTGAGCGTCGGTATTAGCACAAATAAATTCAACGTCAATAAGTTTTCCGTTGATCATATGTTGTACTGCGTTACCACCGCCGCCGCCTACACCGAAAACTTTGATTTTGGCAAGTTGGTTGAAGTCGTTAGATATTGTGAAATCCATAAAGCCTCCCAAGCATGAGTTATTTAATTTCTGTAAACCATTTCTTCATATGACTAAGCATTCGTGTAAACATGGTTTTTTCATTCCCTGTTTCACTGTAAAGAGTCTCAGTAATATTCTCTTTTTCCGCACCATAAAACAAAAGACCCACAGCAGTTGCAAATTTTGGGTTATGCACCATATCTACAAATCCTGCGCCTAAATTCTGGGGTGACCCAATTCTTGTTGGCAAGCCAAAGACTTGTTCTGCCAGTTCCTGTGCTCCCTCAATAAGAGAGCTTCCGCCTGTAAGAACGACTCCAGCACCAATTTTTCTTTTGTAACCTGATTTTTCAAGTTCTTGATCTATCAGGTAAAAAATTTCTTCCATGCGAGGTTCGCATATTGCCGCTAAAACTTGGCGAGCAACATGTCGGGAGGGACGTCCTCCAACGCTTGGAACTTCAATGGTTTCCTCGGGGGAAACTATTTCTCCAAGGCAGCAACCATATTTTACTTTAATTTTCTCTGCAGCGGACATAGGGGTTCTTAGGCCAAAAGCTATGTCGTTTGTAAGGTTTTGTCCCCCAAGGGAAACGCCGCCTGTGTATTTGATGGCATTATTAGCAAATATAGCAATATCGCTTGTTCCGCCGCCAATATCAACAATAGCAACACCAATTTCACGTTCTTCTTCGGTTGATATTGCTTTTGATGAAGCGAGCGCTTCTAAAACAATATCGGTAACATCTAGGTTGCTTTTTGTGCAGGATCGTAAAATATTCTGAGCAGAGGCAACAGCGCCAGTCACAATATGGACATTCACTTCAAGGCGTACGCCAGCCATACCAAGAGGATCAATGATACCTCTTTGATCATCCACAATATATTCTTGCGGAAGAATATGAAGCACGTCGCGGTCAAGAGGAATAGCCACAGCTTTGGCAGCGTCTAAAACGCGGTCAATATCTTTTTGGCTGACTTCTCCGCCTTTTATAGCAATGACGCCGTGACTATTCGTTCCTTTTATGTGACTTCCTGCGATGCCAGCATAAACAGAACCAATTTCACAGCCAACCATAGCTTCGGCTTCTTCAACGGCTTGTCTTATTGATTGTACAGTTTGTTCAATATTGATAACAACGCCTTTACGCAGACCTGTTGAAGGGCTCGTGCCAACACCGACGATATTAATAGTACCGTCTTCGTTTGCTTCACCTACTACAGTGCAAATTTTTGTTGTTCCAATATCAAGACCAACTAATAATTCGGATTTTGACATCCAAAGCCTCCTATAACTTTCGAGAAAAAGTACATCATATTTAATAGAGTTTGTCTAGAGAATTTTTAGTAAATTTCATAGGTTAAGTTGAAATTTGTTAGTTTTTTACAACAGTCACCTGATTATGTGCTGACCGTATTTCTTTTATCTTTTTGATTTCATTTCTCTTTTTCAAATCTCGCACCGCTAATGTAAGGTTTTGAATGTTTTTTTCTAAGTCTTCTATGGCTACACTAATGTTGAGATTATAGTCTTCTAAATACAGTTCGTAACCTTTTATGTGATTGATACTAAACCATGAAATTTCACTGTTAGAGAAGGGTAAACCCATTGAAGCAAGTGTATCGATGAAGAATGGCAAAGACCTAATTGTTTCTTCTGATGCATATTTTATATCTATCGTAGGCAATGAAATAAACTTTTCTTTTGTCACAGGTGCAATGAAGTTTATGTTCTTATCTAGATAATATAAAACATCGTCTTTCGTTGCCCAAAATACAGCCTCTTTTTCTTTTACTTCTATAAAAAGTTTTGATGGTAAATTTCTTCTAATTCTAACAGAATCTATCCATGGATTTTTCAATAGATCTGCTTCAATCTGAGTCATTTCATAATTGAGAATATTTGTACCAAGTTCAAGTCCTGTTATATCTGCCAATTCTTTTTCAGTAAGAAATTTATTGCCATTATACTCTATCTTTCTAATTGCAAAGTATTCTGACCTTGTAGCATACCCATATATTGCAAAGGAAGCCCATGCAATAGACCCAAATATACAAAGAGCTAAAACTATACTAAACAATATTTTTGAAATATTTTCTTTTTGTAAAGAACTTAACTTCGGTTCTTTTTTTTCAATAGTTCTTTTTCTTGTAAGTACGCTTCTAATCTTGCTATATTTTGGAGTACTAGAGTCCTCTTTTTTATAGGTGTTTTTCCGTACTGTCTTTTGTGTTTTCTTGTTTATAACCATAGCTTTACTTCTCTTTGCAATTGTATAGAAGTATCCGCAAGCACTTTGTCTTCTGCTTCTTTTATGAGTTCAAGTGCAGAATGTGCATCGCCATGACCCATATTTTCTAAGAAATTTGCATGGATAGGTGAGAAGCGCATACCATTTAGCTCTTTTCCCTTAAAACCTGCTTCGTCTAATAGTTTTCCTGCGCTTATACTTACGCCATTTTCATCAATGGGGTTTTTAAACACACAGCCAGCAGTATAGGCTTTGATAGGTTGAGTGCCTTTTTTCGCAATGAGATTTGTATGCATTTTTTCTTTTATTTTTTCTCTCTCTGTGAAAGGAAAAATAAAACTAGCGTTACAAATAACATAATCTTTAATGGGGGAATTATTGTAATAGGGGGTAAAGCAACGATAGGTGTTTACAAACTCGTCACGATTCAGAGTAAGAAAACCGAGTTCTTTTGTATAAACACCGACAGATTCTAAAACATTATCCATTTCATCTAAATACGCACCTGCGTTCATGGCAACAGCGCCGCCAATTTTTCCAGGAATCCCCATAAGTCCTTCAAGCCCTGTGCAGCCTTGGTCTGCGCACAGTTTGAGCAGTCTTTGAATAGGCATACCAGCACCTACTTTTGCTCTGAGGGCTTTGCCGTGTTCATTAGCCAGCAACGCTTGCTTAGCAAGAGGCGGTGCAAGAGCATCGTCTTGCCAAAGGAAAACTTCTCTGAATTTCTCTTCATTTTCATAGCTCATTTGAATTTGTGCTACGGAAAAATTGAGGATATCGTTTGCATGCCCAAGACTTTCATCTGTGATAAGAAGATTGCTACCGCCACCTAAGATACGAATTTCCATGCCAATTTTTTCAGAAAGTTTTGGCAATTCCATAAGATCATCTTCGGTACGAATGTCATAAAAAAAAGGTACAATGCCGCCGAGGCGTAACGTTGTTTTTCTACGAAGTTCTATGTTTTCTAATACTTGTAGCATGGAGTCCTCATTGCTGTGCGAACATTTTAGGTGTGCAATTGTTTTTAGTTTGTAAAGAATATTGAGTCTGCAAAGAATATGTATCTTTGCAATGTATTTTTGATACGGCTGGCTTAAAATTTGTGTCGTAGTCGTTCCAAAAGGAGCGGCCCTAATTTAGTGATATTGCCAGCGCCTTGAGTGATGAGAACATCGCCCTCTTTTAGTTCATTGAAAATGACATTTTCCATATCGTCTATTTTTGTAATAAATTCGACATCGGTATGGGAAACTTGCTGAATACCAAGGGCAAGGCTTTGTCCGCTAATGCCAGGAATAGGCTTTTCAGAAGCGCCATAAATTTCCGCTAAAAAGAGTTTATCCACATCCTCAAATGATTGGCAGAAATCCCCAAATAAGGATTGTGTTCTGGTGAATCTGTGGGGTTGAAACGCCATAAGAATTCGTCTGTTTGGAAATACTTGTTTTGCACAACGTAACGTTGCCAAAATTTCCGCAGGGTGATGACCATAATCATCAATAATATCAATGCCTTTTTCTGTACCTTTTCTTTCAAAACGACGGCCCACGCCTTTAAATTCTGCAAGTCCAGCGAGGCATGCCTCTTTTTCAATACCCACTTCCATACTCACAGCGATAGCGGCGAGTGCATTGAGAATATTGTGTGTTCCTGGGTGGTTAAGGCGTACTTCTCCCCAGAACTGTTCATTGAGATTGCCTTGAGTGTCCGTTATTTTTACAAAGACATTAAAATGATTCACGGCAGAACATTCTATGATTTCAGCACGTAAGGTATTAGATTGATTGAAACCATAGGTCATAACGGGTCTTTTGATATGAGGCAAAATTCGCTGGCAGCCCTCATCATCACCACAAACAATATTAATGCCATAAAAAGGCACTTTGTTCATAAATGTTATGAAGGTCTTGTCTATATTTTCTTGTGTTCCGTAGAAATCGATATGATCAAAATCCACATTGGTCACCACGTTGATAATGGGGAAAAGACAAAGGAAAGAACCATCAGACTCGTCCGCTTCGGCGATAAGGTATTTCCCCTTTCCAAGGCGAGCGTTTGCACCGTATGCATTGATAAGCCCGCCAATAATAACCGTAGGGTCTTCGCCTGCTGCATCAAAAATAGATGCGGTAAGCGAGGTGGTTGTGGTTTTTCCGTGTGTGCCAGCGATGGCAATACCTAGACGAAGTCGCATAAGTTCTGCAAGCATTTCTGCTCTACCAATAACGGGAATATTTTTTGCTCTTGCTGCTTGTATTTCAGGATTGTCGTCTTTTACCGCTGTGGAACGGACAACAACTTGAGGGGTGTGCAAATTATCGGCATTATGTCCCATAGCAATTTGCGCACCGAGAGAACGCAAACGGCGAACCGTTGCGCTTTCGCTCATGTCTGAACCAGTAACAGTGTAATCAAGGTTGAGCAAAACTTCTGCAATTCCGCTCATGCCTGAGCCACCAATGCCAATCATGTGTACAGCTTTTATTTTGTGATTCATATTATTTCTCTTTATTGCTTATAATATCTAAAAGTATATGGGCAACCTTGTCCGCCGCATCTACGTGCGAAAGCTCATAACTGGCTTTGCTCATATGTTTCAATTTTTCTTTGTCTGCTAAAAGTTCCAATACGAATTGTTTCATATCGATATTTCGAAGTTCATTTTCTGAAAAGAGAAATGCTGCTTTGTGTTTTTCTAAACTTCGTGCGTTTTCTGTTTGATGATCATTAGCAGCATGGGGAAAAGGGATAAATATGGCTGGTGTGCCTGTCGCTGTGATTTCCGCAATGCTTGTTGCACCTGCTCGGCAAAGAGCAAGATCCGCCTTTTTATAACAATCTGCCATATTATCTATGAACGCAAAAAGCATAGTATCAATCTCTTCTCTTGAAAAACCGTGACTTCTATAGGCTTCTTGCACCCGTGCAAAATCTTTTTGTCCGCATTGATGGGTGATTTCTATGCCATTGTCTCGAAAGGTAGCGAGTAAATCTATGGCAAGTGAGTTGATGCTGGTTGCGCCTAAACTTCCCCCCATAATAAATACGTGGTCTTTTTTCTGAGGGTGATTTGCCCTATACTCTGTTTTCAATGCAGGGCTTATTTTGCCTATATCTTCACGTATAGGATTGCCCGTAATGATGCTTTTTTGTTTGTTAAAAGAATGATTTTTGTCAGGTAAAGAAAGACATATAGTTTTGACAAAATGTCCTAAAACTTTATTTGCTAAACCAGGTATGGCATTTTGTTCGTGTATTACACATGGAATACCTCGAAGTTTGGCGGCAAATACCGTAGCAAAACAAGCGTATCCACCAAAACCAATGACGGCTTGGGGCTTGAATTTTCCTAAAAGAGTATAGCTTTCTTTGATAGCCTTAAGCATGGAAAAAAGTGCAGAAAAAGCACGCAAGCCCCTGCCTTTAAAACCTCGCACATCTAAACCATAAAAATCCAAATTTGCCTTTTTAGACAATTCTTGTTCTTTTCCATAGTTTGCGCCCACAAAAAGAAGCTCTATGTTTTGCTCTGCATGAATTTTTTTTAGCGCAGACGCAACCGCAAGAGCAGGGAAGATATGTCCGCCTGTGCCACCTGTGGTCAATATTATGCGTAGCGCTTTTGTATTCATTTTATATCCCATTTGTATTCGTTATATTTTTACGAGAAAGGACTCGTTTTTATATTGCCGTTAAAATGTTTTTTAAGGAAAAAGGGAGTTTCTTTGCCTTAGCTTTTATAGCTTAGTCAAATAGAGAGCAAAGCGAGGGGAAAGAACCTGTTTTTATATTGTCGTTAAAATGTTTTTTAAGGAAAAGGGGAGTTTCCTATCCAAAGGGGAAACTCTCAGAGTTTCTTTGTCTTAGCTTTTATAAGCTTAGACAAATAGAGAGCAAAGCGAGGGGAAAGAACTCGTTTTTTTCAAAAAAACGTGGTTTTTCCCTTCAAAAAATTGTCTCAAAAAACGTGGTTTTTCCCTTCAAAAAAATCCCTTCAAAAAAACTGTTTATACCTAATTTTTCGAGTAATGCTGTTTGAGTTTTTGCATGGCGGACTGATGCGTATTTGTCCTTTGCGTTTTCTTTTCTTCGGGAGTATCCACTGTTGTTCTTGAATAGTTCAGAAGAATACCGACGCAGATTAAAGAAGCGAGCATGGAACTGCCTCCGTAACTCAAGAACGGCATGGAAACACCTTTTGGCGGAACCATTCCCATGATAACCGCTAAATTCAGGGAAGAGCCAAGAACAATAATCAAGGTAAGGCCAAAAGCAGTTAATTTATCTCGTAATTCTGGTTGCCCAACAATGACATGGTAGCAGCGAGTGAAAAGCATGATGAAAAGCACCATAACAAAACTTATGCCAAGTAAACCAAGCTCTTCGCCAATAACTGACATAATAAAGTCGTTATGGGCTTCTGGTAAATAAAGGAGTTTTTGGCGACCATTTCCCATGCCAACACCAAAAAAGCCTCCGTCTGCAAGAGCGTAAAATGATTGTACTAATTGATATCCTGCACCTTGAGCGTCTTTGAAAGGATCCATAAAGGCAAGCAATCTTCTCATACGATAAGGGGAATTGAGAATAAGAGTGACCGCTAAACTTACGAGCATACCAAAGGAAATGGCGAGATAAATGAAGCGGGTTCCACCTGCAAGACAGAGGAAAAAAAGCAAAGAGAGCATGATGATGGCTGCACCAAAATCAGGTTGTAATAAAAGTAATAAGCAGAAAAGCCCCGTGATAGCAAAAGGAGGAATAACCCCTTTACTGAAAGTTTGTACGAGTTCTTGATGTGTGCTGAGAAAATAAGCAAGGTAAAGAACAAGGGCTATTCTTGCAAATTCCATAGGCTGTAAGGAAAACCCGAGAAAAGGGAGCCAACGCTTTGCGCCATTGACATCGATACCAAGAGGGGTGAGGACGGCAACAAGTAGAATAATAACAATAAGAACAGTAGGATAATGTAGTTTATTAAGGAATTTTCTAGGAAAGAATATGCACGCAAGCATAATGGTAAGACCAAAAACAACAAAAGCCATTTGTCTTTTGAAGAAAAAATATTGATCGCCAAAGTTACGTTCACCAACCACTCCACCAGCGCTAAGCACCATGAGAAGCCCAAGGCAAAGTAACGTAAGTACGGTCGCAAAAAGCCACCAATCTATAGACCCATAGACGAGTTCACTTTCATTTTCTTTTTTACTTTTTCTTATATGAATATTTGGTCTCATTTTCTTTTCCTGTTCTTTGCTGTTCTCAAAATTTAGGCTGACTGCAATGCACGAACTATATTTCTAAAGTCTGTGCCACGTTCTTCGTAATTTAAATATTGGTCAAAGCTTGATGTTGCTGGAGCTAAAAGGATAATATCGTTTTTTGTGGCGATATTCTGCAAACGCTCAATCGCTTTTTGAAGTGTTTCATCCCATGTCACTGTGAAATCTTGTGCGAACGCTTCCATAAAAACATCTTTATTAGCGCCATAAAGGGCTATGTGTTTTACGGAATTTTTCATTAAAGGGATAAGGGAAGCAAGGTCTCCACCTTTGAATTTGCCACCAGCCATAAGACAAACAGGTTTATGGCTATCGGCAAAGGCAGAAATCGCAACTTTCAAGGCGTCCACTGTGGTGCATTTTGAGTCATTAATATAACGAACACCGTTTATTTCTGCCACATATTCAAGGCGATTGATCATAGGGCTGAAATTTTTCATGGCGATTTTTGCATTCTCTTCACTGACACCAAGAATTTGACAGGCTTGCCATGCGGCTTCTGCGTTGTTTTGATTATGTTGCCCCATGAGTTTTGTGTCAGGAAAACGCTTTGCCGTACTATCAAAAAAGAGAGTTTTTGCTTTAAGAGCATATTTTTTAGGGAAATCTTTTAAAGTTTCTCCAAATATAGCAAAGTCATTTTCTGTTTGATGTGCGAATAAATTCATTTTAGCATCGATATATTCTTGCATGTCCGCATGGTAATCTAAATGATTTTCTGTGATATTTAGACACATCCCTATATGGGGGCGTAAAATATTACAGGTTTGCAATTGAAAGCTAGAAAGTTCAAGTACGAGTATGTCCGCTTTTTTGTGGGCATTCTGGGCTTCATTTGGAATAGACGCAGTACTCGTTTCTAAATTCTTTTCCGCTAGAATGTGAGCTAGGGCATATTCAGAAAGGGGCGTGCCGATATTTCCACCCGTAAAAACGTGTAAGCCTTGGGCTTCAAGCATGGCAGAGCAGATACTTGTGGTCGTTGTTTTTCCACTTGTGCCTGTGATAGCAAGCACGGGAATTTCTTTGCAATAAAGCCAAGCAAATTCGGTTTCTGCCATAATAAGCGGTGGATTTTCTTCGCTCAAAAGAGGTATGAGAGAAGCAATAGCAACACCTGGGCTAGGAATAAGAACGTCACAAAGGTGAAAATCGCCCTTCTTATGTTTTCCCTGAATGCAAGGGATGGCGTTTACTTGAAGAAATTCTTGAAAATCTTGAGGTGCTTTTGAAAGATCTTTTTCATGTAGGGTAACAGAAAAGCCTAAGGCGTGAAGAAGTTTAGTCACACTTCTACCAGAGCGACCAGCACCAACGACACTAACTTTGTTCGTGGTGTTTAGTTTCTCGTGAGCATTAAAGAGAGCTTTATGTTGTGTAGAAAAAGTCATTGCATTGTCCTCTGTATATTTGCGAATATTTTTGTAAAATTTATAAAAAAGAAGGCTTTTATCTCTCTATAGAGAATTGTTTTTTCTGAGACAGTTTAGTGAACCTTTTAGCGAACCTTGAGAATAGAAAGGGAGACAAGGGCAAAAAGCACTGATAAAATCCAAAAGCGTACAATGATTTTTGATTCTGCCCAACCTTTGAGCTCGAAATGGTGATGTAAGGGTGCCATGCGAAAAAATCTTTTTCCGTTGGTGCTTCTGAAGTAAATAATTTGCAAAGTCACAGAGAGCGTTTCGATGACAAAAATCCCGCCAGCGACAATGAGAATAAGTTCTTGTTTGGAAAGCACCGCTAAAAACCCAATGACTCCACCTAAACTAAGGGAACCAACATCACCCATGAATATTTCAGCAGGTTGAGCGTTATACCATAAAAAACCGAGCCCTGCGCCCATAAGCGCACCACAAAAAACAGCCACTTCGCCCACGCCATAAATAGGGGTTACTTGTAAATATTGCGCAAATTGAGCGTGCCCTGCTATGTAGATAAATATGGTATACACACCAACGCAAACCACGACGGGTAAAATGGCAAGTCCGTCTAGTCCATCAGTGAGATTCACCGCATTGGATGAGCCCACAAGAACGACAGAAGCAAAAACAATATAGAAAAGTCCTAAATCTGGAGCAAAAGTTTTGAAGAAAGGAACACTCAAGGTACTGGAATAAGCAGGTTCATTGATTAGTAAAATAAGGGCAGATATGGCAACAACGGACTGCCAGAAAAATTTGACTTTGGCAGAGATTCCGTGATTTTTGTGATGCAATATTTTACTCATATCATCATAAAACCCTACAGCACCAAAGCCTGTAAATACATAGAGTGTCAACCAAACATAATGATTGCTAAGGTCTGCGAATAAAAGAACAGAAATAACAGTGCCCACGTAAATCAGAATGCCGCCCATGGTGGGAGTGCCCGCTTTAAAGCTGTGGCTTTTGACATCTTCGTGGATTTGTTGCCCGTATTTCAGTTTGCGCAGAAGCCTTATGAAATAGGGACCCATAATAATAGTGAGGACAAGGGAAAAGAACATAGCCCCTGTTGCACGAAAAGTGATATAACGAAAGAGGTTAAGTGGACTAATAGTATCACTGAGAGGTACAAGAAAATTATAAAGCATCGCATTGTTCCACAAATAAAGTTACATAGTTTTCAAGATAGTTTGAGCGAGAACCTTTGAAAAGAATAAGGTTTTCTTTCATGCCTAAAACGTGGATATTTTCTTTCACATGAGCAAGAAATTCATCATTGGATTGTACGGGAATGAACTTCCCAGCAAAATTATTTTCGATCAGCCCTTTTTCAACGTGTGCGATTTGATCACCGACCCAGAAGAAAATTTTTGCAGTGGACTTGGCGACACTTTTTCCAAGCAGAATATGTTCGGATTGGGTCAAATCTCCAAGCTCTTTCATTTCTCCCATGAGAACAAAGAAAGCTTTATTTTCTGCCAATTCTTGTGCTGATTCGAGCATACGCATACTAGAAAGGGGGTTTGCATTGTAGGAATCATCTATAATTGTCCAATTGCCTTTTTGTGTGCGATTAAAGCGCATCTGCGGCGTGGGCATTGTTTCGATGCCGATAGTAATAATCTTTTTTGATACACCAAGAAAATAGGCGGCTGCCGCTGCGGCTATGCAATTTTCAGCACCACTAGCACCAATAAAGGAACTGCTTACAGAAAATTCTTCCTTTTCTATGAACAGGCTATATTCGCCGCAATCGTTTTTGTTCAGCCCCTTATACGTACCCCGAAGTATCGGCGCTGTATTAGTATCATTATGAATATTGCTATTATTGCCAGCAGTATTTGTATTGTCTGCATCGTCATTTTTCGTCGTAAAATAAAGGATTTTGGTATTGTATTCGCCAGAGGAATACACTTGCGCTTCTTTCACAAGGTCAGGATAATCTTTGCTAACAAGGGCCATTCCATTTTTTTGAACGTACTTTAAAAGTCGAGCTTTATGATGTGGCACGCCCAATTCTCCAAGGCCTTCTGTGTGACCAGATGCGGCATTAAGAATAATAGCTATGTCAGGTTCTACAATAGCGCCTAATTCGTCCATGTCATGAGCATGACTTATACCCATTTCTAATACCCAAAATTTTTCGTTGCCGCTTGCGTTTAGAATCGCAATAGGCATACCTATTTGAGTATTATGGTTGAGTGGGTTTTTTGCAACGGAAGACTCGAGTACGTCCATAATAGTCTCGTCAATACTGAGTATATAGGATAGCAATTCTTTTAAAGAGGTTTTTCCTGCTGTGCCTGTGATGCCAATAACTTTGTGGCTTGCGTCTTCTCTTGCGTACGCTTTACGGCGACTATTGGCTAAAAGACCAAGCGCTTTAACACTGTTTTCAACGAGCAATACAGGTATAGGGGGATTGTCTCCGTATTCTTCTTCAAAAGGATTGCGTTCCGCTAAAAGAGCGTGTGCGCCTCTTTCCATGGCGTCCTTGGCAAAATCATGCCCATCAACGCTATTGCCTTTGATGCAGATAAAAAGGTCACCGTTTTTCACAGATCTGTTATCCGAAGCAGCACCCAAAAGCGTTACTAAAGACCCTTCTTTTTGATAAAGAAGTTTTGCTTGAGATTCTTTTACTGCTTGCAGAAGTGTGATGTGCATTCGATAATTCCTTTTTGAGGATTGTTCTTTTGAATCAGGGCTGAACTTTTGAGCAAATATTTTTATACTCTTTCGTTCTTTCCTATTCGAAAGCTTTGAGGCAATCGTTTATTATTTCTTGGTCACTAAAATGAAATTTTTCTTTCCCGATAATTTGGTAGGTTTCATGGCCTTTTCCTGCCACAAGAACGGCGTCGCCTTTTTCTGAGATTTCCACCGCAAGTTTGAGGGCTTCTTCTCTTTTTTCTATGCGATGTACGATTTGAGCATTTTTGAGTCCTGGCATGATATCATCAAGAATTTGTTCAGGATTTTCCGTGCGAGGATTGTCAGAAGTGAGAATAACAATATCACTCAATTTTGCCACGGCTTCACCCATAAGGGGGCGTTTGCCTCTGTCCCTATCACCACCACAACCAAAGACTGTGATAATACGAGTAAATCCAGCTTTTCGTAAGGCGTCCTGTGCATGCATAAGGGCGTCGGGGGTATGGGCATAATCCACAAAGAAACTCACGTTTTCTTTTTTGTTACCCTTTGGCGCACTGATACGTTCAAGTCGCCCTGGAACACCTTTAAAAGTAGAAAGCTTGTCTAAGTCAGTAATATCAAAGCCTAATTGTAAGGCCAAACATTCGATGCCTAGAATATTGCAAGCGTTATGCTCACCAACAAGAGGCGTTTTTAATGTCCACTTCTTTCCTTTGTAGCTATGCTCAATAAGAAGGCCTTCTGGGGTATTTTCCAAAAGTTGCCCCTGTAGGCATGCATTTGCAGAACTTGATTTGCATAGATTTTTGCCTTCTTCAGCGAGAATAAAACCTTCTGCGTTCGCACATGTTTCTAAAATTCTTTGACCAAAGGAATCAGCAGAAAAGATACTCATGGCTTTATTGAGCTTTGGTGTTTTTGTAAAAAGGCTCAATTTTGCTTGATAATAATTTTCCATGTTTTCATGGTAGTCGAGGTGATCTTGGGTAAGGTTTGTGAAAAGCGCTCCGTCAAAATTTATGCCTGCGATGCGATTTTGATCAAGCGCATGGGAGGAAATTTCCATAATCACCACGTCAACATGAGCCTCACGCATTTGCGCTAAAGACTTGTGAAGATGCAGGCAATCGGGGGTAGTGAGGGGCGCTTCTTCATAATGCCCTTCCCAGTGATAACTCACCGTTCCAATCACAGCTACGCTTTTGTGGCATTGCGTGTAAAGGTGCTCCAATAAATAGGAGGAAGTTGTTTTGCCATTTGTGCCTGTGAGGGCGATAATAGTAAACGGTAAATCCTTGGTCTTATATTTTGTTTGGGCAAGAATACCAAGGCTTTCTCGAACATCTTCTACGACGACATAAGCAATATTTTCTTGAATAGTATGTTCTTTTTCTAAAAGTGCGTAGAGTTCTTTTTCAAGAACAATGTAGGACGCATTTTTAGCAATAGCCGTTTCTATATAGGAATAAGGAGCGTGTTTTTTACCCAAGTGAGAAGACGTCGCAGCAGGTAATGCAACAAAAATATCCTTGTCGTTGACCTGTCTTGAGTCGGTGATGATATTGGCGTTTTCTGTTTCTATAAAAGTACAGAGGGATTTTAGATCGATAATCATGTTCTTGCACCTTTTTATTTTACAGTGTTACTTGAGCCTTGCTTATCTTTTGTGTCTTGCACACCTTTGTTTGTATTCTGATTCTTGTTTGTAGTAGCATTCTCGTCACTGGAATTTGGGTCAATATTTTGATTGGCTAATTCTTGAGGTGTGGCAAGGTAGAGAATGAATTCTGGTGCTTTTTGTGGAGACTGGGGAGCTTTTGTGTTTATATCTGTTCCCGTGTTTCCTTTATTCGTCGTATTGGCTTCACCATTTACAGCTATCGTGTCTTTATTCTTTGTATTATTCTTTTCTTGTGCTTTTTTATCTTTGTCTTGTTCTTTATCTTTGGACTTTTTATCGTCAGGTTTTTTTTGCGTTGTGAGCGCATTCCCTAGGGGAGTTCCTGCCGCTGGGCTTTGTGAAGCGATATGTGTTCCTTCGCCCACTACTTTAGGAATAATGCCAAGTTTTTTGAAAGTGTTCATGGCACTACGTAAACTGAGATTAGTCAAGTCAGGCATAAGACCGTTTTCTAGGCTGATAACCTTGGTTTTTTGCTTCGCTTTTGCAGAGTTTTTTCCGCTAGGTTCTTGTGGAAAAACAACACCTGGCAAATCACCACTATACGCCATTGTGCGGACGGCTACTTTTTGAAAAACAGGAGCAGCGATAACGCCACCGTAAGTTTTCTTTTTAGGTTCATCGAGTATGGTGATAATAATATAGCGAGGATTATCCGCAGGAATAATACCTACAAAAGACGCCATTCTGTCTTCGCCATAGCCCGTGCTTCTCTTTGCGGCTTTTTGAGCTGTGCCTGTTTTTCCTGCAACACGCACCCCTTCGATGCGAGCTCTTTTGCCTGTTCCATTACCATCAACAACAGATTCCATCATACTAAGGACTTCGCGAGAAACTTTTCTACTGAAGATACTTTTTTCAGAAACATTAGAATTATTATTATTTTCGTCTTTTCGCAGATTAAGGGAAACATTTTCCCCGTCATTGACAAGAATATTATAGGCTTGGAGTAATTGTAAGCCAGTAACGGAAATACTTTGACCAAAACCTGTGGAAAGTAAATCTGCTTCACTCCAGTCTCTCAAGCGTCGTAAAATACCACGGCTTTCATCAAGACCAAGGTTTGTCGTTTTGCCAAAGCCAAGGCGTTGTAAATAGGATTTGAGTTTTTCGCTACCAATGGCTTTTGCTATTTTCGCCATTCCTATATTACTAGAATGGGCAAGGATTTCCTCTGGGTTGAGGTTTTTGTAGGATCTGCCATCGTCCCCAATAGTAAAGAATCGTTGCTTTGTTGTTGGGTTGATACTATCAATTTGCCAAGATCCATTTTCACAAAAAAATTCAGTCTGTGCATTGATTATTTGTTCTTCAAGGGCAACAGCAACCACAAGGGGTTTAAAGGTTGAGCCAGGTTCTAAAGCATCATTTGCAAGTCTATTTCTATATATAGCAGGGTCATAGCTTCTAAAACTATTAGGATTGAAGAAAGGATATTGAGCCCATGCTAAAATGTCACCTGATTGTGGGTCAGCAACTAAAACGCCGCCCCATTTAGCGTCATACGCTTGTACTGCTTCCGCTATAACTTCTTCTGCTATAAACTGAATTTGTACATCAAGTGTGAGGTCAATATCTGTGCCTTCTGTCTCGTCATCGTCGGGACTGTAAAGCGCCCTACCTGCAAGGTTTCTTGGGACTAATTGTTTTTGTGATGTGCCTGTAAGTATGTCATTAAAAGCTCTTTCTACGCCTTCAAGCCCGTCATTATCAAGTCCAACAAAGCCTAGTAATTGCCCTGCTAAGTGTTTGTAAGGATAGACCCGTTCATATTCTTTACTGAGGCCAATACCTGCAATTCCAGATGTTTGAATAGCTAAGGAACTTGCATCGTCTATTTTTCTTTTAAGCCATACGAAGGATTTCTTTTGTTCTAATTGTTTAAGAACTTGTTCCTGTGTGAGGTCAAGAATAGGTGCAAGAACTTTAGCTGCATGAACTGTATCAACTATGTTTTGAGGGTGAGCATAAACAGATTTAACTTCAACGCTTCTTGCTAAAATTTGACCATTACGATCATAAATATTGCCTCGTTTCGCTTCTACTAATTGTGTTATGCTGTGCTGTCTTGCTGATTTATCTCGTAAATCTGAACCAATAATTACTTGAAGATATGCCGCTCTAAGCCATAAAACAGCCCAGACGGTAGCAAACAAACCCGCAACTATTTGATATTTTATTTTCGACCAATTCACCTGATTAAACGCAGTTTGCAACCTATTGGGTTTTTGAACTGTGCTTGTTGTTTTACGCACATTCTTTCGATTGTTTTTTCGTAGGGTGCCAGGGCTTTGTGGTAATTTCATATATATCTACACTTAATTTTTTTAATATTTGCACGTCGTGCTATGCGTTATCGTATACGTATATAAAGCCGTACGCTTTATTTAATAAGCCTGCGTACTTGGCCTGGTTCTGCGATAGTGAGCCCAAGCTCTTCCGCTTTGCTATCAAGTTTATAAGGAGAAAGCAGACTATCTCTTTCCACTTCAAGTTTTGTCGTATGCCCTTGCCCATTTCCAATACTCTGCTGAATCTTATACATTTTATAGGCTAAATCTGTTCTGTCGATACTAATCCAAATAAGAAAAAGCCCTGAACTAAAACTAAAAAGCAAGGAAATGATAAGAAAGAGCAACCACGTGTTTGTGTGGATATTTTTGCGAGAGAGGGGGGGGGGCGTCGCTTCTTCGCTTTGTTTTATGTGGTGATTACTCATAGATAGTTCTTCCGTGGCTACGTATTATCGTGTAATTTAATATAAATTCCTGCTTCTAGTCACTCTTTATGGGGTGACATATGGGCTGAGGCATTTTATTGAGGCGCTAATTTTTGAACTATTCTGAGTTTTGCACTTGAAGAGCGAGGGTTGATTAAACATTCGTCTTTGCTAGGAAGTGTCGGCTTCTTTGTGAGAATCTGCGCTTCTTTTTTATGATGGCAAACACAGCGAGGCAATTGAGGAGGGCAGAGACAAGCAGTTGCCCATTCTTTGAACTTTTGTTTCACCATGCGGTCTTCTAAGGAATGGAAAGAAATAATAGCGATAATGCCATTATCTGCCGTATGTGCTAATATATTGTCTAAAAATTTGGAAAGTTGTCCTAACTCGTCATTGATATACATGCGTATAGCTTGAAAAGTTCTTGTTGCTGGGTGATTTCTTGCTGTTGCTCGCCATTTTGGTGGGTAGGCAAGATAGATTATGTCTGCTAGTTGCTTTGTGTTTTCAATGCTTTTGGTTTGGCGTGCGTCAATAATGGCTCTGGCTATACGCCCTGCTTGTGGGTCTTCGCCAAATTCTTCAATAACCTTTTTGAGCGTGTCAAAATCAGTACGATTGACAAATGTTTTTGCAGATTCTGTATGTGGAGGCGCTTCTTTTTGTAAAAGAGAACCCATGTCCATACGCATATTAAGTGGGCCGTCTTGGTGATAACTAAAACCCCGTTCTGCTACATCAAGTTGCAAAGAGGAGACACCAAGGTCAAGTAATACGCCATTAAATAAACCTTTAAAGCTGTTGCTCTTGTCTGTGTTTATTTGCGGAATAATGTCTTCAAAAGAAGCGTAATCACTAGGGAAAAGATGGCATTGCTTTGAAAAAGCTTCTAGGTTTGTTGTTGCTCTGCTTAAGGCTTGTGGATCTCTATCAAGACCGCAAAGATTCGCATCAATTCCTAAGGCTTGGAAGCGTTCTAAAAGAGTTTTGCTATGCCCTGCTAGGCCTAAAGTGCCGTCTAAAAACCAAGGTGATTTTATTTTTTTATTCTCTTCACTCATGAGAGCAGAAAGAACTTCTTCTAATAATACGGAAACGTGGGTGGCATTGTCAGCATTAGTTGTCATAGTAAAACCTTATATTGATTGTGAAATATTGATTTATGAAATATTGATTTATGAAATATTTTTTGAATGAGATAGCTTTGATTATAAGGCGAAATCTATACCGCTTGCCGTTAGTTCTTCTGCTACATCGTCTAGACTTTGAGATTCAAGGCTGGCTTTAAGGAGAGCAGGATTCCATATTTCAAAACGGGTGATAAGTCCCATAACGATAACTTCTTTTTCTAATTTTGCGTATTGTCTGTGATCAGAAGAAAGACGAATTCTGCCCTGTGAGTCTATGCTTAGCTCTTCAGCTCCACCGATAAAGAGGCGCCTGAAAGAGCGTATTTTTGCTGATGCATTAGAAATTCGAGAAAATTGTTCTTCAAGTTTAAGCCAATCACTCAAAGGGAAAACCGCAAGGCAATTATCGTATGTTGTCACAACAAGCTTTGTTTCTTGAACTAATTCTTTTTGAACTTCGTTCGGGGTATTGCTTATGGCTTCATTATTTTCTTGAGATTCTTTGAGTACTTCGCCTAAAATTTCATCAGAATTTTTATCTAAATTTTCCGTGATAGACGTGCTTAGAGCGGTGCTCAAGCTTTCTGTTACGGATGTACTTTGAAAATCCGCCTGAGTTTTTGCTTCAGTATCTGGGTTTATGGGGCTTGCTTTTTGATCGGCACAGAGAGGATTGAGTGTGTTTTTAGTGCTATACGCCATACGTAAGTAAAGACTTTCCCTGTATTCAGGGGAAAGCATTAGGCGACCTTTCGGGTCTAAATTACGTGATGAGCGTCCTCTAAAATTCATATTACCCCACTTTCTACCACTTTTTACCACTTTGTCATATGATATAAGAAAATGTCAAGCGATTTTTGGGGTTTTGTGTCACTG
>CAMQVJ010000044.1 GCA_947038175.1 uncultured Desulfovibrio sp.
TTTGTGGCACAAAATGAGGTTTCCCCCCTCAAACTCCCCCCTTCCTGAAAAAGCATTATGAGTACACACATTGAGAAAAGAGTATGGGAAAGCATTTGTGAGTACACGCATTACGAGAAGAATTGGGGGAAAGCATTTGTGAGTACACACATTGAGAGAATAATAAGGGAAAAGCACTTAATGGATCTATGTATTGAGAAAAAGTATGAAAGAAGTATTGAGAGAAAAATAATGAGTCAAGAAAAGAAAAAGAAGAAAAGATGCTTTTTGAGTGTCTCTTTTTTCGTTTTATTACTCAATATTTTATTTTTTGTTTTGCTCGCTCCTTATCAAGGACTGGCGCAGGGGATTTGTTTAGAAAAAGAGGAAAATAGAAATTTTGACTCTTTCCTTATAAGTGATGCCTCTTTATACGATGATTTTGACGAAAACATCTATGATCAAGTTTCTGAATCAGGCAAAAAATCCGAAAACTCCGAAGCGTTTAGGGCAGACGAAAAATCGGGAATATCAGCCTCTGAACCTTTAGAGCAAAAAACAAGCACAGAAAATTCCCCTATTTTGGACGAAGCGGACAAGCAAAGTACGCAAGCGCTTGAGTATCGCATGACGGACAAAAAGCACGCCCGTTTTCGCAAGGAAAATAAGGATTACGCTCTGGCAGATGCCATGTTAAATCTCACATGGAACGCCATTAAAAAACAAAGCAATAAAGAAGAATTTGCACAAAAACTCAAGGAGCAACGTCTTTGGCTTGACTACAAGCGTGATGCCGTTGCAAGTTCCTTCTCCATGAATTTGAGCGAAGTAAACGCTTTCACCCTTGCTTTTATTGCTCGCACACAGGAGCTTGCGGCGCAAGTATTCCTCACCCCACAATCAGGAGATGTTTATCTTTTTTCACCCACGAACGCAAAAAAGGCGCAAGGTGGGCATATTGTAGTAAATAGCAAAGGAACAACGCACTCAATTCAAGGGCAAAGCTTTGCAAAGAATGGAAACACCTGCGAAATAGAAGGCCAAGGAGTTTTAAGCGCTCAGGGTTGGGCTACTTTTACCACAAAAAAAAAGGAAAACTTCTTTGTTCTTTTTACCAAAGATACAGCCTATATTGTGCATGAAAAAATAGCCCTTTGCGGAAAAGGGGTTTCCTTCCAAGGTACATATACACACAAATAGAGCTTGTCACTTGGTGACCTTATGTCTCAGGCGACCTTATTTACTTGGCGACCTTATTTACTTGGCGACCTTATTTACTTGGCGACCTTATTTACTTGGCGACCTTACTTGTTCGTCAAAAGACCGTATTTCTATATGGAACGATTTAGTTTTTATTCTGAAAGCTTGGTTTCTGTCATGCTTCCTTTGTTGTTTTCATTCGCTTTTTCGTCTTTCTTTTTTTGCTCTTCTTGCTGCTTTCTTTCCTTCTCACTTTTTTTAGAAGGCGCAGTCACTATATTTTCTTGTCCCTGTTCAAAGCTTATGGCGCTATGATCTTGAAAAATGCTATTTTTGGCATCTTTGTGATTTTTATACACTTGTGAGCGAATGCCACTGCTTTGTCTAATATAATCGTGAATAAACAAAATTTCCCCTCGGTATATACTTGCGTTCACATTTCTGACAAGCAAAATATATTCCCTTGTGGGTAATTCCACACGTGCTTTTTGTTTATTGAGTTCATAATTGAGAGGTTTTTGATTGATTCTAAAAGAGAGGATATAATCATTTATGCTGTCATTATTCCAATCTGTTTCGCCAAGGATGGTCGCTGTTATAAGCTCAGAGCCTTGGCTCACAGTGAATCCATAGGCATGCATGGTGACTTCTGCGTTTTCTGCTATAGAATCTTTCAAGAGAGAATTTCCACTATTTTCTTGGTCAGGAAATCGAAAAGAAAGAGACAGACTATCATAAAGTTTTTTGGCTGCTTGATTGCCTGCTATTCCATAAAAAGGGTTCAAAAGGCTTGATTGAGGCTGAACCTCAATGTCAATTTTTTGTTTTTGAAAGTCATATAACAAAAGCGGCCTTGCGATAGCGTAGGCATTTTCATCATAAATCTGAAGTGTATGCGGTGGGATTTTGGCAACGCATGAGCTACAAAGAAGCATAAACGCAAGGAAAAGAACTGAAGTTTTCATATATTAATCCAATATAATCATATAGTTATTTGTCGTGTTACTTGTTATATTCAAAGTGACTATAGGCAAAGTCTCTATTTTTGCCTATACTGCCATGGCAATACCATACAAGTGGTCTGCTTAATGTCAAATCAATGCCAAGAGAAATTAGTATGTTCGGTACGCATTTTGCATAAGCTATACAATACGTTAATTCTCTGTCAAAAAACATTAATGAAGATTATATTGGATAGAGCAACTTTGCAATATAAAAGTAATTGAGGCGCCATTATGAAAACACTTTCCATTTCTCAAAATCGTATCATCTCTCGAAAAAGCTTATATACTGCTGTATTTATGAGTATTTTCTTTCTTTTCACAGGCTGTGCCAGCACTGAAACTATAGGAGATGTGCTCGTTAGCGCAGGAAATTCTGCAAAGGACACCTTACTCCCTTCAGGCGGACGTGCTGATTTTGACGTCTCTCAAGGGATTCGTTTTTATGATGATGCCAATGTCTACCTCAGTAAATTACAAGTTAATGTTGCTGCTAACAGATCTCTTGAAGTAAAGCCTACGGCTCTTTTTGTTCCCTTTGGATTGGTGCAATCTAACGTTGACCATTTAGGGATTTCCTACGGAGTATCAAGAATTATATGGCAACAATTTCTCGCAGAGCAAACCTTTGGGATTTTGGAGTTTTCAGAAATCCACCCACCAAACAGAGTCGAGCACGCAGTGCAAAGGGCAAAGGCCATGGGGGCGCAGTTCCTTGTGGGTGGCTACATAACCCACTTTATTGACGGCGCTAGTTCTGGCGATTCAAAAATAGCCATTCAACTAGAAATATACGACACCCAAACGGGCGCACTTTTATGGTCCATCAACCAAAGCGGCGTACTCCCCTATAAAACTGATAGAAACAATATCTTTTTCACTATCCATAACCGCATGCCCATTGACGCCATGTCCACCCTTGTGAGCGCTATCGGAGCCGATCTTGCAAGTTACCTCCATTATTGGACGGATGCAGAAGCCATGGAAGCCAAGAAAGATGATAGTATTATGCAAAAACTTGACCCATCGGCCTTTGGTAAATACTAAAAATATCCTATCAGTCTAAAACGTATTGGCTCTCAGAGAGCGCCTCACGTTTAACCTATAAAACTCTTTCTTTATGTCCTCTCAAAAAACAAGGAAATTCACCTCTCAAAACTTTGCCTCTCTTTGTTAACACCCGTAATTCTTTGTCAATAAATTGTCATAATAGTTTATTTGACAGAAAAAATGAACTAGTATATGTATAGCAAAACAATAACTGTACAGCACTATCTTGGGCTGATTACTTTAGGGGTTATATGAGCGATACAACTCAAAAATCGAAAAAAAGTGTGGGAATGAGAGAAAAACTCATCGGACTTTTTGTTGTCATCAAGGTTATTCCTCTTGTATTACTTGCGCTTATTGCGTGGTACCAATCTGTAGGTTTAAGCGTAGACTCCAATAAAGCTTTGGAAGAAACGAAAGAAATCACCATTCGTAATACGAAAAAAGCCCTTGAAAATATTGCTCGTGAAAACATCGAGCGTCTTACTACAGATGCAGCCGCTCACGTTGCTGCCTTTTTATATGGAAGAGACGCCAATATATTAGCAGCAAGTTTAATTACCCCAAGTGTTCAGAACTATGAGAGCTTTGTGAATGGGAAAGCAAAACGAGTTATGGAACAGTCAGAATGGATTATCGATCCAAACGACGTAGCACCGACCGCTGGATGGAAATCTACACAAGACCAAACAAAAGGGGAAATAAAAACCTCCTCTAATCCACAAAACGATCAGTCTTTCAGCTACCGCCCTGCCGATCTTTTTACATACAAAGACATTCCACTCTTTAGAGAAATAACCTTCCTTGACCTCAACGGAAAAGAGCAAATAAAAGTAACCACCTGTGATTGCATGGATACAAGCCTTAAAGACATCTCAAAAAAAGAAAATACCTTCGTTAAAGCTGAAGACTATTTCCAGTATCTCCCTGACCTAAAAAAAGGCGAAATTTATGTTTCTGATGTGATTGGAGCGTATGTTCCATCAAAAATCATAGGCATTTATAACAAATTTAATGCGAACCGTGTGGGTATCGAATTTGATCCAGAAAGCTCTGCTTTTGCTGGTTGGGAAAACCCTGTCGGTAAACGCTTCAATGGTATAGTTCGCTGGGCTACCCCTGTTTATGAAAATGGTGAAAAAATAGGCTATGTTACCCTTGCTCTTAACCATGACCACCTCATAGAGCTCATGGAACACATAACCCCGATGAGTGACCGCTACACCGAACTTTCCGACGCTTTTCAAGGCAACTACGCTTTTATTTGGGACTACAAAGGAAGAAGCGTCGTTCACCCTCGTCACCATTCCATCGTTGGGTATGACCCTGAAACGGGTGACCCTGCCGTGCCTTGGCTTGAAGAAACTATCTACGAAAGCTGGATGGCTAGCGGAAAAAGCTATGTCGATTTTATTGTGGATGAACCCACCTTTACTGACCAACGCAGAGACAAAAAACCTGCAAAAGCCCTTACAGCTTCAGGCAACGTAGGGCTTGATTGTCGCTACCTTAATAACGCTCCGCAATGTGACGGCTGGTTTGACCTTGCTGAAGATGGCGGTTCAGGCTCTTTTGTTATCTTATGGAGTGGGCTCACAAAGCTAACCACCGCAGCGGCAATTCCGTACTATACGGGACATTATGCCGATTCTAAAATAGGTTTTGGCTTTGTTGCTATTGGCGCAGGACTTGATGACTTCCTTAGCCCTGCAACTGAAACAGGTAAAGTTATTGAAGGCATCATTGCTCAAAGTAACAAAAAAATGAACGACAATCTTACAAAAACTGCCTATTCCTTAACTATTTCCACTGTTCTTATGACAGTTCTTGTTATCTTCATCGCTATTTGGCTTGCCTCAAATCTCACAAAGCGTATCACCTTTATTAATGCAGGGATATTGAGATTTAGAAACGGTGAACGCCAATTTAGATTTGAAGAACCTATCCATGATGAAATTGGGACTCTTTACGATTCTTTCAATATCATGGCGGATAACGTTGTTAATAGTGTGCTAGACTTGCTCGTTATTACCGATGTCGATGGCAAAATTATTTACCTCAATGATAAAGCCCTTACCGCTTTTGAGATGACATTTGAAGATGCCATTGGTAAAAAGTATGAAAACATTAGTGGCTTAGCTGAGAATAACCCGCTCACCTGTTACTTCAATGACAGACCACAAAACGTACATTTACACCCAGTAACACAATTGTATTACAAAGGTGACGTTGAGAAATTCTATAACGAAGAAAATGTGCATATCGGCTACATGGTCACAGTACAAGACGTTACAAGCGTTATATTGCAACAGCAAGAAGTTGCATTGCAAAGACGTTTGCTCCTCACTGTTTTCGCTTCCTCACCAGATGTTATTTGGTATAAGAATGCGGATAATAAATACCTTGCCGTCAACCCACGCTTCTGCTCCGTTTCAGGAAAAGCTATCCCTGAAATTCTTGAGCAAACCGCACAAGATATCCTTCCTAATGACCTCGTTTTTGGCGATATGGAAAATGATACAAAAGCTAAGCGTGACAAGCTTCCGATATACTCTGAAGAAGAATACATCTTCAGCGACGGTCACCATGAAGTCTTAGAAATTGTTAGAACACCTGTTTACAATGACAAGAATGAATATGACGGTATTGTTGGTGTTGCTCGTGATATGTCAGAACGTGTTAATATCGAAAAGCGCTTGCGTGAAACTCAAACAAGCCTCGAAAAAGCCGTTATCGATTCTAACAAAGCAAACGCATCAAAGAGCGCCTTCCTTGCTCGCATGAGCCATGAAATACGCACACCGATGAATGCTATTTTAGGTATGAGCACCATAGCTAAAGACAAACTCATTATTCCAGAAACAACGGTTGAAGATGTTACCACAGAAATTTCACAAATCGAAGTATCTGCAAAGCACCTTCTCAGCCTTGTTAACGAAATACTAGAAACCTCCAAAATCGACGCAACTACCATTACTCTGAAAAAAGAAATTTTCAATATGAGCGCACTCATCAGTGATGTCGGCACTATTGTAAAAGATTTCTGTGAGAAAAATGGCGTTAGACTAAGAATCGATATTCCAACGATTGACAACCAGTTTTTCCTCTCTGACCCTATGCGTATCAGACAAGTACTCATCACCTTGATAAGTAACGCTATCGGGCAAGCAGGCAGTAGCAACGGCACAGTCACCTTGAGCCTTGTCCAAGAACAAGTTAGCGGCAGCGAAACTCGCTTTAGCTTTACTGTTCAAGATACGGGCGATATTATGAGCAAAGAAAAAGTCGACGCTCTTGAAAATCCTCTCGAAATAAGTCAAGCCCTTATCAATTCACAAGTACTTGATGAAGCCTTTAGCCTCTCCCTTTGTCAGCACATTGTTAGACACCTTGGTGGCAAAATAAAAATAAATAAAGAGAATGACGACAACACCTTGATGTTTGCCTTTGCTCTAGAGCAAGTGCAAGCGCATAAGGAAGAAAAAGATGAAAAGCCTACTGACCTCAGTATGCTCACAGGCAAAAAAGCCCTGCTCGTAGATGACGTGGAAATCAACCGCATTATCCTAAAAGCCCTACTCTCAACTGTTAAAACAGACATTGAAGAAGCCAACGACGGTGACGTTGCGGTCGAGATGTTTAAAAATTCACCAGTAGGCTACTACGACGTTGTGCTTATGGATATTCAAATGCCTAAAATGAACGGCTTTGAAGCAACAGAAAATATCCGTAAACTCGACAGGCCAGACGCTAAAACAGTGCCAATCCTAGCGGTTACAGCCAACACCTTCCAAGAAGATATTAAAAAATCTCTTGAAAGTGGCATGAACGCCCACTTCTCAAAACCTGTCAATAGAGATAATCTCTTTAAGACTATGGTGAATATTTTCGCCACATTAGACGACAAATAGAAACTCTTTGAATACAATCGCTTTTGAAATTCTAGGGAAAGAAAATCTTAAAAAAGATTATCTTTCCCTAAAAAATTTCCGCAGGACTAAGTCCTCAACTCTAAGTCTCAACATTAAGTCCCTCAAATTGAAATGACATGTCTTCCAACTCCAAACTCCACTCCAACTTCCAATTCCAACTCTAACTTCCAATTCCAACTCTAACTCCACATATAAGCCATACGAGAAAACAATGAAAACATCATTCAATCCCATGGATATAGTATTTACAGTATTCTTTGCCTGTGCCTTCATCGCCCTTTTTCTATCTGAGCCCGTGATGGACCTATACAAAAGCACAAACACCGCTCACCCATTCATCTCAGCATTCTTCAAGTTTGCCCTGCTCGCCACCTTTGGCGAAAGCCTCGCACAGCGCATCGCCACAGGTTCATACTCACCAAAAAACTACGGACTGCTACCAAAAGCTATTCTCTGGGGACTCCTAGGTATAGCCATCACCGCCGCCTTCATCATATTCTCAACAGGTGCGCCACTCATACTCAACAAACTAGGCCTCCCATGGGGTGCAACTGCCCTAGCAAGCACACTCAGTATAGAAAAAATAATAGCCGCCTTCTGTGTCAGCCTCACCATGAACTGCTTCTTTGCGCCCATTCTCATGCTCACACACAGCCTCACTGATGCGCACGTCGCAGAACACAATGGCTCACTCATCTCCCTTATAAAAAAACCACTCGTGCCCAAATATCTTAAAAATATGAACTGGGAAAACTTCTGGAATCTTGCCATTGTCCGCAATATTCTACTCTTTTGGATTCCCATGCACACCATAACCTTCCTACTCCCAGAAAACTTTAGAGTCCTCTTTGCCGCTATACTAGGCACTTGCCTTGGACTCATACTCACCTTTATAAAAATGATATCAAAATAAATTTTTGTTTTGTTTGGGTTGGAGTTTTTTTTCTGAGGGGGAAACCCCATTTTGTGGTACAAAATGAGTTTTCCCCCTCAGACTCCCCCTTCCTGAAAAAACAATTAAGTTCTATAATAGAAAAATAATTTTGGACTTTCATCTCAACGCAATTAAGTACTTTGGTAGAAATATCATTACGCATTTATTACAAAGATTAAGAGATATTTCCCTCTTCCTAAAAGCAATTAATGCTTTTGTGGAAACTCAATCAATTTTTATCCGTATTTTAGGTGAAATATGATACTTGGCATCGGTACAGACATAGTAAATTGCAAGCGCATCCAAAGTGCCTATGAGAAATTCGGTGATCATTTCCTAGGGCGCATTCTCACAGAAAAAGAAAAAGCACAAATGCCCACAAGTCACATATCTAAACAGCCAGAGGATACCTCTCACAGCTCTTTTAGTATGAATTGTCCCCAATGGCTTGCCGCACGCTTTGCAGTCAAGGAAGCCGCCGTGAAAGCCCTTGGAACAGGTTTCTCAGAAGGTATTTCTTTTTTAGATATCGAAGTTCTCAGAGAAGAAGGCAAAGCCCCCTACATAACTTTTCTAGGTAACGCCAAGAAAAAAGCAGATGCCCTAGGCGTCTGCGCTTCCCATGTATCCTACAGCCACGAAAAAGAATTCGCCATCGCATACGTTATTTTAGAAACCTCACTGTAAAAATAAATACTCCCTCACCTAAAACGCATTTTCTGCTATAAAATGAATTCCCCCTCTTTATTCTCTTTTCTCACAAAAAGGCTCACGTCGCTTTTTCAAGAGGGGGGCAAGGGTGGGAAACTCATTTTCTGCTATAAAATGGGGTTCCCACCTTTATTCTCTTCTCTCCCCTAAAGCACAAATATTCTACTACAAAATAAGGTTCCCACCTTTATTCTCTTTTCTCACAAAAAGGCTCACGTCGCTTTTTCAGGAGGGGGGGCAAGGGGGGAAACTCATTTTGTGCTACAAAATGGGGTTCCCACCTTTATTCTCTTCTCTCACAAAAAGACTCACGTCGCTTTTTCAGGAGGGGGGCAAGGGGGGGAAACTCATTTTGTGCCACAAAATGGGGTTCCCCCCTTATTCTCTTCCCTCTTAAATCAAAAAAAACCTTCCCTTATGAATAAACTCATACGGGAAGGTTTTTTATTTTATACTAATGTTTGTTGTTATTGGTTTAGCTGTTTGCAACTATTTCAAACTCAAGGTTGAGGCTGGTATCGTCACCGATATAGGTGTATGTGTCGCCATCAGCTTCCCAAGTAGTTTCGTCGATAGTGAAGCTGCCATCATCATTCTTGCTAATTCCAAGACCTTCAAGATCTTGCCAAGAAGTGATGTCTGTAGCACTAGATCCAGAGAGGATAGCTTCAAAGCCATCTGTACTTTCGCTAACGGTCGCGCCATCACCAACGATGAGGAGGTCATTTCCTGATCCGCCAGATACAGAATTATCAGAAGGATCGTAAACGATGATATCATCGCCTGCGCCACCTGTAATAGTGTCTGCACCTTCGCCAGCGTCGATATAGTCATTACCTTCGCCACCATAGAGAGCTTCGTCTCCACCATAGAGCTTATCGCCGCCACCGTTCACATAGGTATCTTCAAAAGACATTACAGTAGGAGCAGCTTCAGGAGCAGGTTCAAGTGAACCATCGTTGTCGCTGTCAATAACTACAGAGCCTGTTCCAGTGTCGCCATCGGTATCAACATTTGTTGTGAATTCTAATTCAAAATCAGATTCTTTACCAGCGTCATCCTTAACTTGGAATTCTTGTTCCAATTCAAGGTTCCACTTTCCGTCTCCATTGAGTTCCGCAGTGAAGACTGGATTACCGTCTTTATCAAGAGCGGTCATGGTTTCAACACCATTTACTGTGTTTAGCTTTATTGTGATATCACCGAGGCTTGTGCTAATTGTCTGACCATCTGCGTAAGCAAAGTGAACACCACTAGCGCCGCCATCAGCGCCCATATCAACAGAGAGATCACCAGAGGTAGTGCTAATGCTTGTAGCAACTTCCTTGCCTCCAAACTCTACGGAATCAATAACAAAGTCGCTATTATCACTTCCAGCGCCTACGTGGTTATTTTCTTGTGGTGAAACAATAACAGAATCAAAGCCACCCTCTACTTCAAATTTGTAATCTTGGGTCTGGGTGCCGTTCTTGCCATAAACAGTTTCTGTGTGAACGAGAACGCCGTCCTTATAAAAGTTTACAACAGCCACTTCAGAGAATGTTGTATCAAACTGACCATCTTCAGTACCCTCAGTGCCCTTATCAGCAGTGAAAGCATCAAGACCAAGCTTGAAGACATAGGAGACTTCACCTTCAGGAAGGTCAAAGCGAATACCTTCAGCACTGTTATCACCAGCGAGAATTTCGTTGTTGCGACTACCTGTATCAACGGTTAAACCGCCAGTATTTACTGCATCAGCACCGCTATTATCCGTTGCAGTGTAACGCAAGTTACCAGTATCTGCTACCGTCTTAATGGAACCATCTTCGTTATATTCCACTTTAACCGCAGTTGCTGTTACGCCGCCTACAGTGAAGCTATTTCCAATTTCAGAGTCGTACATACCAGCAGCAGCCTTAAGGGCTCCTTCACTAAGGGCTAAATCAAATCCAACATTTTCAGTTGAACCGCCCTGGATACTATCAGTGTCACCTACTGTGATAACAGGAACATCGTCCGTAACGTCAACATTCACTTCTACTTCAAACTTATTACCATTTGCGTCTTCGAGAACTACGGTGATAGTATCTGCGCCGTTTAGCGTGTTTGCGCCGTCGTTATTATCACCATGATTGATATTAGTATTGAGTGTATAAGTGAGTGAGCCGTCAGCATTAACAACAACTGTACCAATTGGGTTACCGCTAGCGTCCATTATTGTGCTATTTGCAGAATCTACTGTGAAACCTGCTGGAGGTGTCCAAGTGGTTGTTTCGCTAGAGTTTGCAGCATCGCCAAGTCCTGCTTCGTCAACGCTAACAGTATTATTAGTCATATCAGGAAGTGGATTTGAATCAATAGTAATACTACTATCTGCTGTATCGCCATCGCTATCAGTTACTGTGAATTTAAGTTCAAAATCACCAAGAGAGCCATCAGCGCCAAGCTGGAATTCTTGATGTAACTCAAAATTCCACTTTCCGTCTGCGCCCATGGTTGCTGTAAAGACAGGATTACCTTCTGCATCATATGCAGTGATAAATCCACCGCCTGCACTTCCTTCCTTCACTTCAAGGGTAATTGTACCAAGGCTTGTTTCTATGGTTTCACCATTTGCATGATTGAAAGTGATACCCATATTACCCGCGCCATCGTCATCGGCACCAAAGTCTGCATCTACAGTACCTGCTGTCGTTGCAAGCGCACCATCAGGCTTTGTATCAAATTCCACAGATTTAATAAGGAAGTCACTATTATTCCATGTTCCTGCGCCGTTATCAGCACCAGCAATAACAACAGAATCAAATCCTTCAGGAACATAACCGATATAAGCACCATTAGAATCAAACTGGCCATTGTTCGACTCAGAGGTAAGAGTCAATGTCTTCACAACTTGACCATCTTTCATAAAGGTAAGCGTAACCATCTCAGGAGCCTTGTCGTTACTGGAGCCAGACTCAGAGAAGAAAGCACTAAGATTAAGATCTATACCATACGCTAGCTTATCGCCGAAATCTAAGAGAATACCCTCAGAAGCGCCTTTACCGTTATGGGAAATTTCTTGGTCGTAGCCTCCACCGTTACCGCCAACACCTGAATTATTAACAGTAAGTCCGCTACCTGCAGAACCTAAGTTCGCGTGACCAAGCTTTCCATTCTCTACTATGTCAATGCTACCATCAGTTTGCTCTGTAACCTTTACAGCTGAAATAGTAATGCCATTGATAACCATTGACCCCTTACCTGATTCAATAGTAGCGCTATTGAATTCAATGCGGTCTGAATTTTCTAAATTATTACTAGAATCATTGACAGATGTTTCAGAAGTGATTCCATTTATAGTAGGAACATCGTCAACCACATCAACATCAATGACCACGTCAACATCATTGCCTGCGCCGTCAGTAACAGTGATAGTTACTTGACCTGCGCTATCAGCAGTGTTTGCACCGTCGTCACTGCCACCATGGTCAACATTGTCAGTAAGAGTAATAATGACCTCACCGTCTGCGCCAACCGCAGCTGTACCAATAACATTGCCAGCGGCATCTGTTACGTTAGCAGTAAAATCAGAATCTATTTTGTAACCCTCTGGAACAGTCCAGCTTACAGTTTCAGAAGCATTACCAGCATCATCAAGACCTGCTTCGTTTACTTCAATATTACCAACAAAATCACCTGCATCAGGGCCTGCAACTTGCTCAATATCAACAGTTACTTCATGCTTTACGGTATCGCCGTCACTATCAGTGACTACAACTGTGAAACTATCGCTGTCTACGGTAGCATTTGCATTAGCTGTGTAAGTATAATTGCCTTCTGCATCTATTGTCACAGTACCATGTGCAAGTGTAAATGAACCGTCATCGTTAGCGTCTACGCCATCAATAGTAACGGTAGCACCTGTAGCGTCTGCACCAAAGTCGATGTTAAGAGAACCTTCTACGACATTACCTTCTACAGTCTTAATAGCAGAATCACCTGTGATACTTGGGCCATCATCTGTGATATCAACAGTGATTGTACCTGGAGCGGAAGTGTTGCCACTTGCGTCGGTCACGGTGATTTCAAAATCTTGTGAGAAGGAATCAGAGCCCACTTCATGGGAATATGAACCGTCTTGAGTGAAGGTATAGGTAACTTCTCCGCCGATAACGGTTACAGTCAATGTACCGCCTTCAACTTTTGCAACGCCATCTGCGTCAAATTCAAGAACATTACCTTCTGAATCAGTAACAGTAAAAGAAGCGACATTTTCAGATGCGGTGAAAGAACCTGTTGCAGAATCTTCGCCATCTTTCAAATCAGCGTCTGATGTAATAAGAGCGCCATTACCTGCATCAATAGTAAATGTAGGAGCTTCTGTGTCTACTTCAGGAGCAGTAACTCCAGCAACTGCACCAGCGGCCGCAACTGTAGCAGCGCCAGCGCCAGCTAGTTGAGAAGCGCCATTGCCTGCGCCTGCATTTCCAAGTGTCAAACCACTGAGGGCGTCAACGCCATCAATCAAGTCTGCATTAGCAAATTCGTTAAAAGAAGAACCTTCAACTGCTTGCTGTGTTGGACCTGCAGCAGGCATAAGGTCAGTTGCATCAAGGGCAGCAAAGAAAGTTTCACCATCAATGATAGCACCATCGACATCAAATGTCGGCATGTTTTCACTGTTATAGGTATTATAGAAACCGTTAAGAACAATTTTGCTACCGTCTTCAAAAGTAAAGGTAAGATTATCATCTACGCGTGCAAGGGTTGCGTCAGATGTTGCAAAATCAAGAACGATAACATCATTACCTTGAGGGGTAAAAACGCTTTGTATATTTGCCTGTGGCTTTGTTAATGAGATAGCCATGAAAAACTCCTAGAGATATAAGTTAAATGCAAAAAACTATGAGGATTTTTTTCTTATCAAATAAGAACGGAGACAAATAAGTTTCTTGCAAACACGAAACTCACATTGGCAGTAAAAACAATACCAACATGATACGAAGGAAGCCACAAGTGCGAGAAATAAATAGCGAATACTTTTAAATTAAGTAATCGACAAACTTAAACGACCAATGTCTGGTTCGTTCTCTTCTCGCCCATGATCCGTTTCGCTTGCTAACAGTTCCTTATAATACGGAGTAGTCAGTAAGTGCATGCCCTGCCTTTAAAATGGCATGGCATCTTGCTCCTATAATTTTCATTGCGAAAATCAGAGGGTGGCAAGGAACTTATACGCATACATATAAGCTCAATAATATCCTTCGTTCATTAGTAGAAAGGATTTCTGTAGGTTCAAACTGCAATCTCAATATATAACAAGAGGAGAGCTTTAAACCTAGCCAAGAGTAGGGTTCAAAAAATAGAAAGCCCTAGTTCATATGCTTGTGTGTAATAATATCGCAGACATACAATATTGTCAATCATTTAAAACTATAAATGACTGTCTCTTTACAAAGAGACACATATCGCTTTTTCAGGAGGGGGGGGTAAGGAGGGGAAACTCATTTTGTGCCACAAAATGGGGTTCCCCCCCCTTTATTCTCTTCTTCCCCTTATTCTCTTCTTCCCCTCTTTACTCTCTCCCCTCATAACAAAAAAAACTTCCCATATCGGGAAGTTTTTAGTGAAGAACTTTTCTTGGTTTTGAGCCTGAGGGCGGGCCAACAATGCCGTCACGTTCAAGTTGATCCATAATGCGTCCTGCTCTACCAAAGCCTAGCTTGAAGTGTCGTTGTAGCATAGAGATGGAAACTTCGTCCATTTCCACTATACGTTCAAGGATAGCGTCAAACATGGGGTCGTGCGCATCATCTCGGTCGGCGAAGGCACTTTCTGTGGCTTGCGCACCGTACTGGGTAAAGTCGATGGTGTATTCCACTTTCTTGCCTTGCTTCCAAAAATCGACGACGGCACGAACTTCGTCATCTGTCACGAAGGCGCCGTGCATGCGTTGTAATGCGCCAGCTCTTGGCTTAAAAAGCATGTCACCTTTGCCAAGTAGTGCTTCTGCACCAACGGTGTCAAGAATTGTGCGAGAATCTATACCACTTGTGACTTGGAAGGCAATACGTGAAGGGAAGTTTGCTTTGATAAGCCCTGTCACCACGTCAACGCTTGGGCGTTGTGTCGCAATAATAAGATGTATCCCTGCGGCACGTGCTAATTGCGCTAAGCGAACTATGCTGGCTTCTACTTCTTTTCCTTTTTGCATCATAAGGTCTGCCAATTCATCAATAATAATGACTATATAAGGAAGCGGTCTTTTTTCGTCTTGTGTGTTTTTTGAATCGTCTGATTTATTTGAATAAGATTTTTTTGTATCTGCGCTATCGCTATTTTTTGCATCACTCTTATTATCGAGATTGACGCTGTCCCCTGTCTTTTCAGAGGAAGATTCTTCGTCAGCATCGGCTTTTTCTTTTGCAGATTTCTTCACTAAGCTGTTGTATTCTGTAAAATTGCGTACTTTGTTATTTTGAAAAAGTTGATAGCGTTGATCCATTTCATCGATAGCCCAAAGTAAGGCATTTTTAGCTAAGTCCATATCGGTCACAACGGGATGCACAAGGTGTGGCAAATCCGCATACATGGCGAGTTCCACCCGTTTAGGGTCGATAAGAAGCATTTTAACTTCGTGGGGGCGTGCTTTGTATAGTATGCTCAAAATAATGGAATTAAGGCAAACACTTTTACCTGCGCCCGTTGCGCCTGCCACAAGCAGGTGGGGCATTTCTTCCATTTTTCCGCACATAGGTTTTCCGAAAATATCTTTACCAAGACCGAGGGAAAGCACGGAATCTGATTTTGTAAACGCTTCGCTCTGAATAATTTCACGAAAGCTCACAACTTGCCTTGTGTCGTTAGGCACTTCAATACCAACGGTGTCCGTCCCTGGGATAGGCGCTTGCACACGCACAGCGATGGCTTTAATCGCCATGGCTATATCTTTTGATAAGACTTCAAATCGCTTTGCTTTTACTCCACGCTCGGGGCGCACTTCAAACATGGTAACCACGGGGCCAGGCAAAATCCCTGCCAGTCTGCCTTGCACATTGAAGTCAAGGAGACACTGCATAAGGCTTTCACCTTTTGCATCTAAGCTTTCACGTGAAGGCATGCCTTCTTCTGCTGGAATAGGAGAAAGTAAATCGATGGAAGGCAGGTGAATATCTTTAGAAACTTTTTCTGAACTTTTCTCTTCTTTAGGTTCATCAGAAAAAAAGACAGAACTCCAAAAACCTTTTTTCTTTTCTTCTTTTTTCGGAGTATCTTCCTTAGAAGAGGTAGACTTTTTATCCGTTTGGCTTTTGGAATTAGAAGAATCTGCGGAATTATTATCTGATTTTGACGAATTCGAGGACGAATTTGAGGACGAATTTTTTGATGAATTTGATGGTGAATTTTTTGAGGCGTCGCCCTTAGCGTTTTCTTCCCCATCGTCATCATCGCCGTAATCTTCATAATCTTCATACTCGTCATATTCGTCATCCGCATCATCCGCATCATCATAGTCATTATCAAAGGAAAGTTTTTTTGAAGAAAATCCAAGAGGATCTCGTGAGCTCAGTTCTATTTCTTTATCAGTAGAGGATGATTTTTTATCCGTATTTTCTTTGTCAGCTTTGCTATCGTTTGAAGCGTCATCGGCAGAAATAACTTTATCCTTAGAATTGGTCACATCTTTAGAGCTTGTCGCTTTAACGTCAAGAGTGAGCGTTCCCTTCTTTTTACTTGAAGACAGGGAGACACTTGGAAGTCCAAAACCTTTCGGCAAGCTTTTGGGTAATTTCTTTGCAACATTTTTTGACTGCTTTAGAGAGCTTGAAAATACCTTAGAAAAAAAGTTCACCCAAGAAACATGAAAACATAATTCAAACCCTATCATGAGCAGAAACATCCAAATAAAGGCGCTGCCCACGGGGTTGAAATACACATGGAATAAAGAATATAACCAAGCGCCAAGTATTCCGCCGCCAACAACATCACCAATACCAATAGTGAAGGCCTCGGAAACGGTAATAAGGCAGACAAATAAAATGATATATCCAAGCATGCTATGCCACGGAATAGTAAACCATTTTGCTATAAATCCAAGCCCCATAGCAAAAAAGAAAAGCACCCATACATAGGAAGCAAAGCCAAACATATCAGCTAAGAAACCTGACAGATACGCACCAAAAGTGCCTGCGGAATTCTTAATATCAATGGACGCACTGACAGACTGGTTCAATGTGGGGTCTGAAATATCATAACTCCACAAACTCAAACCAATAAGTAGGCTTATAAAAATAAAAAATAAGCCTATGAGTTCCCGTATTTGCTTTGGATTGTCCGTAAAAAAACCGTTACCCTTCGCGACCTAAATATTCATCGCTGCGAGTATCAACCTTTACTCTATCACCAATATTAACAAAAGAAGGAACTTGTATAACGATACCTGTTTCTAAAGTTGCAGCCTTCGTCACGTTATTCACAGTATCGCCCTTAGCGACCATTTCTGCGTCAATAACTTCAAGCACCAAAGAAATAGGAATTTCAATATCAATAGGCTTTCCATTATACAAAAGTACACGAACTTCTTGCGCTTCTTTCAAATAACGTTCTTTACCGCCACAAATTTCAACTTGCAAATCTAATTGCTCAAAGCTCACAAGATCCATAAAAACAAGATTAGCAGCCTCTTTATAAAGATATTGCATATCACGTTGCTCAAGATCAGGGCGTGCCACCTTTTCGCCAGAACGAAAAGTGTTGTCAGCTATACGGCCATTTAGGATATTACGCAATTTAGTGCGCACCATAGCGCCGCCCTTACCTGGCTTAAAGTGTTGAAATTCAACGATTTCATATGGTGTACCGTCGATTTCAATTTTAAGACCACGGCGAAATTCACTGGTTGGATACATAGCTTACCTCTATATAGTTTGATTAGAGACCTTTGTATATCGTATAAGTGCCTCAACCGCAAGCACATAACTTTCTATACCAAAACCAGCGATTACACCTAATGAATACGCAGCAAAAAGACTTTGACCTCGAAGCACATCACTAGGATTCACAATCCCGCCATCATGTATCTCCGTAGCAGAACTCACAACATTTGACCTCGCCAAAATATTGGAAATGTGAACCTCAACAAAAGGAACCTTTATCCAAGAAAGACAATCTGCCAACGCAAGCGATGTATGAGTAAAAGCACCAGCATTCAAAACCACGCCCATAAGTTGCTTTTGTAAAAAACGCTCTCTTGCTTTTTCAAGACAGTCAATTAAAGCACCTTCATGATTCGATTGATAAATTTCCAAGGGCGGCGCATCCTCTAGATGTGCAACGTGTTCCGCCACTGTGTCCATATTCGCTGTTCCATACATAGCAACGTCACGCTTGCCAAGGTGACCTAAATTAGGACCATTCAATATAAGAATCTTACTCATAAAATAACCTCTTTAAATTTATACAGCATAAGCAATGCTTGCTTTTTTTGATAAGCACGTTAAGATGCAACTCACTTACTACTTTTTTGGGAAATAACGCTTCCTTTATCCCAATATAAAAAGTAGAAAAAAGTCTTATACGAATTTTACCGCACCATTTTTTTTTGTCAATCACAAAAACAAAAAGAAAAGCAAGAATAAACGATACAAGAACAGACGAGGACCAAACATGAGTAATGATTCAAATAACAACGATGCAAGCAACAAAGATGCAAGCAACAACGACTTCAAGTTCCCAGAACTTATTCTCGAAGAAACTCTCTACACTCTTGAGCAACTAAAAGATGCCGCTCCAGAGTCTGCACACATCGCCCTCGCTGGACGCTCAAATGTTGGCAAATCTTCCCTTATCAACGCTCTTGCCAAAAGAAAACAACTCGCTAAAGTGAGCTCAAGCCCAGGGAAAACCCGCTCCGTAAACCTCTACAGAGTCAATCCACAAAACCTCTTTCTCACAGATTTACCAGGCTACGGCTACGCCAAACGCTCAAAAACAGAAAGAGAACTTTGGGGCAACCTTATCGAAAAATATATGCTTGAATGCGAAAACCTCGTCGCTGTCGCCATTCTACTCGATTGCAGACTCGACCCGCAAGAAGTGGACAAAATGATGGTGCAATTTGCCCTTGCAAATAATATTCCCATTATTCCCGTCCTCACAAAAGCAGACAAATGCACCCAAAAAGAACGCAGTCTACGCCAGTCCCAATGGTCAGTGCTTATTCCTAAAATGAACAGCATACCCGTTTCTGCCCACAACGGACTCGGACTTGCCGACCTATGGAGATCCCTCATCGACGCAGCCGCAAAGTCATCATACGCTAAAGAACTCAACAGAGAACACGTTGAAAAAATTATCGGCAAAATGGAATACCAACCAGAAGAAAGCGAAGAAATCATAGAGGTCAACACAGTTCCACCTACCACAAAAACAAAAGCACGTACAAAACGTGGCGCGGTCGCAAAAGGAATACAAACGGAAACAGAAAAGCAAAAGCAAAAACAAAAAATTAGCACTCAAGCAGAAAAAAGCAGAATGAAAAGAACAAAGAAATAACGCAATCTAAATTCAATGCCCCCCTTTACAAAGCATTAGCATTAGATTTAACCTTATTTATTTCATATCCTTAGAATCGCAATAGTTTTGATTCATCTATTCTATAGCATTCAATTTCAAGATTAGTTTCAGCCTAAATACTTTAATTATTTAGGCTGAATTTTAATTTAAAACGAAGCCCTTGTCGCTGCACCATTATGGATTGCTGCGCATGCTCTGCCCGAAGGAGAAGGGTTTGCCGGTAATCATGGAAGAAGTGGATATTTCCTTTTATTATCTATAATAATTCGCCCATCACTTATGGTTGCAGGCTTTTATAGTGCAATTATTCTTATTAATGTATTTGGGCAAATGATTGGTACAGTTTTTACAGTTTTATTTGAAGGCCAAAAAGATGAAGTTGGTATAATAGGCACTTTATGTTTTATTTTTATACTTGGAACAGTCGTGATGATGTCTATTAATAAAATTTTTGGATTAATAACATGGTTGCCTGACCATGTAACCAATTGGATAGGGCAGCAACTCCACTCTCTTGGGGAGGATGGCGATGTCTCTGCGGCAAAGGGCTCTTTTACAGGTGGAGCAGGTTCAGCATCTATGAATCACGACGGAAAAGCAGCAAAGAGTGTTGGTGATACTGCTAAAGCCGTAGGTGGGGCAGTGAAAAATAAATTTAGTAAGAATAAGAATGTACCAAATGTCACAGAAGATAGCTTTAAATTATAGGTATTGGGATTCCAGATTTTTCAAGTAATTCTTTTTGTTTCTCATAGGCTTTTTTAGGATATTGCGAAATAAAATTAAAATAAAAATAATAAAGAAAAACGAGAGAAAAAGAATATTCCATCAAAATAAAAAACATATCAAAAAAGATATCATCATCTATACGGTCATAAAAATGAATAAAAACAGTCAAAGCAAGGTATGTGACTATGGATATTGCAACAAATCGCACAAGGTTAGCTAATTTAGAAAGCATTTTAGGAAAGTATAAATCGTTTGATACCGCAATTTTTGTAGCATTATCCGCAGAGGCATACGCGAAAAAGAAGACTCTACCAAATTGTTTCATCAAGCAAAAATGTCCTGAAAGTAAAGATACTCGATTATCTGTTTTTATGTGTCTCCATAATCCTATTTTTAGAGTGAGGGAACTAAAAGCAATTCTTGTTCCATCATCTTGTAAAAAGGTAATGTTTCTCAGCCGTTGACCTTCATATCTGTTTAGTGGGCTAATAATTGATCCACAACTTTCAACCTTCCCCTTAATTAATGTAAAATCTCGTGGGATTTGAAACTTAAAATGCCAAATTATAAGAATAATTGGTGTGCAAAGAATGATAAAGCATGGAAGCTCTGTAGGATTATTTAGTATTCGTAAAAATTGGTTTACATCAAACATATTTTCTCCAGGAGTAATAGTGTTAAATTTTAAAAAAACAAAAGCAAAGTTTCAAGCGGAAACAAAAGATAGCTTTAATAATATTAGCTATTTGAAATCTAAATTGTTGCATAGGCTTAATAATTTTTTAGAAGGTAGAAAAGAAAACTCTTCTATTTAGGCTCAAGTTTAGGGCAAAAAGTCTCCAGCTCACAATCCACACAATGAGGACTTCTTGCCTCACAAACATGTCTACCAAACCACACAAGGCGGTGATTAACATTACCCCACTCCGCCTGTGGGAAAATTTCCATCAAATCTCGCTCAACCGCCACAGGCTCCGTATTACCCGTCAAACCAAGGCGGTGGCAAATACGCTTAACATGTGTATCCACTGCCAAACCCTCATTAAGACCATACGCACCAAAAAGCACAACATTCGCCGTCTTTCTCGCCACACCAGGGACTCGAATAAGTTCAGCCATACTACGTGGCACTTCACCGCCAAATTCCAACTCAATAAGCCTAGCCGCTGCAATTATATTCTTTGCCTTATTATGGTAAAAACCCGTAGAATGTATCACTGCCTCAACCTCCGCAAGCTCCGCACCAGCAAGCCCTCGTGAGCCTCGCCATCTCGAAAAAAGCTCAGGAGTTACCATATTAACACGAGCGTCCGTACACTGCGCAGATAATATAGTAGCCACCATAAGCTCCCACGCATCACTATGAAAAAGATGCGTCGCAGGTTGTGGATAACGCTCCGACAACGCAGACAACACAAGCTGCGCTCGCTCCTTTCTTTTCTTCAAAGATATTTTTGCCATATACGTATTTTCCTTATTTTTTGTTTTGTTTTGTTTTGTTTTGTTTTGTTTTGTTTTGTTTTGTTTTGTTTTGTTTTG
>CAMQVJ010000045.1 GCA_947038175.1 uncultured Desulfovibrio sp.
ACCAATGCTATCATTGGCTTCGTGTACGAGGAAATCAATAGACATACTTGCCTCCGGTTTAAGTTTTATCTAAGACGCTATTGCATGCTTGAATTTCAAGCTTTCAAGTGTGTATGCTGAACTGCTAAGACTAATGTATTATGTCTTATATAAGATGTCAAGTGGATATCGTGTAATTTATAAAATAAAATAGGAAATATTCTCTTTTTCTATCCCCTATCTTATTTTAGTATCGAAGTAGCTGTGAGTTTATTTGTTTGTTGCGGCAGTGTCATCAACGCTTCTAGACGCTGTTTCTTGTCCCCAGATCCAAAGGATAATAATAGCAATACTAAAGGCAACAGCCATAAAGGTAAATACAGCCTTTACGCCACCTAAATCGAGGAAGAATGCTAGATAATATGTAGCGAGCACGCCACCAACAATCCGAGAAACTGCCTCACCGAAGCCAGTACCAACACCACGTAATTCGGTTGGGTATTGTTCTGCAATATATACTTTACATACAGGCATGATACCAGCACCAAAAAATGAAACAACAGCACCAATCATGAGTAATGCATTGAGAGATTCAGTAGCTGTAAGTGCAAATAAAGCTATAATGGTGATAATAACATAGATGCTCCAAATGGGCTTACGTCCGTACTTATCAGCAAGAGGGCCCATAATAAGAGCTCCACCACCGCTTATAACTGCGAGCAAACCACCCAAAATCAATGCAATGGAAGGGGAAAGACCATAGTTAGTAAGAATGGTTGGAACATAAACCATGATAACATACCATGTGATAAGTCCTGCAGAGAACATACTCCAAGATACAATAGAGCGCACAAGATATGGGGATTGGAATACCGTTTTCCAAGAAACAGTATTGCCCTTTTCTTTTTCTCGTGCCGTATTTTCTAAGTTCTTCAATATTTTTTCGTCTACAAAAGTATCATCATGGGCAACGCCAGCACTACGCTCGAATTTTTCAACAAGCAGGCGTACTTCATCATGTCGGTTATTCTTCATAAGCCAACGAGGTGATTCAGGTAGATGTTTATGAAGAAAGTACATGGTGAGAATAGGAAGACCACCAAGAATAAAAGGTAATCTCCAAGCAACGGCAGGGTCAAATGCGCTAATAGCCCATGAACCCGCTAATGTAGGTAGTAAGTAAGAACATGCTAATATGGCATTACAAATACAAACTAAAATAGCTCTTTGTCTTGCTGGGGCAATTTCTGAAATCATAAGATAAGGCAAAGGAAATACAGCGCCTGCACCTAGACCAGAAATAAAACGCATGCTGATAACCCATGAGAGGTTTTCAAATGCACTACCAATAAGAGTGAAAAATGTGAAAATAAATACGCCAAAAAGTAATATTTTCTTTCTGCCAAAACGGTCAGTTAAAAAACCTGCTAGAGCAGTACCAATAACAATGCCGGCAGTTGAACTTGAGCCGAGTAAGCCAATGTTTGTTGGTGATAAGCTCCAAAGCTCTCTTAGTACTAAAATAACTTGGCTAATCATACCAATATCGAAAGCTTCCATAACCCAACACCATGCCAGCAAACCAACGACACCTAAAATAGCTCTATTGAGAGGCATCCTATCTAAACGAGAGATAAGATTAGCTTCAATGAAGAGCTTTTCTGTGTTTGTTTTTGTCATAAATACTCCTTCCAGATGTGTTAAAGAATGTTCAAAATTCTAGATTCCGTGTGTTTTGTCATATTTACAGTAAGAAAAAATCCTCCTCTCTTGTGCTCAATATTAAGTAGGTGTGTACATTTGTTCTATTTGCTGTCGTTTATAAAAGAGTAATATCTTCTAAATTAAGAAATAACGGATAAGGCTTTATGCTTTATTTCGCAGTGAAACCACCATCAATCATGAGGGTTTGACCCGTAATATAAGCGGAAGCGTCACTTGCAAGAAACATAGTTGGACCGTATAAATCTGTCAGCTCACCATTGCGCCCTATGCACGTTTGGTCCGCATTATGTTTAAGGAGTGCAGGGTTTTCATATACAGGTGCGGTTAAAGCTGTGGGGAAAAAGCCAGGACCAACAGCGTTACATGTAATGCCTTTTGGAGACCACGCTTGAGCAATTGCTCGTGTTAGCTGAATAATGCCGCCCTTGCCAGCACCATACGGAGCGCTGTTTGCAAAAGCTCTGTAGGATTGCAAAGAAGCGATATTAATAATGCGACCCCAATTTCTTTGAGCCATTGCGGGTGCCAATTGTTGCGTTAGATAAAAAGGAGCACCAAGATGAAGGGCTATTTGAAGCTCCCAATCTTTAGGCGTTATTTCGGTAAAGGGTTGACGTAAATTAACGCCAGCAGCATTAATAAGAATATCAATCTGAGCGAGTTCTTGTGCTTTTTCAGCACACTTCATAGCACCATCGGCAGTAGAAAGATCAGCGGATAAAGCAAGCGCATCAATGCCTTCTTTATGCATCGCTTTAACAGAACTTTCTAGCGCATCGGCTCGCCTTGCAACGAGGATTACCTTAGCGCCTCCAAGACCGAGAGCTCTTGCCATTGCTTCGCCAATACCTGAATTTCCGCCTGTAACTAAAGCAGTTTTGCCTTTGACACTAAAGAGTTTTTCGTAGTCCATAAGATCCTCCGTGAGTTTTTTTGGATTTTTCCGTGTGGTGGCGATGTTTCTTATTTACTTTGAGGGGGAATAATCCCCCAAAAAAACCGGTGTATTCTTGCCTCGTGATGCCTAACCTTTTGGAATGAGTAGCATAGGAAGCGCAGGAATATAGGTGATGAGCAAGAGAACCGCAATCATAATAGCCAAAAGTGGCATTACAGCGTATGCAATTTCTGATATTTTAGTTTTTGTGATGGAGCTTGCAACAAATAAATTCACACCTACGGGTGGTGTAATAAAACCAATTGCTAAGTTGACAACCATAATGATACCAAAGTGAACAGGGTCAACACCTAATTGCATAACAATAGGTAGCAAGACAGGAGTGAGAATAACTATAGCGGCAAGTGCTTCCATAAATGTTCCCACAAATAAAAGGAAAACATTTATGATAAGTAAAATCGTAATCTGATTGTCTGAAAAACCGAGTATGGCTTCTGCTATCGTGCGAGGAACATCTTCAATTGCCATGAGATTACCAAAGAGTGTTGCCATGGCAATGAGAATTATTATGGAAGCGGATGAACTAGCAGAATCTATGAGATAAAACCATAATTTTTTTAGAGTTAGTTCACGATAAATAAACATACCAGCAACAAAACCGTATAAAGCTGATACAGCAGCCGCTTCGGTTGGGGTCATTATACCGCCATAGATACCACCCAAAACAATGACGGGGACAAGGAGTGCCCATTTTGCATCCCAAAAAATCTTACAAAATTTAAGGAAACTTTTTTCCTTTTCTATTCCCACCCAGCCTTTTTTCTTGGAATAAAAGTAGGTGAAAATCATGAGGGAAACACCTGTCAATATGCCAGGAACAATACCACCTAAAAACAAGTTTCCGATGGATTGATTTGCTGTAATACCGTAAACGACAAAAGGATTACTTGGCGGAATCATAACCCCGATTGCACCCGCAGCAGCAACAACAGCACCTGCGAAAAATTTGTCATACCCTCTTTCTATCATGGCAGGAATAGTTATCATACCAATAGCGGCTACCGTTGCGGGGCCAGAGCCACTAATAGCAGCAAAAAACATACTTGCGCCGATACTAACAAGGGCAATACCACCAGGTAAGTCGCCAAGAATATAATCCGCTAAATCGAGCAATCTTTTTGAAAGTCCGCCCGCTGCCATGAGAATCCCTGCTGTAATGAAAAAGGGAATGGCCATGATGGGTAAACTATCAATAGAGGTGAATGGAATTTGGGCTATATAAAGAATAGGGAGTGAATCCAAACCTATAATAGTTGCTAGAGTTGCTAAACCTAAGCATATGGCAATGGGTACACCAAGAAGTAATAATATGAGAAAATAACCAAAAAGTAAGGAAACAACACTCGTATCTTGTAGGACATAAGCGGGCAAGCAAAGAAGAATAAAAGCACATATAGCGATTAAAGAAGCTTTTATGCCAGATTCTTTGAATTGCATGACTATATCTTGCAATAAACGTATGGTCATAAGTCCAAATGCTAAAGGCAAAATTGAGTAAGGAATATAATAAGGAATGCGTAATGCAGGGGTATATTGCTGAAAAAGCCATTGCTTCTCTAAATATTCAAGGCTTGTAAAAAGTATGCATGTAGCTAAAAGCATGAACGCTAAATCTACAATAATCCATGTGATTCCTTGAACCTTGGGCGGAAGTTTATCGTAGATGATATCAACTCGAATATTATTCCGTAATCGAATTGTGAGAGGAATTGCAGCATAGGTTGCCCATATAAAAAGAAAACGGGCGAGCTCTTCTGTCCAAATAGGAATATGCATATTGGGGAAAAATTTTGCAAAAACATAACGGCCTAAGGATTGGTATACAATAAGTAAAATAGAACCTGTAAGCCCGATAATCATAAAGGGTTTTTCTAGATTTTCGTTGATATAGGTTAGTAAACTTGGTTTAGAGCTTTTATTTTCGCTTCCTGAAAAATGAGCGTTTTGGTCGGCATTATTTGAATAGCCGTCGTGTGCTTTTTCCATTAGAATTCCCTTTTCCTGCGCTTGTGGTACTCTCAAGTTTTGAGAGTACCACTTGTCGTTTTGTTATCATTTGTCGTTTGTATTCATGGAGCCATTTTTTTTCTTTCCAGCATCATAAACTCGTAAGTATTTGATGCAAGTATCAGTGTTAATTATTGTTGTGCTAGTAAAATATTGTATGATTATTGTTGCTTTTGAGTATCTAAAAGCAATTGTAAAAGTTCTGGGTCAATTTCGTTTTTGAATGCATCCCAAACTGTTTTTGTTTGAGCCACAAGTTGTTTGCGCTCTTCATCGCTAATATCATAGAATTGTATGCCAGATTTGAGCATTTCTTTCTTTGAATTTGCATCTATTTCGATAGATATTTCACGTTGCCAATCAAGGGCTTCACGAGCGGCTTCTCTTATTATACTCTTTGCTGCTACTGGTAAGGCTTCATAAGCATCGTTATTCATCATAAGAATATGCATGCTATAATTATGTTGGGAATCAATAGCATATTTTAGAACTTCAGTATGCTTTGCTGTAACGAGGTGTTCCCAGTTATTACCTTCAGCATCCACAGTTCCTTGTTGGAGGGCTGTGTAAGTTTCGCCCCATGCAAGCGGGGATGGAATCATGCCTACAGAACGAGCAACGGCAACTTCAATAGGGGAGTCAGTGGTACGAACCTTAAGACCTTTGAGATCTTCAATACTGTTTAATGGTTTTTTAGTGGAAACGTAGTTACGATAACCATATTCGCTATACATGATGGTGGTCATACCAATTCTGTTAGCTACTATTTCAAAATATTTGCCTAGCTCTCCGTCATCAAGAGCAGCATAGAGATTTTCTTGATATTCAGGGGAGGTAATATAGGGTAAATCGAAAACCATATACTCTCTTGCAAAGCTTGCCATGTTGGGGGATGAACAGGACGCCATATCGAGAGAGCCTAGTTGCACGCCCTCTAATGTTGTTCTGTCACTGCCAAGTACGGCGTTAGGGTAGAGTTTTATCTTTATCTTTCCATCAGATTTCTCACTGACAAGCTCAACAAATTTTTCATATCCACGCACCATATTACTGCCATTAGGGCTTGGGCTTGCAAGCTTTAGGCGAATGGTTTTTCCTGTGTAGGCTTCTGCCGCGATTGCTTCGGGGATTGTGAGTGAAGAAGTGAAAATTGCCATAAAGCTCAAACAACAGGATGCTAAAATAGATTGGTAACGCATAAGACCTCTCAAGATGGATACGTCTAATGTATCCTCTAGTATAGATGTTTATTAGGGCTAATACCGATATAGATTTTTTTGGGGAATGAATGTGCTTCTCAATTATGTGAACTTTAAAGCGTGCTTAGAAAAAGCGATGAATAAGGGGAGTATTTAAGGATAGATTGTTTTCACGAGAACATTTTGGGGAAAGTGAACCTTCCCCAAAAATGAAAAGGTATGTTTAGTATTTAGGGTGGTCGTATACGTTAAAGTCCCATTTTTTACCAGGATTGAGCTTAGTGAGGCGCCAATCGCAAGCACGAGCATGGCCTTCCATTCCTTCAATACGTGAAAGACGAGAGGAGTATTCGCTCACTTTACAACATGAATCTTCAGAGAGAGGCTCTTGGTATGTAAGTATTTTTAAGTATTTATGTACGTTTAGACCGCCGCTGAAGTGGGCAGCTTTTTTTGTTGGAAGTATATGGTTCGGGCCTGAACACTTATCACCATGTGTAACCGTGCTAAACTCGCCGATGAAAAGCGAACCGTAAGAAACAAGGTTAGCCAACCACCAATTAAGGTCGTCACAAAGAACTTCTAAGTGCTCAGGTGCATAGGCATCACTAACTTTAACCATTTCTTCACGATCTTTACAAAGAATAACTTCACCGTATTCTTTCCAAGAAGTTGCAGGTGTTGCAGGGTCAGGCATGTCTGCAATAAGCTTTGGCATTATTTCCATAACCCTTTCTGCTAGTTGGCGAGAGTCGGTTATGAGCCATACAGGAGAATTAAGTCCATGCTCTCCTTGAGAAAGAAGGTCGATGGCAACTGTCATAGGATCTGCATTTTTATCTGCAAGTACAGCGATTTCTGAAGGACCCGCAAAAAGGTCGATACCACAAACGCCTTCGCCTGCTAAAATAGCTTTTGTCTCTGCAACATAAGCGTTGCCAGGGCCAGTTATGATATTTGCCTTTCTACCAGTAAAAAGACCGTATGCCATACTTGCAACGGCTTGTACTCCGCCCATTTCTAAAATAATATCCGCACCTGCTAAATCCATTGCATAACAAACAGAAGCATCAATGCTATCTCCACGAGGAGGGGAGGCAGCAACAACAAAAGGCACGCCTGCAACTTTAGCAGTAGCAACACTCATAAGGGCTGAACATGTATGAGCAAAACGCCCACCAGGGATATAACAACCAGCAACATCCATAGGAACAATTTTTTGTCCTGCTCGAACTCCGGCAGGAGTTGTCATTTCAAAGTCTCTGATGCTATCTCTTTGTGCTTGTGCGAAAGCAACAATTTGCTCATGGGCAAAACGAATGTCAGCTTTTTTATCTTCTGGGACGCTGTCAATAAGGGCTTTTCTTTTTTTGTCTGATAAAACAAAATCTTGATCCCAGTTATCTAATTTCTTTGCGATTTTTCTAATGGCGTCTTCACCATTGGCTCTAATGTCAGCAAGAAAACTTTCTACGGATTTGCGGGCTTCATTGCTAAACTCTTCCGCTGAAGTTTCTGCTTTTTTAAGGTATTCCATTGCCATAACCTCCAAGGTTGTAAGTTTTTGTTTTAATACTTCACCTAGTTGAAACTTTATGAATACTTAATGTATGCTTCTGAAAGAGTGTCCCAAACCTTGCTGGATAGGGAGGATTATCTTTTAGGGCTGCTTTTAGGAAATTTGACTTCCTGTCTTATGTATACTATTCCATATCTTATATAAGATGTCAAGTATGCAATTGGATTTAGTGCTAAAATAATCATTTTAGAATTCTGTTCGTCTCTATAATAGAAAAGAAGAAAAGACTAAAAATAATAATAAAATTAGACAGATGTGTTTGTTTCTTTAGGGAGAGGGAAAAATGCTTATTTTAGTTCTGCACAATAAATGTGTTTGCTTGAATTTATACGGCTCACCCTAAATTCAATAGGGGTGTCATTAGCACCAAAAGATGTTCGGCTGATAATGAGCATGGGCTGATGCTTTTCCATATTTAAGCGTTTGATATCGTCTGCATTTGGCATATCAGCTTCAATAGTTTCTAAAGCTCTCATGACTCGTATTCCGCAGTACTTTTGGTAGAAAGCATAAAGCGTGTTGGGCACTTCTAGGTTTTCAAAAATGTTTTGAGGCAGGATATGCGCAGAAATATAAATCGTTTCATTAATAACCGCTTCTCCGTCTAGTATACGGATTCGCTCAATGCAAACAATTTCAGTATCAATTTTGATTTTTAACTCTGCTGCAATATGTTCATTAGCTTTCATATGGCTAATGTTAATCACGTGCGAGGCTGGAAATACACGTTTTTGAGTCCTGTCACTAAGAAGGAAAAAAGGAAATAACGAAGTGTCTTCGTCAACAATAGCAACGGCTGTACCCTTGCCTTGATAGCGCGTTAGGTGCTTTTCAGCGGTGAGCTCATTAAGGGATTTACGTAGTGTTCCCTGGCTCACTCCGTACTGTTCGGCGAGCACAAATTCGTTTGGCAGAAAACTACCAGGAGACCATTCACCATTAAGAATACGGTCGAGAATGTCTTCTTTTACTTGCAGATAGAGCGGAGTAAAGGTAATTTTTTTGTGCATTTTTGTTCCTTCAAATGTTATAAGAGAAATAGTATATTATAGAAAATGTGATAGTCAAAGCTTTTTTTATTATCAAGAACTAATTACCTCTTGGTTTTGCTATTATATAATATAAGTCCTTCTTTATCCTAAGGCTTTGAAACTATATTGTTTTGTCGGAAATGTTAAGGTTATTTTATCTTGCTACTGTTGAGTGCGTGGTATTTTTTTGTTAACTCTAATGTCCATTAAAACCAACCATTGTAACTATACGATAGCCTAATGGAAATAATGCCAATGCAGGAGCGTGGGCTTTTGAAAGAAAAGGATTTTGAAAATCAGTAATATTTATTTAACGTTGAAAAATTCAAGTATAAGTAAAAAAAATAATAGCAGAGAAAAGGCTAGGTATATTGTATTGTAAAGTATTCCCGTGGATGTTATAAGTTTAGCCATAAGTGGTTTACAAAAAAAAACTCACTGAGAAAGCCGAAATATAGCGAAAATATTATCAATAGAATAATTTGTAAAACAGGAGTTAACATGTCCATAGATGAGGTCCCCTCTAGTTTTAGCAGGAAGAAATATTCTGATGTAGCAAAATTGACATTTCGTGAACGTGATGACTTTAGCCGTGAATTTATAGCTGAAAAAATAATTGATTTACTTAGCTCAAATATTGAGCTTACACCGATGAGCATTGATGGTGGATGGGGAACGGGAAAAACTGAGTTCTGTTGCAAACTTGTGAATCTTATTAAAGAGAAAGGCACTCATCATGCCTTATATATTAATGCTTTTCAAGCTGACCATGCTAATGAACCTTTACTTACAATACTAACCGAAGTAATAAAACTTATACCTGAAGATTCTAAGGAAAAGCGCAGTAAATTCATAAAAAAAGCCATACCGATATTTAGGTTTGGACTTAAGACCACAGGCAAAGCCGTTTTTTCGCATATTTCTAAGCAAGATGCTGTTGCTGTTGCTAGTGAACTTGACGACGTAATTAATAATGCAACAAATGAAGCTATTGATGCTTCAGTTGAAGCAATACTAAAAGATTATATAGATGTTGATAAAAATTTAACGGCACTACAGAAAGCGTTAGAAGTTTTAGCGGAAGAAAAGCCTATCGTACTATTTATTGATGAGCTTGATAGGTGCAAGCCTGATTTTGCTGTTCATATGTTGGAAACCATAAAACATGTTTTTGATGTTGAGGGCTTACAATTTGTTTTAGTTTGTAATACACAACAACTCAAAGCGTCTATTAATCATTGCTATGGCGATGCTGTTGATGCTCAACGGTATCTGGATAAATTTTTAAAGTTCACGCTAATGCTACCAGAGCAATGCGGAAAAAAACACGAAGAAATAAGTGTATCTATCCAACATTTTAATAATCTAGTTAAAGATAGTAATCTTTGTGAATTAGTATGTTTTACCGCAGAGAGTACTGCTATTCATTCTTTGGTGTGTTACGTAATCAAGTCGCAGAACCTTTCCCTAAGAGAAGTCGAAAGACTTGTCCTATATATCAGTATATACCAGGTGCTTACAAATGGTAATGGGTTGGATAACAGCGTGTCATATGCTTATAAGCTTTTAAGGATAACAGGTATTATACTATTTTGCTTTAGGCAAGATATTATTCGTGCAATGCTAAATAATTGCCTTGACGCAAAAGAGTTAGGCAATTTTTTTGGTGAAGAGGGTATTAAGCTTTTTGAGGGACATCCCTATTCTCCAGACACTCACCACCTTGTAATGATAGCATTGGCTCCAGAATGCGCGAAAAATAAAGAGTTGTTTGCATTGCCAAATAGTGACTACGGAAAAACATGTAAGGAATGGATTGATGATATTTTTTCTCCTCGCTACTATAGAAGTAGATATCAAGGTGGGTATATTCACGATATCCTTGAAACCATTAAAGTTCTATGCTTAAGTAAATGATAATGCCTGCTTGACAATTTTTGTATTGGAACGTATAATTATATCGTCTCGAAAGACTTCCGTGGTGGGCAACAATAGCCCATTGCCAGTTGCCTTTCGAGATTTTTTTGATGCCTTATACTTCAAACTACCCTTTAACATTTGTTCTATGAGCAAGTCCGTATACTTTGTATTGAGCTTGTCATTTTAATAAACCCAAACAAATTTGAACTTATTCATCGAGCCTTTGCCTGTTTTTCTTCCTTCCTTATTCAAACGAGACCGCATAGAAATGCCTGCTTTAAAAAGGCGGAAAAGAACAAACTATATATATTCTTATTTTGATTTTTAACTACCAAAAAAAGCCCCTAAAGAAAACTTTAAGGGCTTTTTTATATTTATTAGCGAGTCACTAAAAAATAAATGGCGGAGAGAAAGGGATTTGAACCCCTGGACGCCTTCCGACGTCAACGGTTTTCAAGACCGTTCGCCTTCTTCATATTTGTGCCGATAACTTCTGTGAAACCTCAAAGGAGTTATCGTATGTGTAATATTCTTGATGCATGGAACAATTACCTGGACACTAAAACACTGAAACCAAACAGCCTGAAAAAAGAAATAAATCGTTTCAATCTACATCTTACTTCATACTGGAAAGACAAATCTCTCGAAAGCATCAAGGTTCGTGATATCCTAGCTTACAGGAAATATCTTTTTGATGCAAATCTAAGTCCTCAATCCGTAAAGCTTTGCCTAGCACTTGTTAGGCGACTCATGCGCCGAGCAGTTCAGTTAGAACTTTACTCAGCTCCCATTCCACACTTTGAAATGCCTAGAGTTGATAATCGCAGAATCCGTTTCTTGACTGAAAGCGAAGCGAGTCAACTATTTATGGCACTTCATGCAAAAAGCGAACTGTGGCATGATATAGCTCTTTTAGGCTTGAATACTGGCATGCGAGCAGGTGAAATATTCTCACTTCGTCCGTCGTCAGTAAATTTCTCTCAAAAGTCACTCATTCTTTTTGAAACTAAAAATTCTCAGCTAAGAATAGTACCCTTGAATTCTACAGCGTATGGAGTGGTTCAAAAATATTATTCTAAACAATTACCATATCTGTTTTCTGAAAATCAAATCAAACAAGTATCATCTATTTTCCGTAATGCCGTTCAAGATATAAATCTAAATGGTCGTGTCACAGATACAAGAGATAAATTTGTTTTTCATTCTCTGCGGCATACTTTTGCTTCGTGGTTAGTGCAGAAAGGCGTCCCACTTATTGTGGTTGGAAACTTGCTTGGACATAAAGGCCTGCAAATGACCATGCGCTATGCACACTTAGCACCGGAGCAAGGGAAGCATGCTGTCGATTTATTACCGAATAGCATAAGCCCTCATATGGAGTCAAGAAAAATCTAAAAATTCTCTAAAGATTGTCAAATATGATATAAAGAATACTAAAAAGCTTAATAATGGTCAAAAATAGTCAATATTAGTCAAAATTTTATATAAATATAGACTTTTTACATGGTATTATGCTATTTTTAGCGAAATTTAGAAGGCAGGACAGGTAAAGTAATGTCACTTTTCAAGTGACTACTTTACATCCTGCTCTGCCGAGGGCTTAACTTATTCGCCTTTGGCTCAACGTAAAAGGCATTTTATATGGAGTAAAAATGAAACGAAAAAGAGTTATGCAAGTATACTTGAATGACGAAGAATATCAGCAAGTAATTGCATCAAGTGAGCTTGCAGGGCTTTCCATTTCCACCTTTGCAAGAAATGTATGCCTAGGCTCAAAAATAGCAAGCAGAGAGGACGCTATGGCACGCAGAGAGCTGCTTAAAGTCAATGCGGACTTAGGACGACTTGGCGGACTCCTTAAGCAAACTATTACGGCAAGTGGAGACCGTGAGAAGATTCGACCATTATTGCTTGATATAGAAAAGACACAAGCAGAACTAAAGGCAAAAATTAGAGCGATATGATAAGCAAGCATGTTCACTGCCAAGCACAAAATGATAATTATGGACGTTTAGCCAGTTACATCGCTGACGCAAATCATGCAGGAGAAAAGTCTCTCATGAGTTGGTGCGCAGGAACATGGACGGGCGCAAGCGAAGGAGAACATCACGAAGGAGAATATTCTGAAAAAGAAAATTTTATTGACGATTTAGATATTTATAATCAATCTATTGGAGAAGTCTTAGACACTCAATCCCTAAACACAAGAACAAGCAAAGAAAAAACATATCACCTTATGATAAGTTTTCGCACCGAAGATGAGGGCAAACTTAGCCAGGAAGATTTTAAAACTATCGAAGAACGCTTTGCCAAGCTCTTAGGTTTTGAAGGACACCAGAGGCACTGCGGAGTGCATATCAATACCGAGAACATGCATATGCACATTGCTTATAACATGATTCACCCTGATAAATTGACACGCCATGAACCGTATAGAGATTACATGAAGCGAGATAAATTATGCCGTGAACTGGAAAAAGAATATAATCTTTCCGTAGACAATGGCATTGATCCGCTCGATACAAGCTACAAACTTTCTGCAAAATCAGCGAAGAAAGAAGTCCTCACGGGCGAAGAAAGCTTTGAAACGTTTACCCAATTTCACCACGATGAAATTATGAAAAAAGTAGAGAAAGCAAATTCATGGGAGGAAATGCACTGCGTGTTTGCTCTTTATGGATTGGAGTTAAAAACAAAGGGTAATGGACTAGCCATAAAAAACAAAAAAGGATTCCAGGCAATCAAAGCGAGTAAATTTGATAGAGATATTTCGTATAAAAAACTGACTGACCGTTTTGGGAGTTTTACTCCAATAAAAACAGTGATACTGGCAAAAGAATGGTATAAGAAAAAGCCACTGCAAAAAAATAACTACAGTGAAGAGCTGTGGAAAGAATTTACTGAGCAAAATTATAACGAAAAGCAAAAAGAGCGCTTGAAAACTGAAATTGACGAAGTGAAAAAAGAATGGCTGAAGGAAAAAATACGCATCACAGGTCTAGTTGTATCAAAACGCACGCAAGCGCTGATTATGAAAAAAGCAAGAACACAAGAATCTCTTGCGATTAATCAAGTACGATTGAAATATGCTAAGGGAGATAATTGGCTCACTTTTTTACAAGAGAAAGCAGAACAAGGTGATGAAAAAGCCCTAAACGTCCTGCGCTATAAAAAACCAAAGACAGTCAAAAAACAAAATCAATATATAGCTGACCTAACGAGTAAAGCTGAAGAACTCCAAAAAAAGAATTATATCCTTTTAGATGAAGGCACATCGGGCAAGAATAAGAACATACGCACGAATCAAACCCTTCTAGAAAGAATATCTAAGGGAAATGTGGATACTAAAATTCTGCGGAATGGCACAGTCATCTATAAAATAGAAAATGGCGGTAAAATATTAGACGATGGCCAAAAAATCACCTATACAGATACCGCAAAAAATACGGCACTCGACTACGCCGCTAAGAAATGGGGAATGAGAATCCTTACTCCAAATGAAAAAGAATTAATCAAAAAAAATAACATTTCCTATAAGGATTTAGAGCACTTCAAAAAAATGGATAGACAAAAAATTCTTGAGAAAAAAGCAATGATGGAAAAACAGAAAGAACTTGATAAACAAACAGCTATCGAAAAGAAATCACAAATTGATACAAAAAAAGCCCTTGAAAAAATCAAGAGCTTTAGAAACATTGAAAAGAAAAACGAAATGCGGATACAGGGAGGAAGGCAGGGAAAGAAAAAGGAGCAAGGGATTCAACGGTAAATGCTTCTTTGAAAAAGTTGATCCCATACCTCATCTTTTAAATTTGCTTTTTTCTTTTCCTATGCCATAATGAGATAAGTAACACTTTAGAATTCTAAATGTAAAGGAGTAGCTTTATGTCAATGTATGAAGAATTTATTCGAGATTTTGTTGAGAGAACTAATGTAAATTTAGATGCTGTGCGTAATCAAAAAAACGACCTTAATGATGTTACACAACTAATCAACTCTTTGCTAGGTTTGATTGTGTTTATTAATGAAGAAAAAATCCAATCTAATAGAGCCAATATTTTTAGAGAAAATGTAGAAAGTTTTATGGGAGAGTTGATAATTTTAAAACCTCAAAGTTCTTATAAGATACCCAATAGCGAAATAGATGAACCAAATACGATGTCATATTTCTTGCGTCATATGAGAAATGCAATTGCTCATTGCAGAATTGAACCTCAAGGTGATAAAACAATTGAAAGCATTGAATTTTCAGATAATAGGAAGCGGAAAAATACGGACGTGGAAAGTTGGACTGTCACTCTTACTGTTGAACAACTATATGTTTTTACACGTAAATTTACTTCAGCATACTTATTAGATGATAGAAGAAAAGACGATTAATAAACTAACAAGGAAAAATGAAATTATGTATAAGCAGGGAATAAAACTTGGAATAGAAAACGAGAAGCCTAGTGAGGAAATCGCAAAGAAAATATTTTTGAGTTTTCCTACCTATGCCTTCCACGAGAAGTTAGAAGCTGAATTTGACATAAGAAATAGAATTAGCTTTTTTTTTAGTATTCCAATTTCATCAGTTCAAATTGCAGGGTCAGCAAAAATAGGTTTTAGTTGTCATAAATCAAACGTTTTTGACTCTAAGAGCTCTGACTTAGATGTTTCAATGATTAATGAAGACTTATACTTAAAATATCTTAAAATTGCTTTTGAAAAAACAAAAGGGTATACAGATTGTAGGCAATTTGGCAGAACCAGTGGATTTATTTCCCACGAAACAAGTTTTACTAAATATTTGGCAAAAGGAATTGTTAGACCAGATTACTTGCCACGATGCAAAGAACAAGAAGAATGGTTTAGTTTTTTTAATAAATTATCTGCAGAATATATATCCTATTTTAAAAATATAAATGCAGGAATATATTGTAGCGAATATTTTTTTATCTCAAAACAATCAAGTGTTATAGAAAATTATAAAACATTAGGACAAAATTATGATTAAGTACCAAGTGAAGTCGCGTCAGCTAATTGATATTATGAATGATTTAAAAGAATCAAGACTTATTCTTTCACCATACTTCCAAAGGAAGTTAGTTTGGAGAGATTTGCACAAAGTTGATTTTATAAAAACGATTCTGCTAGGCTTTCCGTTTCCTGAAATTTTTATTGCAAGAGGTGACCTTGATGTTGAAAAAATGATTACAACATCATGTATTGTTGATGGTCAACAACGGTTAAACAGTATACGTGAGTTTATTGCTGATGAATTGATTGTAGATGGGGAAAAATATTCAGAATTAGATGTTGCAATAAAAGAACAGTTTTTAAAATATGAAATTGCAATAATAGAGTTAGATATAAAACATGATGATGAACAAATACGAGAGATTTTTCAAAGGCTTAATAGAACTTTTTATAGCTTATCAAGTATAGAAAAAACATCTTCAGAATATGCCGCTTCAGAATTTGTTTTGTCCGCAAAATTGATTTGTAATGAACTCAATTTATCATTGAAAGACGATGCTAATGAATCTGACCTTGATTATGATTTAAAAATAGACCCCAATATACCAGGTAGCTTTATACTTTGGGCAAAAAGTATAAATGTAAAAAATATAGTAAATCTTTTGGTTAATTCTACAGTTTTTTCTACTTATGAAATCTCAAGGCAAGTACATTTAAATTATGCTTTAAATATTTTCGGCACAATAATGTTTGGTTTCTTTAATCGTAATTTAAAAAAAGATATCATGGACAATTATTCTAATGAATTTGATGAAAAAGAACAAATCATTAAAAAATTAGATGAGGTCGCAAAAAAGATAATAGAGATGAAATTTGTTAAAAATTCAATGTGGCTACAAAAAGCTAACATGTTTTCTTTACTCATTATATTCTACACAGAATGGGAAAAAATAAAAAAATTAGATGAAAAAGTAATAAAAAATAAGTTAAAAGAGTTTGAATCAGATATTCCACCAGAGTATGCGATTTCTGCAAAAGAAGGTGTGAACAACAGAAAAGAAAGATTACTAAGGAATACATACCTACAAACATTGATTAATTCGATATCTTGATTTATCTATGCTAATTCATTTTTCATCATTCATATTTGTTTATCTCTAACTATCCATTATATAATGGGCAGTTATATTTACCTGCCCAACTCTTTCCCTTTCCCCAATCCTAAGTGCTGATTAATCGTCAAATTGTGTTGCTTGCCTATGAATTTTAGGCATTCTTGGCGTTTAAGATAAAAGGCTTTTTCTGCAGGAGTGGTTAAGTTTCCTGCTAATGCTCCTAGTTTACGGCATTGGGATTGAATTAAGCTATCCATAGCAGTGTCTTTCACGGGAGTTATAGCCTTTTTTATGCCATCATGGGCATTTGCAAAACGATTTTGAACATAAGAAGGGTTTTGACCATTTTCCCAAAAAGTTTTCAATGTATCAAGAGAGGTTAGCGTACCTCTACTTTTTTCAGCATCAAGACTTCTATCAAAGTCAAATTCCTGAGCTGATTTTTCTAATTCAAACAACGCAGGAATATCCTTATTCAATAAACTTTCGCTAAGCATTTTTGTTGCTACTTTTAATGCATTTGCATATGCTTTACGAAGTTTAGAAGACTCAGCACTTGTATACGTGTTTAAGGCTGTTGCTAGAGTTCTAGTGAGTTTTACTTTATTTTGTGAGCCAATTTGTACCATATTCTTTTACTGCCCTTGATAGGTTTACGCCCGTTGCAATTAAGGCTTCAATGCCCATGTCTTCTTTAAGTTGTTGAGCCATGCCCGGAGTGATTGGTGTTTCATTTAAAACGGCTTCCGCTTCTTCAAAGCGTCCTTGTTCTTCAAGTTCCATCCATTGAATGCCCAGATTTCCTGCTTCTTCAATGCTGTATTCTCGTAGATTAGGTTGCATGTTATTCTCCTTATCTCATATATGTTATTTTTAATAAATAAAGTATACATGGAGTAAAAAAAGCTTACAAGGGAAAAGTGTCCGATTATTTTGAAAAGTATCTATAATTAGTTGAGAGTAAGGGTTACCCCCTACATACGCCATGCAAAGAATAAAACTTATAAGCTTTTTCCATTATCTCAAGATATGTTTTTACAGACCTTTTTCCACACTAAAGAATGCGTGTTTGCACTGTCCCCCATTTTTAGGAAAAAGGTATACCTTATTCAGCAGTGTGAGAGTTTTCCCTGTAAACTTTGTAAGCCTTGCAAGAGAGAGTTGCGTTTTTTAATTAACATTTTAAATTTATTCATTCGATTGTCTCCTTGTTTATTCTTTAGAATTCTTCTTTTGTTTTATGAGTGCAATTTTGATTTTAGCTAGAAGTATTCCTGCTGCACTTAACTTTGCATCTGAAAATACCAAATTATGATGAGATACATAAGTTAATTCATTTCGTGTTATACATGCAAGATTCTCAATAGCAAAGTTTGTTCTGTCGCCATCTAAGAATATTATTACATCTCTTCCTGACACTGTTTTTTTATGAAATTCTTCCCAAATATGCCTATGTTTATATACCCATTTACTATTGGCTAGCTTTACTAACGCATAACCGTTTTTTTGAGATTCATTATAGCCTCTTGCCTGAATATAAGCTTGAAACCTAGTTTGTAAAAACTCTGTGTTTTTAATACATAGAAGATTGTCAATGGCAAAATTTTGGTAATCATTGTCTTTGAATATAATATAATGTCCCTTTGGCACGATTTTCTTATGAAATTCTTCCCAAATATGCCTGTGCTTATATACCCATTTATTATTAGAGAGCTTCACTAACAGATGATTGCTGTGTTGTTGTTCACTACCCTCATCAAGAGCCATTGCAATGGCTCGCCTTCTAAAGAATTCTTTTTGGGTGATACATATGAGATTTTCAATAGCAAAATTTTGCTGATTATTGTCTTTGAATATAACATAATGTCCTTCTGGCACTGGTTTTTTATGAAATTCTTCCCAAATATGCCTATGCTTATGTTTCCATGTCCCATCAAATAATTTTATTAAAGTATAATTCTTTGTTTTTCTTTCAGCACCTATTTCTCTTTTTGTTACTGAGTCTTTTCTTTTTTTCGCCACTGAAATACATTCAAGATTTTCTATTGCAAAATTAGCTAAATTGTTATCTTTGAAAATAATGCAATACCCTTTAGGAATATTTTTTTTATGAAATTCTTCCCAAATATAATTGTGTTTATATTTCCACTTGTATTGAGGTGTTTTAATAATAATTAAATCACCTTCTTTTTTCTCACTACCAATTGGCTTTATGTTCATTAATATAAAGCTTTCTTTGGATCGTTGGTTACATGTAACATTTGAGGTAATTTTTCTCCATTATAATCGCAGAGATGCTGATATTGTGCAACCTTTAGAATTGAATTTGTATGATGAATCACATCGGAAGCTACTTTATGTATAGCATCTGCACGAAGACTTTCTTGTTTGAGTTCTTCAAGGGACAATGTTCTATCACTAAGTGCCCTAAGTTGGGCAAAGAGAATATCATTTAATTCTGTAACTGGCTCGTTCATAAGTTCACCCTTTTTTGATAGTTGTTTTATTTGGTAGTATAAAAATTAAAGTAGTTTCTATAGCAATAACTTCAAATTTTATCCTTCTATTTTTTAAATTCCCTAGCTTGGGCAAGTCTGTCTTCTAGTTCTGCCCTCATTGTGGTCTTTCTCACTCCAGATTGGCTTTTTGCAGTCATCATGTTTTTCCCCATACTTTTAGCAACATCTGCAAAGCCACTTGCTCCTGTAGCTTGGGCTAGTTTTTTCGAGCTATTCATAGCACTACCTGCTGCAATCGCACCTCCTGCTGCAGCTGCTGCACCTGTAGCTAGTGAACTAATCGTTCGTACTGAACTCATAAGTCCACCACCAGAGCCAACATGAGAACCGCTGATGATGCCTGCGACTGTATCTGGTAATGTTTTTACAAGTGTTAAAAGAACAACTGAAAATCCCATAACAGTGAATAAGGTTGGCCAATCAGCTTCACCCACTTTAATTTCCGCTATAAAGGTGTAGCCAACCCCAATTACGAGTTGCATTGTGAAGAGCTTAAATGCTACAGAAAACACATATCTCATTGTATTTATTGCGTATTCCTTAAAAAAGCTACTTGCTCCCAATCCAAGTAATATACATGCTGCAAGCATGGCAATCATCGACTCACATTTGATGACAATGATTTGGGCAGTAATAAGTGCAAAACAAACAACAACAAATGCTCCTGTAAGTATATACGCTACTGCTTGCCCTGGACTCCACATACTCATTTTATCTATGATTGTGTCTGCTAGTGTCAACCCTGCTTTAAAGGGATTGTCAGATGATTTTTCAAGTCCACTCATTTGGTCAGCAGTAGCTTGTAAACCATAAATTAACGCATTGCTCCATTCCTGATAGTTACTAATCACTGCCATGAAAAAGCTCGCTGTGAGTACAGCCATAACAAAGTTTTGAATTGTCTCTTTCGTGTCGGCCACACTAATCGACGCACGAATGCCGATATAGACAATTTCTAAAATAAAACACCACTTAAAAAAGATTATTGCTACATCCTTAGCTTTACTCATCCATGCAGTTGTTTTTGTGTTGAATGTATTGACTATGCGTGCTATGACACTTGTATCCGCAGGTTCAGCGTATGCCGTTGAATAAAACATAAAAAACAGGAGAATAAAATTTATGATGACAAAAAAAACAAAAGGGTTACAAATTCTTTTTATGTTCATGATACTTTCCTTGGTTGCTTGTGATTCTAAGCCTAAATATGATGATGTTATCGGTTACTGGCAGTCTACTTTGAGAAAGGACATGGTTACGGGTGATGCTCAAATTTGTATTTTTCAAAAAGAATATGTTTCAATTGGGAGTAATAAAATCAAATACGTTGTTGAAGATGATGCAGATAAATTAACATTAAGATTATCCACGGGTACCAGTATAATTATTACTGATTATAGTGCTAATAGCGTCAAAATTTCTCTTCCCCATGACATAGAATCTAATGGAGACCGTATATATTTTACCTATGTGCCTATAGACAAAGAATGATTTGAAAAAACACAAGGTGGGCATCATAAGAACATTGAACTATTTAAACCAATTGAAGATGTTTATTGAATTAAACATAAAAAGCAGGAGAATAAAGTTTATGGTGACAAAAAAAACAAAAGGGTTACAAATTCTTTTTATGCTCATGGTGCTTTCCTTGGTTGCTTGTGATTCTAAGCCTAAATATGATGATGTTATCGGTTATTGGAAATCTGAAAGCGAAATTGTTGAGGGTAAGCAAGTTGTGATGGTTTTTCAAGAAGACTACTATTCAGTAATGAGAAACAAAGAAGAAGTCAGCTTTGATGAACATGATGAATATTTGTCCTTATTTATGGATGGGCCTCGTGGCAAAAATGATTACAATGTTTATATTACTAATGTAGATGATGACACACTTGAAATAGCTATACCTTATCATCAAAACCCACCAAGAAATCCACCAAACCCAATTTTTTACACTTATGTACGTACGACAAAAGAAGATGCTGAAAAAATGCTTGGGAAAAAACTAGACTAAAACTTATTAAAAAGCGTCTTCAATTGGTTTTAAATCTACCCCTTCAAAATTGAATACGTTTCTTTTCATTTCCTCATCCAACTCTTCCTGTTTTTCGTCTTTTATTTGGCTCGCCAAATCCGATTGCAAGCTTGTTGCT
>CAMQVJ010000046.1 GCA_947038175.1 uncultured Desulfovibrio sp.
CAGGCTTTTCTGGATCAGGGTCAGTTGGATCTACTGGCTTTTCTGGATCAGGGTCTGTTGGGTCAACAGGCTTTTCTGGATCAGGGTCAGTTGGATCTACTGGCTTTTCTGGATCAGGGTCAGTTGGATCAACTGGCTTTTCTGGATCAGGGTCAGTTGGGTCAACAGGCTTTTCTGGATCAGGGTCAGTTGGGTCAACAGGCTTATCAGGTCCAATTGGCTCAACAGGAGTTGGATCTACAGGTCTCGCAAGAGTATTGATTCCAGCATCAGCAAGTAATTCGGCGCCAAGTCCTTCTAAAGGAGTGTACACACGATCAGCGTTTGGCGTAGAACCTAGAATGAGTCCATTTAGATTGTCAACGCCACCTAATAATTCAGCATTAGCAAATTCATTAAAAGAGGAGCCTTCAGCAACGTTTTGAGAATTAGGACCGGCCGCAGGCATAAGGTCTGTTGCATCAAGAGCCGCAAAGAAAGTTTCGCCATCAATGGTAGCACCATCAATTTCGAAGGTTGGCATGTTTTCGGCATTGTATGTGTTGTAAAATCCGTTAAGAACGATTTCACTACCATCTTCAAAGGCAAAAGTAAGGTTATCGCCTGTGCGGCCTAGTACCGCATCGGATGTAGCAAAATCAAGAACAATAACATCGTTTGCTGCAGGAGCGAATACGCTCTGCATGCTCGCTTGTGGCTTTGTTAAAGAAATAGCCATAAAAGAACTCCTTGCATATTAGACATTGCAATAAGTTCCAATTATTAAATAAGAAATGGGAACTTATTAGAGAACAAAACATCTAAATAGTACTCTTTATAAAAGAGATACAACTTAGTTGAATTTTAAGAAAGTATTTATAAATCACAGTAAAGCATGTTTTATAAATAAAATCTTAAATTGACAGTGACATCAATTTGCTCGCCAACAATTCCCTGTAATATGGGGTGTTAGACTGGCATACTCTCGTCTATATAGCGACCAAAGAGTATTGTTATAAGTAAGTATTTCTCACTCTAACAGGAGTTACGCTTTATTAGCGTATAAGCTACGCCCCTTTATATAGTAGTAGGGGATTCAATGTTAGGATATATACCAAAACATTCTAGCTCTTGGTTTAATAATATATAAAATATGAAATTAAGTAAAGCTAAAAATATAAAAAACAGCACAAGAATTATTAGTTCTTCTATTAATCTTTTAATTTGATATTACAGTGTGTTATGATTATCGAAATAACTTGAAATAGTTCTGCTTTATGGGAACGGCATGGTTTTTTGTTTATTTAGAGTAGAACTATGGTTTAATTATAGGATAATACGTGCAAAGTTTTATGTGTTTTAACACGTTGAAAAGGGGAGTCGAAACTCCCCTTCATATTACATTAGATTATGTGGAATGATTTTAGTCTACAGCAGAACAGTTATCTGTCTTTGCACAAGATAAATCTTGGTACATAACAGCAACCACTTCTTCTTCCTTGTGATGAGTTGTGATGAAAGAGAGGCATAGGCCTGCGAATGAGAAGAAGAAGCCAAAAATACTTTGGTCAATTCCTGTATCGCCAAGGTATGGCCAAACAAGTGTGGATACAAAGCCACCTATCATACTAGCAAGAATCGCTGTTCGTGTTGTCCGACTCCAAAACATGGTAGCAAGGAATGGTAGTACAAGGGTTGTTGCTGTGATGCGAAGAGCCCACTGATAAATAGCCATAATTCCAGTGAAGTTTTGAGCAATAAAAAGAGCACCTACGGCGATAAAAGCAACAGTTAGTCTTGAAACTAGCATAAGTCTTTTGTTATCCGCAGTTGGGTGAATAAGTCTCTTATAAAGGTCGTAGGTAAGGTTTGAACTACCTTGTAATATAAAGGAGTTCGCACCAGTAACAAGAGCCGCAAGAAGAGCGCAGTAAATGAAACCACCGATATAAGGAGGTAGCAGTTGCAAGGTTACCGTAGAGAAAATGAGGTCAGGATTTGTGTCTGCTGGCATAAATAAGCGAGCTGAAAGACCTATAACGATAGGGCACAAAATAACAAGGGCAGAAACGAAAACGCCAGTTGCGTTTGCAGTAAAAGCGATTCTTTCAGTTTTCGCTGCAAAAATACGTTGCCAGCTAGATTGCCATACGAGGTAGAATGGCCCAACAGAAAGTACGAAAAGAAGCACTTCTTGTATGCCAAAAGGACCCGATACAGAAAGAAGTTCAGGAGGTGTTTGTGCTATTAGTGTTTCTGCACCACCAGCAAAATTGAGAGATGCCACGGCAAGAGTGACAATACCTGCAATGATAATAACAGCCTGAAGGGCATCCGTAATAATGGTTCCTGGAAGTCCTCCCAAAACAGTAAAGGAGAGAATAAGAATTGTGGAAATATAAAAACCTGTTGTTGGATCTAAATCAAATACAATAGTCCAAATAGTGTTCATGGCAATATATTGCATCCCAGTTGTGGGAATTGCATAAATAAAAGCAGAGAGCACAGAAGGGATTATACCAACGCTTGCACCATAACGCTGACCAAAAAGGTCTGCTAGGGTGTATAGTTTTTGTCTTCTAAGTCTTTGTCCGAAAAAGGCGACAAGTATAAATGTAAAGAATAAACCTGCAAAGGCAAATCGTAAGTAAGCAGAAAAACCATAGACAAAGGCAAGGCTTACCGTACCAATAAATATGGACGCCCCGCACCATGTGCTAATAACTGTGCCGACAATGGACCAGTATCCCATGCTCCAGCCACCAATTAAATAGTCGTCAGCGTTCTTTACTTTTGTAAAATAGTAAAATCCAATACCAAACATAATTGAGAAATACACAATTATGTATCCAAGATACCAAGCTGTTCCATTTTCCATAAATTGCCTCACTAAAGGGAAGAGATTAAGTTTTTGTTATACTGTTTGATAATACACACATAAATCTATTAACGCCGTTTTGCTATATCAAAGGGAGACCTTTAAATCCTTTATTTATTAGTTGTTTTTACCTGCTATGCAATACACAAATCACGTAAAGTTTCTTTTAAAATGAGTGCTCCTTGGACAAGGGAAGTGGGACTAGTATTTTCTTGTGGACAATGGCTCACGCCACCGATACTAGGAACAAAAATTAAGGCTACGGGAACTCTTTGGCCCATGGCTGCCGCATCATGTGCTGGCCCACTTTTTAGGTGCATATACTCAATATTGTTTGATTTTGCTACTCTTTCAATGCAGCTTTGTAGCTTTGAATCCATAGAGACGCCACCACTTGCGCTGAGCTGTTCGATGCTAAAAGAAATGTTTCGTTCTTTTGTTACTTTCTTGAGCAGCTCTTCAATATGGCGCAACCCTTGTTCCAATTCATCTAGTTTCACATGTCGAATATCAATAGTGAAACTTATTTCATGGGGAATAATAATGCCCACATTGGGTTCACATATTATTTTACCTATGGTGCAGGAAAAATCTTTTGGCAAAACATTTTCTTTCCATAAATTTTCTATGCGATAGGCTATTTCTGCAAAGCATGCCATAGGGTCTTTGCGATTTTGCATAGGACTGGCGGCATGATCGGATACCCCACGCAGATGAATTCGATGGAGGCGCATACCTGAAATATCTGTAACAATACCTATGGGTATATGAGCTTCCTCAAGTACGGAGTTTTGTTCAATATGTACTTCTAAAAATGCCTTGGCGTCTTGAGAGTTAATTTGTTCGCTGGGAAGGTTTTCAGGTTTTAGACCAAATGCTTGCAATATGTCCCAAGCATTTCCTGTCTTATTGCAGAGAGCTTTGAGTCCTTTTTCATCTATTTGCCCACAAATAGCTTTACTACCAAGGCAGGTATTGCCAAAATTAGAACCTTCTTCTTCGGCGAATGCTATAAATTCAATATCACATTTTGGAACAAAGCCCTCCTCATGGAAACTTCGCAAAGCTTCTAAGGAAGCAACAACACCATATGTGCCATCATAGCGACCTCCATGGTATACAGTATCAAGGTGTGATCCTGTGATAACATGTGGCGCATCGGTACTTCCTTTATAAAGGGCATGGAGATTACCAATACCGTCCGTCCATGTCTCAAGTCCAATGGAATGCAGTTCTTTTGTGAGCCAAGCACGAGCGTTTTTGTCTGCTTCAGACCATGAAAAGCGTGTAACTCCATGTCCTAAACTCTCATTGCAGTTTATGGAAAGTTCTTCTAGTGAGTGTAATAGTCTGTCTTTGTTCATAAATAATCCTAAAATAGATTATGTTTTGAGTTACCTTTTGTGCAGAAATGGACATTAATCTTCGTAAACAGTGCGACCACCGCAAATAGTTTTAAGCACCTTGATGTTTTTGATTTCAAGATGATTAATATTGAGTAAATCTTGGTCTAGTAAAACAAAATCTGCATGATTGCCTATGGCAATGCTTCCTCTGTCTGACCTTGTATTGCAGCAAAGAGCGGGATAAATAGTATAGGCTTTGAGTGCCTCAAGAGGGCTGATTCGTTGGTCTTCTCCATAGAGATGTCCACCCGCACTTATTCGATTAACCGCGGTATGCATAGCTTCAAGGGCCGTAACGGGTAGCACTGGTGTGTCAACATGTAGGCCAAAAGGCATATTACGCCTCACTGCGGAGCCAGCAGGGTTTAGCCTTGCGGTGCGCTCTGGGCCAATGAAGATATTTGCATGGCGATCGCCCCAAACTTCTATGTGTTTTGCAAAGAAAGAAGGAAATATTCCGATAGCTTTCATGCGGTCAAGATGGTTTTCCGATGCCATTTGAGCATGAATAAGCATATGTGATAAATCAGTCCGAGGATTTTTTTCAAAGGCTTTTTCAAAAGCGATAAGAGCTGCCTCAACCGCAGCATCACCATTAGTATGAACAGCAATCTGAATATTCATAGAGTGATATTTCTCAATTGTACTTTCAATTTCCTCGACGGAGCAGAGTAAGTTGCCTTTATGATTGGGGCGTGTATGGTAATCTTTTGAGAGTGCTGCGGTTAAAATTTGTATAGAGCCATCGGTGAAGAATTTTAATCCGCCAAGTTTGACATAATCGCTTCCAAAATCGAATAAGCCATAGTTTGCTAACATTTCCATGTCGTCGCCTAGAAATTGCAAATAAGCACGGGCATTTAGTTCGTCCTTCCTCTCAAGGTTCAAGAGGGCTTTTACGCAAATAGGGCCTGTTCCACCAAAACCAATTCCGCCATCAAAAAAGGTAGTGATGCCACATTTATTATAATCAGCAATGCCGTTTTTTAGAAAATCTACCATTTCTTCTAAGCTAGGGATTGGTAAAACTTTTTGAGCTTCAAAGTACGCACATTCTACTAAAAATCCGCTTGGTTCTCCTTGTGCGTCTTTTGCGTATTCCCCTCCTTCAATGCTACTATCTTTTGTGATGCCAAGCTGTTTTATGGCAAAAGAATTGATATAGCCCATATGTGAAGAAATATGGAATACAAAAACAGGGTGCTCTGTGCTTATAGTGTCGAGGTCAGAGCGAGTAAGATGTCGGCCGTCTTCTAAGCCTGTGTCATCATAAGCATAAGCAATAATCCACTCACCTTTTGGGGTGTTTTTTGCTTTTTCTTTTATGAGAGTGAGCACATCATTCACGTTTCTTGATGGTAAGCCACAAAAAACATTATTTGCCATTTTACTGTATAAAGTAAGGTGACTGTGGCTATCAATAAAGCCTGGGTAAAGATATTTACCTTTACAATCAATAACTTCATGCTCTATATTAGCTACGTAGGATTGAATTTCCGCTACGCTTCCGATTGCCTCAATGCGTCCTTTAGAAACACACACAGCTTCAGCGAGGGGTAAAACTTCGCATAGTGTTGTAATATTAGCATTTATGAAAATTTTCTTAGCTTCTTTTAACATCTTGTCCTCACGTTTTTAGTTTTCTTTTTATTTGAGATTACAGTACGGTAAGAGTGATTTTTTTTGAAATAGATAAGAATAATAATAATTTGTAGTAAAATAAGAAATACGACTCAACCTACAATAAATACTTTTTTTCACAAAGTGTCTTCTCAATAAAAGACAGAGGATAGTCCCAAAAGGACAGTTTTAATGTAACATGCTGGAATTTTATAGTAAATATTATGAAAATAATTAATAAATATTTTATAAATATCTATTTTTTGGTTTTTATGGAGTAAGATTGTATGCTTGAAAAAGTTCCAGAGAATCACTGGGATCCTAATCTCAATACCTTAGAGCCTGTCTGCGAAGAGCAGTTTATTTATACCTACAATGAACAGCAAGAAGCAGGAACGTGGAGGTCGTGGCATTCGCATCAACGCTGTGGGGAACTTATTAGTGTAACATCAGGGAATATGGTTGTTATTTCTAAGCAAGGATCTTCCTATGCACAAAAGAACCGTGCCATATGGATACCGGCAAATCTTGAGCATGAATGGTATATGCCTGTTAAAACGGCGAATCGATCCCTGCATATTCATACGTCTGCATTGCATGATATAAAAGGGCTCGATCAGCTTCATGTTATTAAAGTAACTCCTCTTTTGCGAGAGCTTATCGCATCCATAGATGATGTGAAACTTGAACTTGCCGATGAAGCGAATAAACGCTTAGGATTGGTATTGATTGACCGTATTTCTTTGGCCCATAAATGTGAAGACACATTACCCATGCCCTACGAACACAAGCTTGTGGAATTATGTACGCAATTACTTCTTGCACCAGATACTTCGGTTACCTTATCGGACTGGAGTGAACAACTTAATATCTCAAGTAAAACACTCGCTCGTATATTTGTGAGAGATACGGGGCTTAATTTTCGTGCATGGCAAAATCAATTACGCATGGAATACGCCCATAAGGATTTAGAGGGAGGAACGAGTGTGACAGATGCGGCACTCAATTGTGGATATAACTCTCTTTCATCGTTTATTGCTGCTTTTAAAAAACATTACGGACATCCTCCAGGAGTGCATAAACGTAGCTTTTAGTCATCTGGTGATGTCAAACAAACACGTTGAAAATAGTACGATAAAATTCAATAAATTAAGTAGTTGAAAGATGAATGTTGTGCTTCTTGCGGATAGGTAAAAGTATACGTAAATGCATACAAAAAAACACAAATAAGCTTTTAAAATAGAGCTTATTTGTGTTTTTCTTGATTTGTTGATGTAAAAGGAATTAGCTTCCTTGTATAATGCCTGCTTGGATAAGAATCTGCCTAGAATAATCATCAGCAGGAAGAAAGCCTTGTTTCTCAATGAGATTTCTTGTGTACATTTTATTATAGATAAAAGCAAAAACAAGACTAGCAACCCCAAAGGTTACTAATTGTAGGAAAAATAACACAATGAATACTATCCAGTCTGCTCTTAATAGTGGTACAAAAAAACCAAAAAAGAATGTTGTCCAGCTAAAACCAATCAAGCCTTTTTTTGCAATAGAATCTTTTGTTAAATTTACTTGCATTGCCATGATATTACCTCATATTTATAAATTGTAAACTGTCTCGCATATGTACAGTATGAGTTGTCATGCTGTCAATAAAAAGTATTGATATATTTGTGTTTTTGATAAATTGAGACGTATCCCTTCTAGAAAGCAAAAAATGTGATTGATGTAAAAAACGTATCTTTGCATTCTAGTCGTGTCTTTTTAGATGCTTATGTTTAGTATGAATAAGGCTTGAGACTCCTTAGAGGGCGTTTTCAGTCCGTATCTTCGCTTGCATGCAATATATATAACTAAATCCTTAAAACCCTTTACAGGTCGGTGAGTTATTGATAAGTAGTTGCTACGAAGAAAATACTATTTTAATGGTTTTCACTTATATTATTCCTATTAACTCGGGTAAGGACATTCTATGTTAAAAAAAATTATACTCTTCTCAGTGTGCATGCTTTGTTTAGGTCACGATGCGGTATTTGCCGAAAATGCGGCAACTAGTGCGACCATTCAACAAAACAAAGAGGTTTTGAATTATCTACCATTTGCTAATAAAGACGACTATGCCGATGCAAAAAAAGGTTTTATTGCCACAGCAAAAGAACGTCAAATAAAAACAGATAAAGGTCATGTTATTTATAATATTGATAAGTTTGACTTTATACAAGGCGAATCACCCGACACCGTCAATCCTTCTCTTTGGCGTCAAAGCGAACTTAATGGTTATGATGGGCTTTATAAAGTTACTGAAGGAATTTATCAAGTTCGGAGTTTTGATTTAGCCAATATGTCTTTTGTTCGAGGAAAAACAGGCTGGATAGTTATAGATGTTTTGACCTCTACGGAAACGGCTCGTGAGGCACTTAAACTATTAAGAGAAAATGTAGAAGACCTGCCCGTTTCTGCGGTTATTGTTACCCATTCGCATGTTGACCATTATGGCGGAATTGCAGGCGTGTTACCTGATGGAAATAAATCTGGAAAAATTCCTGTTATTGTACCAAAAGGTTTTGTTGAAGAGGCTGTGAATGAAAATGTCATGGCAGGAAATCAAATGAAACGCCGTTCAATCTATATGTATGGTAACTTACTTGATAGCAGTGCGACGGGTTCGGTTGGCTCAGGTCTTGGTACAACCACAGCAATTGGGAGTGCAAATATTCCTGAACCCACGGTTGAAATTTCAAAAAACAAAGAAATTATTAATGTTGACGGTATTGATATAGAGTTTTATTACACCCCAGGAGCAGAAGCCCCAGCGGAATTAATGATGTATATTCCTCAGCATAAAGCGCTTATGCAAGCGGAAGAAATTTCAAAAACCTTGCATAACTTATATACGCTTCGTGGGGCTCACGTCAGAAATGGCTTATTATGGTCAAAATATATACAAGACACTCTTGTGCGTTTTGGTGATGATGTTGAAGTTTCTTTTGGTTCACACCATTGGCCAACATGGGGAAATAAAAGAATCGTTGAATTTTGGAAAGGGCAAAGAGATATTTATCGTTATATTCATGACGAAACATTACGACTTGCCAATCATGGGCAAACCCTGCTTGAAGTAGGAGAAAATGTGCAGTTACCTGATTCCTTGGCTAAGCAATTTAGCAACCGAGGGTATTATGGCACAGTAAATCACGACGCAAAAGCACAGTATCAACTCTATTATGGTTGGTTTGGTGGTAATCCATCAGAATTACATGAGCTAACACCTGTAGAGGAAGGTATCAAATTTGTTGAATATATGGGCGGTGCGGATGCCGTTATTGAAAAAGCACAAAAAGATTATGATAAAGGCGAATATCGTTGGGTGGCAACAGCCCTTAATCACGTCGTTTTTGCAGAACCAAACAATAAAGACGCAAAAGAACTTTTAGCAGATACTTTAGAGCAACTTGGCTACCAAGCAGAATCTGGCCCATGGAGAAATTTTTATCTTACGGGTGCTTATGAATTACGAAACGGAACAGGGAAAGTAAAAGTAGCGCTTGCGTCAGTCAAGCCTGAGGTTAATCAGCTTGATATGGAAACGTATCTTGATTACCTCGCTATGCGCCTTAATCACCCAGAAGCGGCAAAAACTTTTTTACAATTTAATTTTATAGTGCCAAACGACACACAGCAAGCGGGGGAGACTCAAGAATTTGGGCTCATTATTGAAAATGGTGTACTTAACTATACATTAGGAACTTTATTAGATAATCCGCAAGCGACCGTTACCCTAAACCGTAGTGTTATCAATGAAACGGATTTTTATAAAAATAAAATAGAAGCTGCCATGGAAAATGGCGATATTAAAATTAACGGAAATGCGAAGAAATTTATTGAATTTATTTCATTGATTGATACTTTTTCGCCAACATTTAATGTCGTAACACCATAAGTTAGAGCCTTTCTGTGCTGCTGCACCCATAGGCTACAAAAAGAAAAGCGAGCATATACCAATATGGTACATGCTCGCTTAGAACATTCTAACCCGTAAGGGATACGTATTACTTAGAATCATGCTCTAATAAAGCTTGCACGCCAACATAATCTGTTTTTCCTGTTCCAAATGAAGGAATATGGGCTACAATTTTAATGTTTCGAGGAACAGAAAGCTCTCCTATCCCCTTTTGTTTGACAAATGCGCTTATAGCTTCTCTTTTAGCCTCTTTATAATCCGTTACAAGCACTAATGCTTCGCCTTTTTTGACATCGGGAATACTTATCACGGCATGATGATTATCAGGCCAAAGCTCTGATATATATAACTCAACTGCTGTCAGTGAAATCATTTCTCCTGCAATTTTGGCAAAACGCTTTACTCTACCTTTAATAACCACGTAACCATCTTCATCAAAATCTACTATATCACCCGTGTCATAGACGCCATTTTCAGGCGCTACGAGTACGCCTGGTTCACTGGGCAGAAGATAACCTTTCATAATATTAGGACCACTAACAAGTAGTTTGCCTCCTTCATCAATTCCAGCGATTTTCTCGATGCTATGACTGATGCCAGGCAACAAACGCCCCACAGTGCCTGTCTTATTATGCATAGGAGTGTTAAGAGACAAGCCTGGTGATGCTTCGGTCGCACCATAGCATTCAAAAATTCTAATGCCGTATTTTTCTGACCATACTCTTCGTGTTTCATCTTTTAATTTTTCTGCCCCTGCAAAGACATAACGCACTGAATAAAAATCATACGCATTAGCATAGCGGGCATAACTTGCAAGAAAGGTATCTGTACCAAACATAAAGGTTGCATTCGTATCATAAACGAGCTCTGGCACAATGCGATAATGCAAAGGAGAAGGATACAAAAACGTTCGTATTCCAGAAAGTATGGGTAATAATGTGCCGCCTGTTAAACCAAATGAATGGAAAATGGGCAAAGCGTTAAAGACAATATCAGATGGTCCAAAATCCACACGTGCAGCTAATTGATAGCGGTTTGCTTGAATATTTGCATGGGAAAGCACAACGCCCTTAGGTGTTCCTTCTGAGCCAGAAGTAAAAAGAACAACCGCAGCATCATCAAATGTTCTAGAACTCGTTCTCCTATAGGTAAATCCTGAAAAATAACTGGAGAATAAGCCCGTTAGCTTATCGCCCATTGTTATCTCTTGTGCCACATCTTCAAGATACGATACTTGAACCCCTGCATGTGTCATGGCATCTATCAATTCCGTCAAATTACCAAGCTCCACAAAGGCTTTAGAGGTATAGACTGTTTTGATTTTTGCTGTCCTGCATGCGGATACAATGCTATGCGCACCAGCAGAAAAATTGAGCATGGCAGGAACTCTGCCATACGCTTGTAAGGCAAAAAATGTAACAATCGACCCAAGCATATTAGGCAACATAAGCCCAACATATTCGCCAGATACGGTAGTTTTTGACAGTTTAGAACCAAGTATAAAACAACGTGTGAGCATTTGACCATAATTCATAGGTTTTCGTGCCGCATCTTCAATAATAATATGCCTACGCCCATGGGTATAATATTGATCTATCAAGGATTGAAATAATGTTTTTTTATAATCTGAGCTATCAAATAGCATGGTGCTCATCAAATCATATAATTTCAAACCCGCAAAATGTCTGTTTTCACGACTCTTATATTCTTCGGGAATTTCAAAAATACGAGGAGTGAGCATAGTCAAGGTTATTTTAGGAAACCAACGTAAACGCACCTTGCCTTTCATGCGTGAAAATATAGTGTATTGCGCTCCATCAATGCGTATGGGCAAAATTTGTGCACCAGCTTTATCAGCTATCATTCCAGGGCCTTGATACACTTTCATAAGCGAACCCGTGACAGTTATTCTACCTTCAGGAAAAATAACACATTTATTATCTTTTCTAATTTCCTTAATAATCGCTTTTGTTGCCATGGGGTTTGTGGGGTCAAGGGGAAAAGCCTTGACCAATGCTAAGAATGGTTTAAAATACCAGCGTTTAGCAATATGGCTATTCACAGCAAACATAGGTTTTTCAGGTAAATAAAGCGCTATTAATACAGCATCAAGAAAGGAAAGATGATTGGCAACAATAAGCACTCTTTTGCCCGCTTTTGCATAATTATCCAGCCCCTTTACTTCAACTCTATACAGTATGGTAAATAACCATTTTAAGAATATTCTAAGCATTTTTTAAACTCCTTTTAACTACTCTATGTATCAGCACAAAGACTGGAATATTTACCAATCCAACAAGTAGCAGTATATCAATTACGGTGAGGTTTAATGAAAACAAAATTACTGTGATAATACTTGCACACACCATGAAAAAAGCATTCAATACATTATTGGCAGCAATAACCCGTGACATATATTTTACATCGGTGCGATGTTGCATAATGGCATAAAGTGGCACAATATATATACCTGAACAAATGGAAAGTAATAATAAACTCACAATAATAGCCCAACTGGATAGGCCTACTGCAAAAAATTCTAGAAATGTCAAAATCGTATCTTTATCATAGAGCATTTGCTGTAAATATTCTATGCGCTCCGCTTCATAGAGGTATGACGCAACAATGAAGGCTATGATTGAAATGCTCATACCTATAGAACCATGTGGCACGAGCCTACCATCTATTTTAGAGCGAAGAAGTTTGTTGCACCATACAGAACCTATGCCAATACCCAATGAAAATATGGTGAGCAATAATGTGACAATATGCTCATTGCCTTGAATCACTTCCTTGCTATAGATGGGGAATTGTGTCAAAAACGTTGCCCCAATTAACCAAAACCATGAAATCGCAAGAATCGAAAGCCATACGGTGCGCTCCTTTTGTGCATAAGATATGATTTTACATGTCTCCCGTGTTATATTCCAACCTATTTTTAGATGAGTGTCACTAATAACTGATTTTGGAATGAATCTGCTTGCCATATAGCCAATGACTGCAAATGTAATAAGACCTATCGAAAGTAATTCCATTCCGTATTCTGTGCGTATAATCAGCCCACCAAATATAGTCCCTAAAAGTATAGATAAAAAAGTACCGCCTTCTACTATCCCATTGCCGCCAATAAGTTCTTCCTCTTTTAAATGCTCAGGGAGTAAACTATATTTGATGGGGCCAAAAAATGTGGATTGGACGCCCATGAGAAAAAGGACGAATAGTAACCCATACACAGATTCCAAGAAAAAACAGAGAGCACAAGAAAGCATGAGTACAATTTCAACCTGTTTGATTTTTTGGGTTAACCATGACTTTTCATATTTATCAGCAAATTGTCCTGCGGTGGCTGAAAATAAGAAAAATGGTAACATAAAAAGCCCTGCTGCTATGGTGACCATCATGGGTGCATCAAGTCCATTGCTATTCGCCACATCATAGGTGAACCAAATGAGAAAAGCATTCTTAAAGGCGTTATCATTAAATGCCCCAAAGAACTGTGTAATAAATAAAGGTAAAAATCGTTTTGTCTTAAACAATTGAATTTGACTTTGCATTATGTTTCTCTTATCTCGTATTTATACATTAAGATTATCATTTGAATATATTTACTATTTTCTTCTATATTTTTTGTTCTCTGTTCTATAAACTCTGTTTAAAAATCTTCATGTTTTTGCTTAATCCAAACATTTCGTTTTAGAAAATATGAAAATATTATAAGTGTAATTAGATTAGATACCTGTACTTATTTCAAGATTTAAGACCTTTGATATAATGTTCAATCATATCATTTGCTAATACTTGTACTCGTTCTGCCCCAACTGCATCCAGTTTTCCCGTAAGTCCTAATTGACAAATGCCATGAACACTTGCCCATATAACTTTTGCGCTACGTTCTGTTGCTTTATTATCTCCATTAAATAAGGATAAGAGTGGCTTTTCAATAAGTACAAATAAAATGGTCATTTTATCAATATACCAATCAGGGAGCTCTACGCCTTGTGGTAGATTAAATATAAAGAGAGCGTTCCAGCGATTATAATTTTCATGGGCAAAACGTATGTAGAATGATGCCATATCTTTTATGGCCTTTACGTATAGTGAGCTTGAACAATCAGCGTCTTGACTATCTTGTGTACCGTAGATGTGCTGAGCGCCTTGAGCATCCTGATTATATTTATTACCGTCTTTTATATTCTCCGATACATATTCATACATAGCATCAAGTGTTGCTGCATTAATGTGCAAGACAATATCATTATAATCTTCAAATACATTATAGAGTGTCCCAACGGTATAACCGACTTCTTTGGCTACCTTGCGTGCGCTAAATTTACTAAGCCCTTCAGCACTAATAATATTTTGCCCTGCGCTTATGGCTAATTCTTTTAGTTCTTTTCTTGTATGATCATTTCGTCTTGCCATTTTTCTATCCATTTACTTGAGTTTTTATTATATATAATTAGTGATTCTTGTTCGTTGCTTTGACCTGTTGCCGTGTTTCTATTTACTGTACCTCTTTAATTGAACACTGTATAATTGTATATTATGGTTTTACATAACTTCTGTCAATCATTAAAAGAAAAGCCCATTATCTTCGATGGAGTATCGAAAGTAATGGGCTTTATAAATAAGGGAAGTTTTTGTTTATCTAAAGAAAGAAGACTTTTAGCTAAGAATATATATTTTATTTGTATAATGAGAATAATAACGGCTTATCTTCCTGCGTAGTTTGAACCCACTATGCGTCTTGCTTGTAAAAAGTGTTTTCCCCAGTACGAGCCTTTGAGTGGTTCAACTTTTACTTGGCTTCTAGAATTGGGTGCATGGATAAATTTATTGCCACCCATGTAAACACCTGTGTGCAAACCATTGGGAGCATTTTTTGATCTAAAAACAAGGATATCACCAGGGCGCAAAGAGTTTTTAGGGGCTCGTTCGCCTGCTTTTGCTTGAGCAACAGTTACACGAGGCACTTGAATACCGTGTTGTTGATACGCCCAATAAATAAGACCAGAGCAGTCAAAACCTGAGCGAGGAGTCGTTCCCCCAAGCTTGTAGGGGCGACCAATTTGTTGGGCTGCTGTGTGTACTACTTGGCTCGTGATATTTCTTGAGCCATAGCTAGCAGATACATTCATCTGGTTAGTACTACAGCCAGTCACAAACATCACTCCAAGTAAAAGGAGTCCTCGAAATAATTTCTTATTGAAAATCATGATATAAATCCTGTGATGAATTTAGAATAATATTGCTCTTGCAAAGATGCTCTATGTTTTCTCTATCGTCAGATAGCTAAGAAACATTAGCGCAAACAGATAAAATACTACGTATGAGCTGTGGTATTTTGTATCTTGTATGTGTTTAGGTTGCTCTATAATAGAGGTGAGCTTACTTTCTTATTCATACTTTATTCAATAATATAAACAAATTGATAAGATGTATTTTAAAGAAAAGGGTAGCCAGTTACTATATAAAAGGGAAATGATTTGCATGGCAAGTTTTTCCCTTTTATATGGTTTGCATATTGGGTTCTTGTTATTTAGTCGTCTTTAAAAACCGCCCCATTGGCCGCAGAAGTAACCACTTTAGCATAGCGTTTGAGGACAGATGTTTTCGCTTTAGGTTCTGGTGCAATATATTCAGCACGGCGTTTTGCCATTTCCTCATCGCTTACAAGAAGCTCAAGCTTTCTATTTGGTATATCGAGCTTGATTTGATCACCGTCACGAACAAAGGCAATAGGGCCGCCTTCTGCGGCTTCTGGTGAGATATGTCCGATGGCCGCACCACGAGTTGCCCCACTGAATCGTCCATCAGTGATAAGCATAACGTCTTTATCAAGTCCCATGCCAGCTATGGCAGATGTTGGTCCTAGCATTTCACGCATGCCTGGGCCGCCCTTAGGGCCTTCAAATCGTATAACAACACAATCGCCCGCTTTAATTTTACCGTCTAGAATAGCTTGCATCGCGTCTTCTGCTACATCAAAAACATGGGCAGTAGCTGTGCGTTCACGCATTTCAGGAGCAACGGCACTTTGTTTTACGACAGCGCCTTGTGGTGCTATATTGCCATGCAAGATAGCAAGTCCACCCTGTGGTGAATAAGGATTATCAAGGGGGCGGATGACTTCATTATCCAAAACACAAACTTTATTGTCATGGATATTTTCAGACATCTTTTTACCCGTAACCGTGAGTACATCGCCATGCACTAAATCTTTTTTGAGAAGTTCCGCTATAACAGCTTGAACACCGCCTGCACGGTATAAATCCTCAACAACGTGATGTTTTCCAGCAGGGGAGAGCTTGCAAAGATTTGGGGTAGAACGGCTTACTTTATCAAAAATATCAAGGGTAAGGGATAGCTCTGCTTCTGCAAAAATTGCAGGTAAATGCAAAACCGTGTTGGTGCTGCCACCAAGAGCCATATCCACGGCTACGGCGTTATGTACAGATTTTTCAGTTACGATATCTCTTGGGCAAATATTATTTTTTACGAGGTCAAGGATTTGTTCCCCTGCTTCCTTTGCAAGGCGAATACGTGCCGCAGAAACAGCAGGAATAGTGCCATTACCAGGTAACGCAAGCCCAATCGCTTCTGATAAACAATTCATGGAGTTAGCAGTAAACATACCAGAGCAGGAACCACAGCCAGGGCAAGCGCTTTCTTCAATTTTGGTGAGTTCTTCTTCACTCATTTTGCCAATATTATATTTGCCAACCGCTTCAAAAACAGTATTAAGGTCTGTTGCACCAGGGCCTGCCATCATAGGCCCACCACTTACTAAAATAGCAGGGATATTTAAGCGAAGCGCCGCCATAAGCATGGCAGGAACGCATTTGTCACAGTTTGGAATAAGCACAAGTCCGTCAAAGGGGTGTGCCATTGCCATGATTTCTATGGAGTCTGCTATGATTTCTCGTGAAGGAAGAGAATAACGCATTCCTTCATGGTTCATAGCAAGGCCATCGCAAACAGCGATAACGGGAAATTCCATGGGAGTTCCGCCGGCGGATCGTATGCCAGCTTTTGCGGCTTCTGCTATTTTGTTAAGATGTATATGACCAGGAACAACTTCATTTGCAGCGTTTACAACACCTATGAGAGGTCTTTCCATTTCTTTTCTTGTGAGGCCAAGTGCGGCTAAGAGAGAACGGTGAGCTGCTCTTTCTTGACCCTTTTTCATAATATCACTGCGCATAGCGCCTCCCATACTCTTTATTTTTATTTGGATTCATTATCCGCTGTAAGAATACTTGATTACAGCTAGGAACACAAGGTGGTATATAGGTGAATTTTCGTTAAAGCATGCTAAGAGTGGGGAATAAAGAGCAAAAAAAAAGGCACAAATTTCTTTGCGCCTTTTAGGAACTGGACACCCGACAACAACCGTTACCGTTGCTTCTTTTCAGATCTAGCGGAGTTGGCGGCGCTACCGCCGCCCAGTTCCTTATTCATTCTTAGGAAGACTATTTCTAAAAATGAATTTTGTCAAATATTTTTTTTATTTTTATTTGAAAAGAGAAAAATTTCGAGAGGGGAAACCCCATTTTTTAAAAATGAGGTTTCCCCTCTCGAGCTCTCCCTATCCTGAAAAAATAAAACAGCATGCCGTTTCTTTTCTCATTCTAAAGGAAAATAAAATATAAAAAGAGGAGAAGGAAAGCATTATTTATAAACGCTTTTCTTCTCCTCTCAGTGATGAGAACTACTTCTCGTCAAAAAGACATAAGGTAAATATTAGCCAACGCTGTAGAAATTAGCAGCAGGAGCCATACATACTGGACAAGGTTCGCCCATTTCGCCTTCGTGTGTATAACCACAGATAGGACAGATGAAGAATTCTACGCCAGCAAGAGAGTTGCTTGCTGCTTTTTTGTACAAGTTAGCGTGAACTTCTTCAACTTCATTTACAAAGCCCATGTATTTTGCTGTAGCTTTTTCGCCTTCAGCTTGTGCTTCTTTAATCATTTCTGGGTACATTTTTGTGAACTCAAATGTTTCGCCAGCGATTGCGTCTTGAAGGTTAGCAGCTGTGTCGCCCATTTTGCCAGCAGCACGGAAATGTGCATGTGCATGAATGGTTTCTGCTTCAGCAGCAGCACGGAACAATTTTGCAACCATAGGCATGCTTTCTTTGTCCGCTTGTTTTGCGTATGCAAGGTATTTACGGTTAGCTTGAGATTCACCAGCGAATGCAGACATGAGATTTTCATTAGTTTTTGACATTGTATTCTCCATATGTTTAAGGTTTGTTGTTAGGAACAATTCCTATTTAAGTCAAACGAGAAACTTTGTAAAGCTTTATTTTAGCGAAAAACAAATTTTAAAAAAAAATGGTCACAATATAAAAGGCGTTAAGGAAAGAAAACGTGGGGGTTTGGGGGAGTTCAACTCCCCCAAAAAAATAAATAATAAAAAATGAAATTATAACAAAGTACTCATTGTATCCAAAAAAGTTATTTTGCCATTTCCTGTGTTTGCTAGGGTGGCTTTGAACATTTCAACTTGGTTTTGTGGTAGTCGCAGTACGTATTGAATTTGTGAAGTGAAAGTTTCTTTGATAATAGAGGCGTTGAATTGAGGGCTTAGGTGGTGAATTTTATTGATATGTTCATACTCGCATTGGACAATAATATCTTCATAGATTATTTTTTCTATTTTTTCAACGAGGTCGAGTGCGTGAGCGACGCCTCCTTGGTATGCTCTTATAAGTCCACCTGGTCCGAGTTTTATTCCGCCAAAATACCGTGTGACCACCACGACGCATTCGCCAAGGTCACTGTGCAGAAGTATGTTTAACATGGGTTTTCCTGCTGTTCCGTGTGGTTCTCCGTCGTCTGATTGTCCGATGTTGGCGGTGTCTTTTGGTTCACCGAGGGCAAACGCCCAGCAGTTATGTGTCGCGTCGGGAAATTCTTTTCGTATAGTATCGATGAAGAGTTTTGCACTTTCTCTGTTGTCGGATCGCCCAAGAGTTGTGATGAATTTGCTTTTTTTAATATCTTCTTCGACACGAAAGTAAAAATCGTGGGAAAATTTATTGGATTTGTCATCGTAGATTTGCAAATGTGGAATCATGTAGGGGGCGTCGGACATTATTTTACCGTGCCTTATTCTAGGTCTTGGTTCTTATTTTAAAAGAAGAAGTCTTAAGCTCGTTCAGTGTAAACGAGCTTAAGACTACAATAAGGGGGGATATTTGTCAAAATCCAAATGCTTGTAAAGGCAAACGACTACGCCGCCCGTAGGGTGGCGTAAAATCCTAGAAAATATCTTATATATATGCTTTAAGGTTTCTTGGGTGCTGTTGGGTCTGCTTCTGTTGGTTCAGGGATTTGAGCATCGACAATTTTAATATTGAAATTAGCAGCGGTTGCTGGTGGGTTATAAAAAATAAACATAAAAGGCACAGTTTCTTTTGGCTGTATATTGGTATTATAATTTAGGATGGAAATATTATCCCTAAGGGCTTGTTCCAGCTCTTCTTCGCCAAGAACTTGTAGTTGGAAGAAGGATACTTTTGGCCCAGCCATAAGTGTTTTTTCACCAAGGGGGTTACCTTCTGCGTCGTATAGAGTCGCTTCAAGTTTGATAAAGCTTCGAGGTTCATCAAAATTGTTCACGACTTTGCCTTCAATAACAGTGAGTTTTTCAAATTTTTCATTTTCTGAATTTGGAACAACAAATTGCCGAACATTGGCAAGTTCAAGTAGTTTAACTCGCTGAAAAAGTTCATCAACTTCCTTGTTTTGCTTTTCCATTTCTACTATATTTTCTTGGCTAAACATATTTTTTATAGGGTCTAAATACGGCGTAAAACTCCAAAGCATTGCAAGAAGGGCAGCAAGGGAGCAGAGCACTATAAGGAAAATTCGTAGAAAAACATTTTTCTTTTTTACTGGATCGCTTCCCATACTAAAGGAGGAATTTAAACGAAAATTACCTTCATTGCCTGGCAAGGGTGCATCATCTGGTAAAACAGTGGTGTCACTAAGAGCAAAAACATTGCTACATATAGAACAGCGCATTTTTAGATTTGGGTTGTCATTATTGGCAAGCTTAAAAATGCTTTGGCAGGTTGGACATGTAACTAACATCTAAACTCCTAAAATAAACCCTTTATGATATTTGAACTTCGTAAATAGCAGGAAGTTCTCGATATTTCTCATTGTAATCTAAGCCATAGCCTACAATAAAACCAGAACTAATACTAAAACCAGTAAAATCAACGTCGATGGTTTTTTCTCTTCGTTCGCTTTTATTGATGAGTGTAGCGACACGTATGGTTTTTGCGCCTCTTGCTGCTAATTGGTATAAAAGAAATTCCATTGTACGCCCTGTGTCAATAATATCTTCCACAATAAGTACATGTTTTCCTGATAGACCAAGCTCAATGTCTTTTGTAAAAGAGATTGTTTTTGACGTTTCCGTTTTGGTACCATAACTAGCTAGGCGGACAAAATCAAGCTCAAGCGGGCAGTCGATATGACGTACAAGATCGCTAAAGAAAATAGCAGCACCCTTAAGCACACAAATAACAACAAGTTGCTCACCTTTATATGTTTCTGTGATTTCTTTTCCGAGGGCGATAATACGTTCGTTTACTTGCTCTTTAGAAAAAATAAGGTGTAAAGTATCCATGGAATTTCCTTGTAATCTTTGGAGATGATTATTTCATTCCATATTGAACGGTTTTTATGAGAGTTTTAGCATCTACGTAACCAGCTTCAGCATAAATAGTATTACCCTTTTTTCCATACACAACAGTAAAAGGAATGGCACTTATATTATAGAGATTTTGTATAGCTCCCGTGTCATGAAATGTTGTGTAGTTCAGACCGGTTTTTTTGTTGAATTTTTTCATGGTGCTTGCGTCTTGATCGAGATTGATACCAATCATGATAAGTTCATCTTCGGAGTATTTTTCCCTTAGTTGAATAAGGTGTGGAATTTCCTCATTACAGGGAGGACACCAAGAAGCATAAAAATTGACAAGAACAACTTGTTTACCTTTTGCATCGGCAATGAGGGAGAGTAGTTCGTTGGCTTGAATATTATCTTTAGCAAGCGCTGAACCTGTAAGGGTAAACGCAAATACTAGTAATGCGAATGTCAGATTTATGAGTATTTTCTTCATAAGAATTTCCTTATGCTTTATTTTTAATGAGGTGACTTGTTCTTGTGTATACTAATTACTAGTGAAGTGCAATAGTTAAGACCT
>CAMQVJ010000047.1 GCA_947038175.1 uncultured Desulfovibrio sp.
TAGAGGTGTTTTCTGAATAAAAAGAGCAGTGGTATAGATAGGAGCAGTGAGTAGAAGATGAGCATATCGAAGAAGTCGGAGGGGCTTTTGGGGTAGCGTAGTGAAATGCGCTCCCATATGCATTCATATCCTGTGTATTGTTTTTGATTTGATATGCAAAAATTATTGGGTTTTCCAAGTTGTTGGTTGAATATTTGTATAGTGTTTGGTGCTATTCCGAGTTGTTTTGATATTTGTTCATCTTTGTCAAAATGGCTATCCCCCATAGTTCGGTAGAGGTGTATATATTCTAATTCTTGCGGGCTGTAGCCCAATGGGTCGATACGGATAATGGTATAGGGTTTTTTTGTGTAATAGGCATATTCCATATAAGCCAAATAGTCGGGGGAGGACATATCACTCCTGTTTTCCATGCGCATTTTTACGACTTGGTAGCCGTATTTTTCTCTGTACTGCGTAATGGCGTGTATAAGGGTGATTAAAATATCAGCTTGTGTGACTTGCGATATGTCAAAATCACCAGTGGGTTCAATGATAATAAAGGCTTCTTCTGTGTCGTCATAGCGAGTATTTACTTCTTTTTTAAGCTCTGTGTATGATAAGATTTTCCCTGATTCATTTATAGGGGCATTGTGAAAAAGAATGATGCATATAAAAATCAGGCACAGCCCAAAAGTCCACAGGTAAATAAAAGCATCTACTGTGCCCTTTCTCCGCATAAAAGAACAAATTCGGCTATAAGGCAAAGAGAATTTTGGACTAATAAAAGGGAGCACAGTTAAAATAAGCGCTAACACGAAAAGAATGTTAAAAATTGTACCCAAAATCTCCATTTATTCTGCCTTTATTTTTATATATTTTATTTTATTATTATTTTATTTCTGGGGGAAACCCCATTTTTTTGAAAAAAATGAGGTTTCCCCCAGACCCCCTTCCTGAAAAAACATATTAAAGTTTTTTTTACTGTTCGCCCATACTATTAGACTATGTGTATTATTCTTATCTCGTACTGAATAAGGAATACGACATAAGTGAAAAAACAAAAAGCCCCACTGTGATAAATGTGTAAACAAATAAGAGTATTCCAGAAACGAAATGAGGGCGCTTATACCAGTAAATAGAAAGAAGTATCCATGGGGCGTAGAATAAAATCCAGACGAAATTGAGAGTGCTAAGTGGGAATAATAGAAATAATGCTAATTCACTTGGTGGAGGGGAAGATTCTATGGCTTGCATGAACAAACGAGGGAAATTATCGGAGACCTCTTTTATGCCTCGCTCTTGAACGACGCTCATAGCCTTTAGAAATAAAGCGATGCCACATGCGAGATAGGCTACCAAAAAAGGGCAAAGGAAAGGCCATAAAAAATAGAAGAGCTTTGTCTTGTCTTGCTTTTTCATAGACTGTTTTTGTGCGTTTGTATTGGAGCTTTCCATTATCCACCGTATGTCTTTGTTATTTATGTGTCTATTGGGATTTTTTGTGAAAAGTTGCCTCGTTTTCAAAGAAAGAGGTGCTTTCTAACAAAACGCCCACTCAATGGTGGTTTGCATGGAATATATAAAATCAGACTATGCGAGACTACCGAGAGACCCGTTGAATTGGCTTATTATAGAATTATACGCATCTTCGGCAGAGCCTCCGCCAGCAATATCATTGAAAACAAAAGAGACTGTCTCCCCACCTGCACATGATATCTCAAGCCTTAGGTCGTCGCCAGAGGCTGTATAGCTATGCCCCGTAGCACCGGTGATATTAATCTTATCAGCATCCTCAAAATCAGAAAAAATAATTGCTCCGGAGCTGTCCGTTACGTTGATATTAAAGGTGTCAGAACCCGTACCGACAGTAATGGTGTCATGCCCACCTTCTATAATTACATCAGAGCAGAGCATTCCACCCTTATCGCTGGCAAAGTCACCATAGATTTGCCCACCTTCAGCCTTCCTTCCGTCCCCACTATTAGCGAATCAACCATGATCGTATCATTACCAAAGGTAATAGTATTGAGCTCACCGCCTGTGTACTCCGTACTTTCATAAAAATCTCCTACGATTATTCCTGCGACATTCTTCAATGCGGTAATCGTATCTTTCCAAAGATAATGTTTACGTCACTAGCGCTGATACTACGGGCATCACCACACACAAGAGCGAGGCCTTCTAGCCTCTCCTTCAAGTCGATCTCATCATTCCCAAACGTAATATTCGAGCCAGTGGCCGTTATCGTGTCAACATCACCATCTATTACATTGTGATAGTTTTTTCCGTTTACTCCAAAAACTCCTTTTATCGTGAGACTATCGTGATCAAATATAACGTTGGAAGTGGTCACCTTTGTAAATGCAACATCACCCGCAAGCCTTATTTGGCCGTTCGAATCTGGCGTAACAGTTAACAAATCGTTTCCTGCATTGTAGTCAGATTCGTAAATGCCATCACCCTCATTAAGGGAAATGCGAACGCCTTCACGTTCTACAGAAATAGAACCTGTGGTATTTTTGACAAGGTTGCATCTGTAATAGTCGCCATACGTCTCCCCTAAACCTAATTACGATATTTAAGTATTAAAAATACGCCTTATATGCGCCCTTGTCTAGCGAATTTAAGTGATTTCCTAGGCTATTCCGCAAAGAAAGAGGTAAGCTCTAAAAATAAAAGGCTCTTCCTCAAAGAAGGGGGCAAGCTCTAAAAATAAAATTAGTCAAGGTATAATAAAAGGGGCTCTTCCTCAAGGGAAGGCAAGGTATAATGAGAGCACGCGAGCTTAAAAAAAAAGACTCGTGTTTTTCAACACAAGTCTTTGAAATAAATGGTGCGCCTGGAGCGATTCGAACGCCCGGCCTACAGGTTCGTAGCCTGTTGCTCTATCCAGCTGAGCTACAAGCGCAATCAAGAAAGTTTTTTATACGGAAACAGGTTCTTCTTGTCAAGCGTTTTTTGAAAATAAATTTAATTTTGTACCGTAGTGGAGCATTCCGCAAGCCAATCTTGCATGGCAGGGCTTTGACAAATGATGTCACTTATGGCGGCATTTCCCATTTCTTCTGGGTGGATACCGTCAGAAAGGTCTTGTATATACACAGGGTTTTGAGTAAGAGCGGTATGCACGTCAATAAATGCTACGTTCATTTGTTGGCAAACTTTTTCTTGTTCTTTTATGAGTTCTGCTAATCTTTGGTTATGGTCGTGGTCAAGCACGGGAGGAGAGCTTACAAAAAGACATTTGCCGTGCTTTTGTGCCATCTCGAATATTTGCTTTGCGTATTTCAAGGATTCTTCTTGCTCAAGCACAACTTTGCCTGTAGGGGCTGCCGTGTCAACTGTTCCAAACATGAAGATGAAATACGGCTCTGAGCCTTGGATATTTCGTACATTAAATTCGTTTTCAAGGCGTTCTGCTATGCTTTTTGCTGAATTTTTGCGCACGCCTAATATATAAAAAGTAGAAGGCGGAACGGGCACACCATGGGCTTTAAGGTGCGTATTAATAAGGCTTGTCCATGCGTCGTCTTTGATAACATTGACGCCTAGAGTAATGGAATCACCAAAAAAATAAAAAGTCTTCATATGTACCCCACAGATACGCTGTTGATATATTGGTATGCTATTTAAAAGGCTTATCTTGCCCGCCCGTGTCAATACTGTTTGGGTGTGAGAGCATGCAAGCACGCAACACAGGCAAGAAATGACGGAACGAAAAGAAGGCAAGGGGAAATGTATACTAACCTCTATTAATGAATATAATTTCAGAAATAAGGGTAAGTTTAGCCAATGTCTCTGTTTTGGTCAAGATTTTTCCTAATTTTTTTGTTTGTAGTTCTTATCTTATTCTAATTTACTATATGTGGGGGAATTGACGCCCTAGCCTTGCTCTCTGTTTGTGTAATTGCTCATTCTTCGTAAATATAAGCAATCACGCTTCCCCTTTTGAGTGCCTTGAAAGCTCATATTTCAGTATTTTTTGTAAACGAAGTTCACAAAAAATACTATATGTTGGGGGTTTGGGGGGAGTTCAACTCCCCCTAATAAAATAAAATAAAAACAAAAAACACATTAAATATATACGTGTTTATTCTGCATAGGATTTGAGTATGTTTAGAGCTTTCACTATGTTTTCCTCGTCGATACCTGAATAGGCAAGGCGCACAAAGAATTTGTTTTTGTCTGTGCCTGTCTGTTCGTGGGGGAGGATTTTACCAAAATGGGCTCGAGTGCAAAGAGATATCCCTGTTTTTATGAGTAAATCTTCGGAAAAGGTGTCGTATTTTGAAAAGCCTTTTTTCTGCATAAGCCCTGTAACTTCGGGGAAGAGGTAGAAGGCAGAAGCTGGGCTTGGGCAGTGTATGCCTGTTATGGTGTTGAGCATAGAAACTGCGGTGTCCCGTCGTTTTTTGAGAGTTTTTAGCATGTCTTCTGTGGGTTTTGTGTCACCAGTGAGTGCGGCTAAAGCGCCGTATTGAGAGAAATGGCTTGTGCAAGACTCCATATTAACATTGAGCCTCGCCATGCTTTCCATGTATTTTAGGGGAGCGACTAGCGCACCTACTCGCCAACCTGTCATGGCGAATTTTTTGGAGAATGTGTAGAGCATCACGCAATGCTTATCCATTTCAGGCAAGGATAGAATGGACGTGGATTTTCCTTCGTATCGTATATCAAAATAGGCTTCATCGATGAGAGCGATGAGCTTGTGTTTTAGAATAATGTGGGCGAGTTTTTCCCGTTCTTCTTGTGTGCATTCTGAGCCTGTGGGATTATGAAAATCGTTTATAATGATGAGGCGAGTTCTTGGGGTGATACATGCTTCTAATTTTTCAAGGTCAATGCTGTAACCTTGTTCTGTTTGCTTAAAACTGTAGGGTACGGCGACTCCGCCAAGAAATTCTATTTGGGATTCGTAGATGGGAAAACCAGGGTTAGGAAAGAGCACTTCGTCGTTTTCGTTCATAAAGCTGAGAAGAAATTTACCTATGACAGGCTTTCCACCTGGTTGAATAAGTATGTTTTCTGGGCTGTATTTTGTCCCTCTTGTGAGGTTTATTTCTTCTGCGAGGGCTGCCCTTAGGGGGAGGATTCCAGCGGCGGGGCAATAGCCTGTTTTGTTATCGTGAAGGGCTTTAATTGTTGCTTCTTTTATGTGTTCAGGGCTTGCAAAATTGAGATCGCCTAAGTGAAAGGGATATACGGTATGCCCGTCGGCTTGATGTTTTGCTGCACGAGCGGCAACGGCAAACGCATTTTCTGTTCCTAGCTGTGACATTCTCTTTGCAAATGACATAAAAACCCCCAATCAGTGGCGTATGATGTTTGTGATTTTCTTTTTACTTAAAGAGTGGTCTCTTTATAAAAAGCATACAAAGAGCAAAGCATATATTCAGGAAAAAAACAAATTAAATCAAAATTGCTATTACCCTTCTCGGCTTGTGTGTGTGAGCACTTTTGCATACGGCCAGCTTGGGTTGGCAAATTATCAGTATTGCTTTCTATTTGACTGCTTAAGACTTTTCCTATACCGTGAGAAAAATAAGTTTTTTTGGAGTTTGCCCTATGTCTAATTACGTACCTGAGGATAAAAATAAAGTTGATTTTTTCACTTTATTGGCTACCCAGTTTTGCGAAATAGTTTTTCTCCAACAAAACCTAGACGCTCTGCCTGCTATTTGCAGACAGGATATTATATTATCTAGTAATTTCTCTTCGAGAATTCGTTCAGGCTTTGTTGATTTAAATAAATTTTGTTTGAAATATCTCACTATATCCAGCCCTATTGATAGAATTCGATATGAAAGAATAGAAACAACTCTCACACAAGAAGGCGGAGTCGTTCTTTTAAGAATTGCCTTATCTGATGATATGACCTTTCATCTTGTTTTTGACATAGCCAAGGGAGTGAATGAGTCGGGGGAAGAGGTTTTTCTTTTATCCAAGATTCATATTTTCCATGAGAATAGTTTGCACACAACGACATGCAGCACTCCTGTTAAGACTGTTCCTTCTAACTGTACGCATACCGATACGGGAAATGTGTTTTCTCAGCACGGGGGAACGTGTGGCATTATTGTGTGTCAGGCAAAAACGGACTATCCCCTTTCTTATGTTGATGATAGAATGGCTACATACCTTGGTTATGACAGCGCCAATGAGCTTATAGCACTTGGGAATGGGGTGGATTTAATACACCCTGATGATCTCAAAGTAAAGGCTCTTGACCTTGCAGGACAATTGCAAATTGCAAATGATTTTGCTATTGAAATACGCTTACGGAAAAAAGACAACAGCTATACATGGGTAGGCGCTGTTGGCGCTTTCTCAACAAATGAAGAAAATTTACCCGTTGTTAGTATTCTCTGTGTAGATATTCAAAAAAAACAAGAAGGTATAGACAACTTTTTCAAATTTATGCAAACGCTTTCTGGTGGTTTTGCTGTTTATAAAGTGAATGAAAAGATTGTGACGGCGGTTTATTACAGCCCTTGCCTCTGTGAATTTTTAGGGCTTGAAAGTATAACCGAAGAACGCATAATAACGGGCATTACGGATTGTCAGGGTATTATTTATGAAGAGGATTTCCCTTTACTTCACACTGCTTTTTGTGAGTCCTTTGAGATGGAACAAGATGCTTCTGCCGACTTCCGAGTAAAACCCAAAGAAGGGGCTCATAAATGGCTCAACGCTTCTTCTAAATTTTATAAGAATGCTCTGGGCGAAAGCTTGCTCTATGTTGTGTATATGGACATAACAGAACACAAGCAAGCCTTACATAAATTACAAAAAATTTATGACAATATACAAGGGAGTATTCTAAGCTGTTCCTATGAAGACCATTGGTTTATTAGAGAAGCTAATGACTATTTTTATAAAGAGATCGGTTATTCTCGTGCCGAGCTACAAGATGAATTTAATAATGATTTCTTTGCCTTGGTGTGTGACGTTGACCGAGATTCCCTGCGCGCAAATATTGCTGACCAACTAAAAGCCGCAAGACAGTTTTCTGTTCAGATTTGCTTGAGAAGTAAATACGGTAAATGGATTTATGCTATTATGACTGGTGAAATTACAGACCAAATTGGTAACAAATCTTTGGATTTCTTACTTGTTAATATATCTGAAATTAAAGAAAAACAAGAAATGTTGAATAATGTTTCTAAAGAAATACGCCAATTATATAATAATATACCCGGTGCAATTATGCGCTGTACTGCCAATACTGATGGCTCTATTGAGTTTGCGAATGATGGTTTTTATAAGCTTATCAAGTATTCAAAAGAAGAGTTTGAAGAAAGACACGAAAGCAAAGTTATTAATCTTATTTATGCACCAGATTTGCCTGTGGTGGAGGAAGTTTTTAGTCGCCAAAGTGAACATGGTGATGTGCTTTCTTTTGAATGTCGAGTTCGCCCTAAAGATGGTAATCAAATTTGGCTCAGCGTTGATGCTACTGTTATTGTTGATAACGACGGTAACAAATCTCTTTACTGTATATGTACTGATACAACGATGCACCATAAAATGATGAGCGCAATGACTCTTATGAAAGAAAAACTGGAAACAGTTGTCCGTCATACGGGTGTACGTTATTGGGATTATTATCCTACTACGAAGCAAATTTGTATTCATGATAAATTGAGTAAAAATGGAGAGGCACGATTTATTGAAAACTTTGCCGAGTCACTCATTGAGCAAGGCTTAATTAATGACGTCTCCATCGATGATTTCCGTGCACTACACACAAAGGTAGATAATGGAGAGCGTTTTGCAGAAGCCGTTATTCTTGCCTCAGACACGAGCGAATCCGAAGAAACATGGCGTAAAATAAAGTATACTACTATTTATGACAGTAAAGGCGCTCCTTCTCTTGCGCTCTGTGTCAGTGAAAATGTCAATGAATATAAGGAAATTGAACGTAGGCTTGGTATCGCTGCTGCACAAACAGGAGTCGATATTTGGACATATAACCTCGATACAAAATCAATCACCCAAGAAGAAGGTGTTGCAACTATTGGGGTGAGGGAAAGCGCTGTCGAAAATGTTCCCGAATCCATTATTGCATCTGGTATTATACATGAAGATGATGTGGAAAAATATCGTGATCTCTATAGACGCTTAGAAGCTGGTGAACTACAAGCAAGTTGTGAGCTACGTGCGCAATCCCGTACTGGCCTCGGCTATTCGTGGACACGAGTCTTTTACACTATGCTACCGAAAAAGAACAGCGTATCAAGGCTTGCTCTTGGTAGTGCCATTGATATTTCTGAACACAAAATGGCAGAAATACATTATAACGACGAAATACAATTATGGAATATGGGCGTCAAAGATGCGCTTTTTGCTTGTATTGTCAATTTGTCCTCTAATACCGTTGTGAGTAGCAGTGTTGATAAGACTCTTTGCATAGACGTGAAACAAGGAGACGCTAGAACTCTTTGGGATAGTATTTATGCCCAAATTCTAGGCACAACAGGACGAGAAGCCTTTGCTAAACTTTGTGGCGCAGACAAACTTCTTCATGGATTTGCAAAAGGAACTCGCTCTTATGCATTTGATTTACAAATTGCCATTGCAAATTCTGATAACCTATGGGTATCTCTCGCTATCAAAATGATTAAAGATCCGCTAACAGATGATATTATTGCATTTATGATAATGAATGATATTACGGAAACAAAAATCTCTCAAAATTTCCTTAAGGATTTAATGAAGCACCAGTTTGACTTTATCCTTCGTTTGAATTTTATGTCAGACACCTACCAGCTCTTTTCTTCACCTGAAATAAAAGAAGCGATGGTTTTACCAAACAGTAAAGGGATTTACAGTCAGGACGTGCAACACATACTTGACCATATTATTTTAGAAGAAGACATGCCCCTTATGAAAAAAGAAGGGGGAATTGATAGAATTTTAGATCGTTCTGCGGCGGAAGGTGATTACGATATCTTCTTTAGAGCAAAACGCAATGGAACAGAAAACAGATTCAAACGCATACACGTCTTTTTACGGGACGATGTTACCAATAGCATTTGTATGGGCTGTGTTGATATTACAGACATGCACGTGCAAGAGCAACACAGACTGGACGCTTTAAGAGAAGCTCTTTCGGTTGCTCGTCAAGCAAGTCAATCAAAAAGTACCTTCCTTGCTTCCATGAGTCATGATATTAGAACCCCTATGAATGCTATCATTGGTATGACAAATCTTGCCATCGAAGACCAAACAAATACAGAGTTGGTGGCAGAAAGCTTAGGCGTTATTAAATCAAGCTCTGAGCATCTGCTTGCTTTACTTAATGACATTCTTGAAATGAGCCGTCTTGAAAGCGGTAAGGTTATCTTTAGCAAGGAATCTTTCTCCATTCGCTATGAATGTGAGCAAGTATATAATTTCTTTAAGGGTATCGTTATTCAAAAAAATCAGAAGCTTCATTTTGAGTGCGGAAGTATTGAGAATGATCAGGTCATCAGTGATTTGACACGTTTTAACCGTGTACTAACTAATCTGCTTGGTAATGCGGTAAAATTCACCCCCGAGGGTGGAACTATCACCATGCGCCTTGAGGAAGTTCCTACGCTGACAGAGAAAACTAGCCTTTTCCGTGTTGTAGTTACGGACACAGGGATTGGCATTGCTAAGGAAAACTTATCGGCAATTTTTGAGGCCTTCCAAAGAGAAGAAAAGCAAAGTGTACGCAAGATTGAAGGCACAGGGCTTGGGCTTGCAATTGTTAAAGCTCTTGTTGAAAATCAGGGCGGCGCTATCACAGTGGACAGCGACACAGGCAAAGGTGCTATCTTTACCGTGGAAATCCCTATGATTATTGATGAAGAAGTTTCTAAAAAAGCCCTTCATAAATTGGAAAGAATGCAATTGACAGATATCAATTTACACACAAAAAATATCTTACTCATAGAAGATCACCCCGTAAATATCCTTGTCGCTACAAAAATGCTAGAAAAAATGGGCGCTCGTGTCGTCAGTGCTAAAAATGGACAAGAGGGTGCGGAAGTGTTTAAAGCCAGCGCCGTTGGCTCATTTAGCTTTATCTTTATGGATTTACAAATGCCTATTATGAACGGGTATGAAGCAACCGAGGCTATTCGTAGTTCTGACCATGAAGAAGCTACAAGCATACCTATCATTGCCATGACTGCAAATGCCTTTGCTGAAGATATTAGAAAATGCAAAGAAGTAGGGATGAATTGCCACGTGGCAAAGCCTATCACCGCAGAAAGTATCTCTAACTGCCTTATGCAATTGCGTATTATTTAGAAGTTTTAGGGGGAGTTTTTTTTGTGGGGGAGTTGAACTCCCCCACACCCCCACATATGTATTTTTGTAAACTTCGTTTACAAAAATACTAAGTTATGATATGTTTAACCGCCCGATGTCGCTGTGTTTGTTGAGTTTATAAGGCATAAAGTATGAGGTTTCCAAAGGGCATCATGTCCTTTGGTGGAGAGTGTCCTACCCAACGGGCGACCATAGGTCGTTTCAGTTTGTGAGGTACGAACAAATACTGAAATAGAGAGCAGAGCGAGAGGCAAAGCCTCTCGCATAAGAATGACGTATATAGAGCTTGTCTATGCTGTATAAACTGCTTGTTTAATGGTAAAGAATAGACTAGACTCTTCTTAGCTAAATTACTGTAGGTGAAAAATGAAAGAATCTTCCATAAGTATTGCAAAAGAAGGCTATCCGATTATTGGGCTTTGTGCTCTATCGTCTATTATTACGGCGTTAAACTCCTGCGAATTAGGCGCTTTTGTCTTTCTTGTGCTTGCGTGGTTTAGCGTCTTCTTTTTTAGAGATCCTGAGCGTGTTGTCCCTACGGGGGAAGGCCTTGCCGTGAGTCCTGCTGATGGCAAAATTATTAGAATTCAGGAAAAAGCTGACCCTTTTACGGGTGAAATGCGTACTTGTATTTCTGTTTTTATGAATGTTTTCAGTGTGCATGTGAACCGTGCGCCCGTTAAAGGCATTATTTCCAAAATAGAATATATCCCTGGTAAGTTTATCAACGCCGCCTATGATAAAGCAAGCACAGACAATGAGCGTTGCGCGTATTCTCTTACAGATGAAGACGGTAGCGAGTGGGCTTTTGTTCAAATTTCAGGGCTCATTGCTCGTAGAATTGTGTGCCGTACTGATGAAGGTGACACTCTTGCTCGTGGTGAGCGTGTTGGTCTTATTCGTTTTGGTTCTCGTGTTGATTTGTATTTGCCTGCTGATTATAGCAGTGCTGTGCGTATTGGCGAAAAGGTTTTTGCAGGACAAAGTGTCCTTGCTAAAAAGAATTCCTAGCTAAAGATTCTTAGCTAAAAAAACTTCCTATGTTCCCTGTGATTTATGAGTTTGAGCGGTATGTTATAGAGATAAAACTTGAAATATATTTGTAGAATTTGAGGATAACATGACAGAACGTAAACCACATCGTGGTGTGTATATATTGCCAAACCTTTTCACAACGGCGAGCCTTTTTGCGGCTTTTATGTGTGTGACGTATAGCATAAACGGTAATTTTCACGCTGCTGCTCTTTCTATATTTTTCAGTGCCCTTTTGGACGGCTTAGATGGCAAGGTTGCTCGCCTTACTAATACCACAAGTCAATTTGGTGTTGAGTATGATTCTTTGGCGGACGTGGTTGCTTTTGGTATGGCGCCTTCTATTTTGGCGTGGACGTGGCAATTGCAATCTTTTGGACGTGTGGGCATGGCGATATCTTTTCTTTTTGTTGCTTGTGCGGCGCTTCGTTTAGCTCGTTTTAATGTTGATGTTGCTGTGGTTTCCAAGAAATTCTTTATAGGATTGCCTACTCCTGCGGCAGGTTGCACATTAGCGGCTTTTGTTTTATTCATACCTTTTATGCCTACTTTTTTACTTGACTATTTGCCTCAGATAACGATAGCTGTTTGTTTTTGCGTACCTCTTCTTATGGTGAGTCGAGTCCGTTATTTTTCTTTTAAGGAATATGCTTTTATTAAGGCGTATCCATTCCGTGTTTTAGTGGGTGCGATACTTCTTCTTGTGCTTTTATTTAGCAACCCTTACTTTTGGCTTTTCATTTTTATTCTGCTTTATTTAATTGTTGGTATTCTTTATAGTTACGTTTATTTGCCACACCGAAACCACCAATTACTGCGTAGATTGAAACATTCTGGCGATACAAATACACAGCCCTAATATCTGTGTTGTTTCTTTTATAAATCGCCTGCCAATGGAAATATTTGGCAGGCTTTTTGATAATAATACTAATGTTAATAAACACACATAATAAAACGACGAATGCTAAAACAATCTTTTATACTTGTAGTTATCTGTAAATATAAAATGAAAATTGCGGGGTTCGGGGGGATCATCCCCCCGAGAGAAAAAACAATAAAAAACAATAAAAACAAAAAATAAATTAAAAATTAAAAATAAAATAAACCAAATAACACAAGGATATTGCCATGGATAATCGAGTCTATATTTTTGATACCACCTTGCGAGATGGGGAGCAAAGCCCTGGCGCCACCATGAATCTGCATGAAAAGCTTCGCCTTGCGGAGCAGCTTGAGAGCCTTGGTGTTGATTGTATTGAGGCTGGTTTTCCTGCTTCAAGCCAAGGAGACTTTGACGCTGTGCGTGCGATAGCTCAGCAGATTAAGAATTGTCAGGTGGCTGGACTTGCCCGCTGTATCCGTACTGATATTGAAAGAACATGGGGTGCAATTAAAGACGCTGCACACCCACGTATCCATACTTTTTTAGCGACATCACCTATACATATGAAGTATAAACTTCGTAAAGAGCCGCAAGAAGTTTTGGACATGATAGAAGAGGGCGTGCGCTTCGCATCATCGCTTTGTCCTGTGGTGGAATTTTCTGCGGAAGACGCATCTCGCTCGGACAAGGATTTTCTTGTGAAGGCTTCCACGGTTGCCATTAATGCAGGCGCAACGATTATCAATTTACCTGACACGGTGGGCTATGCGATTCCTAGTGATTATGCTGCGCTTGTGAAGTATGTTATTGATAACTGCGAAGTTTCTGACAAAGCCATATTCAGTGTGCATTGCCATGACGACCTTGGTCTTGGGGTTGCGAATACATTGGCGGCATTGAATGCTGGAGCAAGACAGGTAGAGGTGACTCTTTCTGGTATTGGCGAGCGTGCAGGTAATACCTCCCTAGAAGAAGTTGTTATGGCGCTTCAAACTCGCAAAGATATTTTTGATTTAGAAACGAATATCCATTCTGAACAACTGTTCCCTTCTTGCCGATTGCTTTCCATGATTATTGGTCAGCCTATCCCTGCGAATAAAGCCATTACGGGCGGCAATGCCTTTGCCCATGAGTCTGGCATTCATCAAGATGGTATGCTCAAAAACAGAGAAACCTATGAGATTATGACCCCACAGTCCATTGGGCGCTTAGGTTCAGATCTTGTCATTGGTAAGCATTCTGGCAGAAATGCCGTGCGCAATAAGCTCGAACAATTAGGCTACCATTCTTTGAGTGATGAAGATTTTGAAACGGTATTCAATGCCATAAAAGCCCTCGCCGACAAGAAAAAAGTTGTGCACGACGAAGATATAGAAGCCCTTGTTGTAGGTGAAATCTACCGCATGCCTGATATTTACAAGCTTCTTTCCATTGCCGTGCAAAGTTCAACCGAGAATATGCCAGCGACAGCCGCCATTGCTCTTGAAATTGATGGAGAAATTAAGCGCAAAGCTGGCTTTGGTGTCGGACCCGTTGATGCGGCGTTTAATGTCATAGCAAACATACTTGGCCGCAGTCCAGAAGTTGAACGCTACGCCGTGAATGCCATCACTGGCGGAACAGATGCCCAAGGGGAAGTTACCGTGCGCATTATGGAAAATGGACTCACCGCCACAGGTAGAGCCTCCGATTCTGATATTATCACCTCAAGCGCTAAAGCCTATGTCGATGCCGTCAATCGCTTAGTGCGCAAAGAACAAGAAGATAATAATTAAAAGTTTTTTGGATTTTGGATTTTTTTTGGATTTTGGATTTTTTTTGGGGGAGTTGAACTCCCCCAAACCCCCACATTATGTGTTTTTTACAAACTTCGTTTGCAAAAAACACTCATATATGAGGTTTCCAGCCCCAAGAAGCTACGTAGTTGTTTGCGTTTACGAATAATAAGTAAATACGCAAATAGACAGCTTAGATATAGAGAACAGCCCCAGTGGACTAAATTACACATATGCAACAGTAAAAGGAGACTCAAATGGCTCATACCCTCGCTCAAAAAATATTACAAATGCACACAGATGAAGAAGTTGGTGACGCAGGTCAAATTGTTCGCTGTAGAACGGATTTTGTTCTTGCTAACGATATCACCGCTCCCCTTGCGATTAAATCTTTCCGTGAAATGGGTGCGAAAGATGTTTTTGATAAAGACAAAGTAGCCTTGGTTATGGATCATTTTACCCCTCAAAAAGATATCGATTCCGCAAATCAAGTTAAAGGCACTCGTGAATTTGCCCGTGCCTTCAATATTACCCACTACTACGAAGGCGGAGACGCTGGCGTTGAGCATGCTCTCCTACCAGAGCAAGGACTCGTGAAACCTGGTGATATCGTTATCGGAGCAGACAGCCACACATGCACCTATGGCGGTCTTGGCGCTTTTGCTACAGGCATGGGCAGCACAGATATTGCTGGCGCAATGGCTCTTGGTGAAACATGGTTCAAAGTTCCCCCAACCATTAGAGTGACCTTTGAAGGCGTACTCCCAGAATATGTTGGTGGTAAAGACCTAATATTACGCACTATTGGCGAAATCGGCGTGGACGGCGCTCTCTACAAAGCTCTACAATTTGAAGGCTCTACTATAGATAACCTCTCAGTGGAAGGCCGCCTCAGCATGGCGAACATGGCCATCGAAGCTGGCGCTAAAGTCGGATTATTCGCATCAGATGCCAAAACAGTGGAATATTGCAAAGCACACAAAAATCCGAATCCTATGCTCCTTGCCGCCGACGAAGGCGCTACCTATGAGCGTGAAATTAAATTTGATGTCTCCAATATGGAACCCGTCGTTGCATGCCCTCACCTACCTGAAAATGTGAAACCCATTTCAGAACTAGAAGTTCTACCACTCAATCAAGTGGTCATAGGCTCCTGCACCAATGGACGTATCAGCGATATGAGAGAAGCAGCCGCAATTCTCAAAGGTCGCAAAGTAGCAAAAGATGTACGATGCATAGTCCTTCCTGCAACCCCTACCATATGGAAACAAGCCATGAAAGAAGGGCTTCTTGAAATATTTATGGACGCTGGCTGCATAGTTGGCCCCGCAACCTGTGGCCCTTGTCTCGGTGGACACATGGGCATACTAGGCGACGGCGAACGGGCAATTGCGACCACAAACCGCAATTTTAGAGGACGCATGGGAAGCCTACTTTCTGAAGTCTATCTCTCTAATCCTGCCGTGGCTGCCGCATCTGCTGTTCTTGGTATCATTGGTAGCCCTAAATCTCTTTAGATTTTATGAAAGAGTTGTTGAGATGTTTTTTTGAGAGGCGTTGCCTCTCAAACTCTCCATCCAAGGGCATGATGCCCTTGGAGAACCCCATATGTTATGTCATGTTTGGGAAAGCTCTCTATTGTTATGATGTTTCGATAATTCGAGATTCATGATATGTTGGCAAAGTCTATATATTACGACATTTGGGAAAACCTCTATTATGATGTTATGATGTTTGGTGAAATTATACACTTGAGATGAATAAAAAAAGGAAGAAAATTTATGATATATAAAGGTAAGTCACATAAAGTCGGCGACCATATCGACACAGATGCTATTATTCCTGCACGCTTTTTAGTCACCACAGATGTGAAAAAATTAGGCGCAAACTGTATGGAAGGTCTTGAAGCTGGCTGGATTAAACGAGTCAGCGATGGCGATGTTATGGTAGCAGGGCGCAACTTCGGTTGTGGCTCTTCCCGTGAACATGCACCCGTTGCCATAGTTGGTGCAGGTATGCCCGTTGTTATAGCTCACAGCTTTGCACGCATATTCTACCGCAACAGCTTCAATATGGGGCTTTTACTCCTTGAAGTGGGCGACGCAGTCGACGGCATCAGTGATGGCGACACACTCGAAGTCGATACAGAAGCAGGCGTGGTGCGCAACACCACAACAGGAACGGAAATCCCCTTCCCTCCACTCCCTCCTTCCATGCAAGACCTACTCAAACGTGGCGGTCTTATTCCCTACATTCAAAGCCGTTTAGCATAGTTTATAGAGGGAGAAGGGTTTTTTGGGGAAGGGAAACCCCATTTTGTGGTACAAAATGAGGTTTCCCCTCCCCAAGCCCCTCCCCTTCCTGAAAAAACGATTACTATTTTACCCACTAGGTAGAATATTTTCTTGATTAGAAAAAATGCGTTTTGAATAAATTTGCCCATTGACCAGAGATATTCCTTTCTCTTGGAAATAAGGGGTATTGTGTTTTTACGGGGAAGACTCAAGTCTCCTATTGTAAATAAAGCCAAACAGGTGGAAGCGATGAGCTTCCACCTGTTTGGCTTTATTTACATATATGAGGGGTTCGCCTACCCAACGGGCAAACTCAACGAGTTTGTTTCCCTTAGCTTTAGCTTAGGGAAATAGAGAGCTTAGATGGGGGATCATCCCCCCGAAAAAAAGAAAAAACAAACAAATAAAAACAAAACCAAAAACTATTCGACTTGAGAGCCTTTGATTCTTTTTATGCGAGCGCCGAGGGTTTGTAGTTTTGTTTCCATACCTTCGTAGCCACGATCGAGGTGGTAAATGCGTTCAACTGTGGTGTTTCCACCTGCACAAAGACCAGCTAGTACGAGGGCGGCGCCTGCACGTAGATCGGACGCCATAACGGGAGCACCTGTAAGGATTGGGACGCCTCGCACCATGGCGGAGTGTCCTGATAGGCGAATATCTGCGCCCATGCGAACGAGTTCTGGCACGTGCATAAAGCGGTTTTCGAATATAGTTTCTTCGATGACAGAGGAGCCTGTGCAGACGCTGAGCATGGTCATCATTTGTGCTTGCATATCGGTTGGAAAGCCTGGGTGAGGGCGTGTCACGATGTCAACGGCACTGAGTATGTTTGCTTTTCGTTTTGCTATCATGGCGTTTCCGTCTGTGATGAGTTCGACACCTGCGGCATCGAGTTTAGAGCAGAGGGCTTCCATGTCTTTGTATGGGCAATCTTCGACTCGAATTTCACCATCTGTCATTGCAGCTGCGATGAGGTAGGTTCCAGCTTCGATGCGGTCGGGCATAATTTTATAGGGGCTTGTGCATTTGAGTCGAGAGACACCTTGAATGGTGATTGTTGGTTGTCCTGCTCCTGTAATTTTCGCACCGCAGGAGTTGAGGAAATTTGCAAGATCGACAATTTCTGGTTCACGAGCGGCGTTATCTAGAATAGTTTCACCTTCGGCAATGGAGGCGGCCATCATGATATTTTCTGTTCCGCCTACGGTTGGGAAGTCGAATTGAATGTGAGCGCCTTTGAGTTTTTGACAGCGCCCTTTGACGTAACCGCCATCGAGTGTAAATTCTGCGCCCATTTTTTCAAGAGCGGATAGATGGAGGTCGACGGGGCGTGCTCCTATGGCGCATCCACCTGGCATAGCAACGCTTGCTTCACCAAGACGAGCAAGGAGAGGGCCAAGGCAGAGCACGGAGGCACGCATAGTTTTCACAAGATCATAGGGAGCTTCTGGTGAGATTTCGCTTTTAGGGCTTACTTGCATACGCCCATTTTCAAAGTTGACGATGAAGCCGAGCATTTCTAAGAGTTTAGCGGTTGTGTGAATATCTCTAAGATCGGGAACATTTTCAAATTCCACGGTGTCGTCAAAAAGAATAGAAGCAAAAAGAATAGGAAGTGTTGCATTTTTCGCTCCGCTGACACGCACTGTGCCTTTGAGGGGAACGCCCCCTTCCATAATAAGACTATCCATATTTACTCCAATTTGATATTTTTTTAAAAAAAAGACTTGACCTTATAACTCGATTAGCATAAAAATTTTATTCACACGGCGGATGTAGTTCAATTGGTAGAGCACCTGGTTGTGGTCCAGGCTGTCGAGGGTTCAAACCCCTTCATTCGCCCCATATTTACCCGAATACTTGTATTCGGGTTTTTTTTGTACTTATTATCCGACGAGTTCTTATAAATCCATATTGAGGGCAAGGCCTACTGGGCAGTGATCGGAGCCATACACATCGGCTTCAATCCATGCATCAGCGATAAAGGGTTTGAGTTCGTCTGATACAAAGAAATAATCTATGCGCCAGCCGACATTGCGCTCACGAGCTTTCGTTTTATATGACCACCATGTGTAGGCATTTTCTTTTTCACCATGCACATGTCTAAAGGTGTCCACATAACCTGCTTGCGTCATTTTATCTAAGAAATCACGTTCTTCTTGAAGGTATCCAGTGTTATGGATATTATCTTTCGGTCTAGCTAAATCAATAGCTTTGTGAGCTATATTAAAATCGCCACAAACGACGATAGGTTTTTGCTTGCGTAATTCTTGAGCATAGTTGAAGAAAGCATCAAAGAAGCCCATTTTATAGGGAACTCTTTTGAAGACGCCTTTTGAAAGTTCTTCTCCGCCGTTTGGAAAGTAGCCATTGAAGTAGTGAAACTTTTCAAATTCTAGGTGAACAATTCTGCCTTCACCTTGGAAGGCTTCAACTGGCAATTCGTACTCAATGCTTAGGGGTTTGAGGTCAGTAAAAACCGCAACACCAGAATAGCCTTTTTTGACTTCAGAGGAAGCCCAATAGCTTGGACGCCCTTTAGGGTGTTGATCTTCTTCGTCGATTTGCGAGAGATGGGCTTTTGTTTCTTGAATGCCTACAATATGCGCAGAAGAGTCGTTGGTAAACCAATCCCAATCGGGTTTTTTACGAACGGCTCTAAAGCCATTGACATTCCATGATTGAAAACGAATCATGTTGTTCCTTTTTTATAGTGCGACGCCGTCAGCAGGCTCATTTGAGTTTGCTTTTGCGTTGTCATTTGTGTCTGTAGTAGTTTGAGCGTCAGGGGCAGTCTGAGCGTCAGGGGCAGTCTGAGCGTCAGGGGCAGTTTCTGTGCTGTTCTTGGAGTTTTCAGTCTGAGTATTTACGTCTGTGACTTCTTCATCGCTTTTAAAGATGTCTTTATTTTTTTCGATAAATCCTTTGAAGTCTTCTTTCAGGGTGCTACCAAAGGAGTTAACATCTTCGCCCATCTCGTTAAACATTTTCATAACAGTGGTGTTTAGGTCTTCTTCTTGTATTTTTGCAAGATAGAGGTCGGAGAAATTGAGTTTATGGCTTTCTTTGATACTTTCCATTTTGAGTTTGATATCAGTCCATTCGCTTTCGTTCATGCTGCCGTCTTTGAGGGCAACTTCGATACTTGGCAAAAGCACAATAGTAAAGACATCGCTGGGGATAATTTGTTTAAACATATAGAGAGAAGCGTAATCTTTATAATCAACTTCGCTGTATTTTTCAGCTTGCGGGTTGATTTCTTCGATAACGGTGGCTTCTTTTTTCTCAATATTCAAATCATAAATAGCGTATGCAAAATAAGCGTTAAAAATAAGAAGTATGGTAAGTAATATATCTCTGATTGGCATTTTAAAATCCTTTTTTGAATGTGTTATAGAATTCGTGTTATCCATGTTTTTATTCGCTTTAAGCTCTCTGCGCAAGTTTTTTTTTGAGGGGGGAGATTTTTGTTCTCTTCTTTTGTTTTTACTCAATTTTTTACGCAGGTTTTATTCGGCGTTTATTTTTATTTTCTAAACCCAAAACTCTGAATGCGCCTCGTAGAATTGTTTTGCTTCTTCCAAATCTTCCTTAGTATCGACACCGTGGGGAGGGTTTTCAATAAGGCAAACTTGCATACGAATGGCGTTTTCAAGTAATCTTAGTTGCTCTAGTTTTTCAGTTTCTTCCAACGGACTTGGAGATAAATTTGCCATTTTATCCAAAATGTGACGTCGAAAAGCGTAAATCCCCACATGCCCAATGAACGGGGCTTTTCGGTCATTATCTCTATCATAGGGAATGGGCGCCCGAGAAAAATAAAGGGCTTCACCACTAATGGCCATGGCGATTTTCACTTGATTAGGCGACGCTATACGCTGTGCGTCTTTTTCTGTATCGAGAATAACCCCAAGCGTGGAGGACTGACAGTCCTCATTTTCAAAAGGCTTTAACAGTGCCAAAAACATAGCCTTTGTTAGAAAAGGCTCGTCGCCTTGCACATTAGCTATAATGGCGTCCTTCGGTAAATTCAATATATTCGCTGCTTCTCGAACCCTGTCCGTACCGCTAGGATGCTCTGGCTTTGTATGGATATAAGGCACGTTAAGCTCCTTAGCTTTCTCTTCAATACGAGTATCATCCGTGGCAAGGTAAACGGCGTCAAATAAACCGCAGTCACTCGCCCTTTTGTAAGCATGCCAAAATAAAGGCTTTCCACCTATTTCAACTAAAGCCTTTGCAGGAAATCTTGTCGATGCATAGCGCACCGGAATAATGGCGTAATATTTATTTTGCATATATGTCCCTTTCTTTAAATACCTATTCGTTATCCTATTATAAGAATGCAAATGAAAAATGTAAAGGTTGAATACCTTGTATGGGTTTTAAGCCGTACCGAGCGCCACCGTGAACGTAGCCCGTAGTGACTAACACCGTGGTTTATAGTCCCAAAAAAGCCTATGGCAAACGGTCTTAGGGGGTAATGTGTCACTGCGTGACGGGCTATTATTATTTAAGGGAGCTTCACTCCCTTATGAACCCTGACCAAAGTGGAAGCTAAAAGGAACTACGTTTCTCGTTGAAGAAGTACGCATGGGATGGATTGCCACGTCGCTAACGCTCC
>CAMQVJ010000048.1 GCA_947038175.1 uncultured Desulfovibrio sp.
GGTTTCCAAAGGACATCATGTCCTTTGGTGGAGAGTTTGAGAGGCAAAGCCTCTCAAGGACATCATGTCCGTTGGTGGAGAGTTTGAGAGGCAAAGCCTCTCAAGGACATCATGTCCTTTGGTGGAGAGTTTGAGAGGTAAAGCCTCTCAAGAACATCATGTCCTTTGGTGGAGAGCGTGAGAGGTAAAGCCTCTCACATGAAAATCTCATAGAGGTAAATGTATGCCGTATGTACACGCTTTTGCAATCAGCTCTAAATCATGGGTGATGACTAATATGCACGTTCCATTTTTTGCAGTTTTTTCTAAAGCGCATTGGATTCGTAGCATATTTCGCCCATCTAGGCCACTTGTTGGTTCATCTAAAATAAGTATTTTTGGATTTTTGGCTAATGCACATGCGATGATGAGCCTTTGCTTTTCTCCTCCTGATAGGGATTGCGGATGGCGTTCAACGAGCATGCTAAGCCCTAGGATTTCAATAATATCTAGGGTCTCTTGACGAAAGAGATCTGCTCGCTGTTTTTCCTTGATAGGTTTTTGTTTTCCATTTTTTTGTTCATCGGCGAGCATGTGACACATTTGAACTTCGTCGAAGACGGTTCGCATGTGTAATTGGTGGTCTGCATTTTGTAGAACAATGCCAATATGTTTTATGAGATGAGACTGGTGTATTTCCTTTCCTGCAAGGGTGAACGTTCCTGATTGTACTTTATTGAGCCCTGTCATTATTCTTGCGAGGGTTGTTTTTCCTGCACCATTTTCACCAATGAGGGCGGTGATGCCTTCAGGGAGTGAGGTTGAACTATTATCAAATATGAGCTTTTTTCCTTTGTAACCAAAACTCATGTTTTGCACATAGAGGCCGTGTTCTTGTGTGTTTGCGGTGTTGGTGCTTGGCAAAGTCTTCCTTGTGTCTTCCACGTGCGCTGCTCGAAGCCCGTATTTTTCACATAGGTTCTTGTCATATAAAATAGAGTATGCGCCTTGCTCTTTTATTTCACCGTCACTCATCACAAGAACTTGATCTGCAATACCTTCAAGCCAGTAGAGGCGGTGATCAACAATGAGAATTGCCATGCCTTCTTTTTTTAGTGCAAGAAGTTTTTGTGCTAAATCAAGGGTAGCTTCTGGGTCAAGGTTTGCGGTTGGTTCATCGAGAATAAGCGCATTCAATTCTTGAGAATACAGCGATGCTAAACCAACTTTTTGTTTTTGCCCTTCGGAAAGTTCATGAATAGAGGAGGATTTTATATGCTCAATGGAAAATAATTTGAGAGTTTCATCAATTTTTGTATGGATTTTACTTGGCTCCATACCTCTGCATTCATGGGTAAAAGCAATTTCATCATCAACGGTGAGGGCAAAAAATTGTTGCTCTGGGTCTTGAAATAATGTGCCCACCATGGTGGACAGCGTGTTTATGCTTGTGTCTTTGGTGTTATGACCAAATATGGTGACATCGCCTTCAAGATTACCTTTAAAATGCTGAGGGCATAGGCCATTTGCAAGGCGCATCAAGGTGCTTTTTCCACATCCACTTGCGCCTGTGCAAAGAACAATTTGCCCAGCTTCTACCTGTAGATTAATATTTTTAACGGCTGCTTTTTCCTGAAAAGAATAGTGATACGTTACATTTTTAAATTCAATCATTATCTATGTCCTCCAGTCACTGTAGAGCCAAAAAATATTTCAATATAACATGCAAGGGCAACGATAAAGAGAGTGAAGAGCATCAAGCCTGTGTCTCTCATGTTCCAAGCTTCTGTTTTATATTTACTCATGACGGTATTTGCATTTATCCCTTTTAATTCTCCTGCAATACCTAAATCTTCCGATGTTCGCAGTGAACGAAAAAGAAGCGGCGTAAAAAGCAAGCGTATCATGGTTATGGGGTGGCGCATTGTTTCGCCAACTGTCATGGAATAGCCACGAATCCTAAGTGTTTCGGCGACTTGTTTGATGTCATACAAAAAAGTTGGGATAAAACGTATCATCACCGCCGCAGGCAGATAAATACAAAAAGGCAATCGAAGGGATTTTAGTGTGGTAAGAATATTTTGAATACGTGTGCTAAATGCTAAAGGTAAAACAACATTGAGCATGACGAGCATACGTAAAAAAGGAACAGCAATACCAGCGCTATCAAAGGGGATGGGTATTATTAGACTTAAAAGATACGAAAAAAACATGGCTATCATAAACATGATAACAGCAAAGATGTACGCAAAGAAAAGAATTTTTAATTGCGGTAAAAACAATGCGTATGCAAACGAGAAAGCAAATAAACAGAGTAAACCTTCGGGAGAACTAAAAATAATAGTAATAACGGAAGCCACGAGACTGATAAGCATTTTCGCTAAGGTATTAATATGCTCTAAGCCTTGGGATTGCCCCTGACGCATGAATAGACTGCTAGAGCTGTATACGTTTGTTGCTTGCGTTTTATTATCTGATAATTCCTGCATGCTCCAGCTCCTTTACTGCTTTTACTCCTGTGAAAAGTCCGCCAATTGAACCAATATAACCAATAAATACAATGGGTATAATGACAAGAATCATGGCTGGATTTTCTCGTGAAAACAGCCATGTCATACCAAGGGAGAATATTTTTGATAATAAATCGTATGCGCCCACTGCGAGTACGGGGCCCCATTTTTTATTTATTCCGCCACTTGAACTGACGAGAAGTTCAGCGAGTAGGCCTGCCATAAATGCGCTTGGAATAAGCGTAACACTTGCCCCTAAAAGGAGCATGCTGATTATGAGATTAATACAAATAAATAAGCACAATGTCCCTGGCTTACGGACTCTGTAAAGCATAATGACGAGCATGGTAGTAAAAATAAGATTTTTTGCCATAAAGCCGATGGGGTTTGGGCCGCCTCCCATAATGGTAACAAGCATGGTAGAAATTTTTGTTGCCGCACTAAAGACGCCTATGATAACCAAGTCTTGCACTGTCCACCTTAAGCTTTTTAGGCCTAATGTTTCTCGTTGCTTGGAAAGAATGTTCTGTTCCATGAATCACCACTTTTTGAGTATATAAAATGAAAATGGGCAAGGAGAGAGCCCCTTGCCCATAGTTTTAGAAGGAGTAAGTCAGTTTCAAGTTGCCATGTATGCCAGATTCAAGAATGCTATCTCTGTCACCATTAAAGCGATATTCTTTGTCTAGAATATTCAAGAGCTCTGCTTGAATAGCCCATTCTTTCTTTTTCCCAAAATCAGTGCCAACAGCAAGGTTTAAGGTTGCAAAGCCTTCATAGCGTATACGATCGTCCCCTTTATATCCATAAGAGCCTGATTGCCCTGCAAGATAAAGGTCTGTGTTGAAACCTATGGTATCTTCTTTGAAGGAGGTGTCGTAGCCTAAACCTAGGCGACCACGGAGTTTTGGAGTAAATGTGTCATAGGTTTCCCGTTTGCCATCATCAAATTGACGGCGTAAAATGGTTGCAGATACATAAGGTCTCAAACCATTTGTGAAAGAATAGCTAATAGCAGATTCTACACCATAGGTTTTAGCGGAAGCTTGGTTTTCGTATTGGTATTGCTTTATACGATTCACTTCCCCTAAAAATACTTGTGCTAAATAATTATCGGCTAATGAGTAGAAGACGGCAACATCAGCGCTGAAGCCACCTTTAACATAGCGAGCGCCAATTTCAAAGTTGTCGGAAGTTTCTGGCTCTAAGTCTGGGTTTGCTAGTATGGTTGTGTCTGCTTTTGTGGTTGATACATATTTATGATCTAAGCTTGGAACTTTAAAACCTTGAGCCCAATTTGCACGAAGCGCTAAATTCTCTATACCTGACCACACAACGCCAACACTAAAAACGGGTTTAGAATCCACAACGGAGCCAGTTGCTCCCGCAGATGAATTAACACCCTTTGAAACTTTGTTAGCACGAGTCATTTCACTTTCAACTGTGGTGTAACGTACACCATAGCTTAGGGTGAAATCGGCAGGTAAAGTCGTTTCCATGGCGAGATAACCAGCATGGCTTGTTTGTGAACCTTTGAAAGAACTATTATACTCGGTGGCTGGTATCATGGGTAGTGGCGGTTTTGTATAATTGTAATTGCTTGAATCTAAAGAATCTTCTGAGAAATCATAGCCAGCAATGAGGTAATGTCTCTCACCGAGAAGCCAATCCGATTGGATGGAAGCGCCAAGGGTGTCGAGGGTGTTTTGTGCCGTGCCTTGCTGAAGAACAAAGCGCTCTTTTCCCATAATAATTCCTGCTGGGATTTTGAAATCATTGGCGAAATCTTTAAATACTTCTTGATGCCATACGTCAACACGCAGGCGAGCAAGAAAATCATTGACGTCTTTCAGCTCTCCAAAGACGCCTATTTTCTTCATTTCCCATGTTGGAACTTTGACCGTACCAAAGGGAACGTATTTTTTGTTTTCAATTTCAAGGGCAGAAGTTTGTGTGTCGCTATCAAAATAACTTGCATGTACACCTGCTGAAAAATGTTCATTGAAATCATAGCTTATCATACCACGGAAATCTTGCTGTGTATAATCTGTATCGGGTAAATCTCCATAAGGTGTTTTTGTATCACCGTACGAAGCGTTACTTCCTGATAAATTATAATGCCAGCCCTTGTTTGAACCTGCTAAACTTAGGCTTTGGGAAAAACCATCAGTTGCGCCAAAATAACCGAGACTCGCACTACCAGAGAGAACTTTTTGAGAGTCTTTTTTGGTAATGATATTGACGACACCACCAATAGCGTCGGATCCGTATAAAACAGACGCAGGCCCTTTGATGACTTCAATTCGAGCAATATTAGCAGGGTCAATCAATATGGGCGTACCGTCCATGGATTTCTGCTCAGATATTTTTTGCCCATCAATAAGGATAAGGGTGCGTGAAGAGTCTTCGCCTCGAATGGCGATACGGTTAATGCCAGGGGTGCTAGAGTGGATAGTGAGCCCTGGAATATCTTTCACTAAATCAGCGATACTAGTGGAAGGGTTCTTTTTAATTTCCTCTTCTGTCATAACACTGACAGACATGGGAACATCCATGAGTTCTCGCTCAACACGTGTTGCTGTTACATGCACTGTATTTGCTTTTATTGGCTCTTGAGCCTTAGCTTTTAGGGGACTCAGCACGGTAAGTGCCATAAACCCAATCATCATAAAGCGTGGTGAAAACGTCAACATTATACCTCCAAGTGGCATTTTAATTTGTGAAGGAGAAGTTGAGAGAGGTTTACTTGCCAGAACTGACCTGGCAATGTTAGAACCATTTTGCTATCTCTCAACTCCACAAGACAGGCTCGTTCCCACTGGGTAATGATTGGTTTATATATAGCGCTTAGATCAATATTAAAATCATTCTGAATACGCTTGAGGTCTAAATGACCTTGTTCCATGCTCTCTGCTATGAACTTGTAAAGTATATTATTTACTGAAAGTTTTTGCAGTTTCATGACGGGTTTTATGCCGTTATCAACGAGTTCTGTCCATTTTTCTAAATTGGGTTGATTGATACTAAAATGATTATGTAAAGCACCGCCTGCCCCTGGGCCAAATGCTAAGCCAGAAGAAACACCTTTTGTATATAAATTATACAGATTGCGTTCTCTGCTTGTTCTTGCCCAATGACTCATGGATAAACGGCGATAAAATTCAGATTGCATGGCGTGAATGGAGGCTTCAAACATAGATGATTGCTTAGGAATATCTGCGGCAGGCTCAATTTTACCTTCTTCGATGGCTTTACCCAAAGGGGTGCTTCCATAAACATTGAGCTGATAACAATCAACGCCGTCGAGATTAAGAGATTGCGCTATTTTGATATCATTGAGCCATTTTTCCATAGTTTGATTAGGGAAACCATAAATTAAATCTAAAATAATAGCCGCTTGGTCATAACTTTGTAATAATTGAAGCTGTCTGCATACAGTTTCTTGATCTGCCACACGCCCCATGCGTTTGCGTATTTCTGTATCAAAGGTTTGTACTCCTAAAGAAAAACGATTCGCTCCGCCTTTGAGGCATGCTTCAATTTTAGCTTCATTAAAATTATGTAAACGCCCTTCAACTGTTATTTCGCAATCATTTGCTAGAAATAAATGCTTGCGCACCGCATGCAAAATACGCTCTAAATCGCTTGCTTCAAGAGCTGTCGGCGTTCCTCCTCCCATATAAACGGCATGAATAGGGGAACTTGTGTAAATATTTCTGCCCTCCCAAAGTTCCATTTCTTTAATGAGGGTGTCGGTGTAGTGGGCGCTGTAGTTTTTACTGTAGGGTTTATTATAGAAACCGCAATATAAACAATGGGTTTCACAAAATGGAACATGAATATAGGCAACGCTTTTTCCGCTGCGCTCTTGATGGGATAACTCGTCCATACTCTTTGCGACGTCTTCATCTGGAACATAATGTCCGCCAAGCCCTGGATGCACGGCAATTTTTCCTGAAAATGCATGGGAAAGTGGATTAACATTTTCTTTTGCATAATACTGAGAAATGTCTCCATCCATAGTGAGGCCATGCCCTATCTTTGCAATTTGTAAGGGGTCGCTCACGGTTTGGTCTGTATCGGACTGTTTAATATTTCCTTGCTTATTCATTCCCATTTCGCTCCATGTTTGAATTATCGAATACAATTGAAGATTCACTTTCTATAGATGAGTTCCTTGTTTGTCAACTTAAAAAATAGAACTTAAATTCAATTTCAATTATTATAGAATATAATTATTTGAAATATTATGATATTATTAATTATTAGTGATATTATAAAAAAGGAATTGACATTCAATTTAGAAAATAATAGTTTACCAGTTGTTATCAGAGCTAAGAAAAAGGGAGAACGAAATGAACGCAGGTATATTAATAGATTTTTATAAGAGTGTTGGCCCCGCCGGGGTAATTTTAGTATTTTTTGCTATATATGGGTCCTATTTGGGGATAAAGAACATTATTTATATTCAGCTAGTTAGGCGAGAATTTACCAAAGGATTTAATGATGTTGTTCAGTCTCAGACAATATCACCTGAAAAGACGTATCAAGGAGATAATCCCCTTCTTGCCATTATTTGGGACGTGGTATGCACACATGGCGACCACTCCTCTGATATACGAGCCGAAGTTGCGTATTTATTTTATAGGAATTTTGAATCTGTAGCGAAAAGCCTTTATTGGATTCGCCTTATCACTGTCATAGCACCGCTACTTGGTTTATTGGGGACTGTTTTTGGTATGGTGAATGTTTTCAGAGCTATAGCAGAAGAAACAAGTCCTGATGCCACTGTGCTTGCGAGTGGAATATGGGAGGCACTTCTCACCACTGCCATGGGCTTATCCATCGCAATACCCATGCTTATGCTGTATTATTTCTTACTCCTTCGCTTCAAAGGATTTCACATTGAAGCGGTGGAATATAGTTACAGAGCATTAGGTATATGTAAAAAAAATGCGCTTGATACGAATAATTCAAAATGCGCTTGTCAGAAATAAAAATAAAAGAGTAGAGTAGGGAATAAGCTATGGATTTTTTCACTAAAATGGATGAAGATATCAGTATTGATTTAACACCACTTATTGATGTGGTTTTTATGTTGCTCATTTTTTTTATAATGACAACAACATTTAGCAAACCCGTTTTAGAGCTTATACTCCCAGAATCAGAAAATGCAGAACAGCAAAACAAAAAAGAAGCAGAAATCCTTATATCCATCACGAAAGATGGAAAAATATTTTATAAAAACGCAGTTATCGACAAGGTTGGACTTATTGATTTACTTAATGAAAACCCTGCACTTCTCAATGTATTCGTAGATAAAGATGCCCCCTTTGAGTCTTTTGTCAATATTGTGGATATTGCAAAAAAAGAGAGGGAGGGGCGTTTTGTTATCAGTACTGAACAAAAGAAATAGTTTTCACTGTTGCCCTGTCTATGGCTCTGGTATTTTGCGAAAAAGTGAATATGCCTCTTTTGGAGCTTTATTATTTATAAGTGCCATGTTTATGGTTTACGCTTTGCAAGCCCCTCAATCAATAATAATCCCTACGCAAGTGCCAAAAGCCCAAAGCATTCAGCTTCGATTTGTTGAAGTTAACCCCTTGGAATATATCAAGCCTGAAACAAACGTTATGCTTGCAAAAAATTCCGAATATAAAGTGCTTGTACCGCAAGAACTAGAAAAGAAAGTGCCTCAAAAAAATCAAGTTAAAGACGCAAAGCCCCTTGAGCAAAAACCTAAAGTTACACAAAAAGAAGTTAAGCCGATACTGAAAGAAATTACTCAGATAGAAAAAGAAATAAGTAAGCCCGTCTTGAGTCAATCTGACATCGAAGCACAAGTGCAAACAGCCTCGCAAGAAGAAATAAAGGTGAAGCAGCATGCTCTTGGCATATTACTTCACACACTTGAAGAACATAAGCGGTACCCAAAAGCCGCACGGAGAATCCAAGCTGAGGGGACAATTCCATTGCTCTTTTCAATAAATGCTCAAGGCGTGGTTACAGGCTACAGCATTAAGAAAAATGATGCCCCTATGGTACTTCTTCGAGCCGCTAAAGCACTAGGTGAAAAGGTAATAGGCCTCAATATTCATACGAATACAAGAAAGAGTTTTCAAGTTATTGTGCCTATCGCTTATGATATGAGTCATAGATGAGTGGCTACTCTTCATTATTACAATATGTTTCCTTTAATACCTGCATTACCTTATAAATCCGTTCATCTTTTATAGAGTAGACAATCGTTTGTGCTTTTTTATCATACTCCAATAGTCCATTTGATTTTAGAATTGCAAGATGTTGCGATATGCCAGATTGACTAATGTCTAATTTTTCCAGTAATGCCCCGACGCTCATGGGTTCTTTTGATAGTTCGCATAAGATAAGCAAACGATTTTCATTTGACAAAACTTTGAGTAAATCAGCAACTTCTTTTGCTTTTCTTTTCATTTCTTCCATTATTATTCACCTTGATTTTTTAATTTGCAAATCCCCTGTGTCATTGTCCCCATAGGACAATACACGCAAAAACTTCTCGGCTTATATAAAATCATTGTCACGATACCAATAAGGGTAGATGTCACCATTACACTATAAAAACCAAAGGCATATTGAGTAATCCAAGGTGTAACATGTGTGGCGTTAGCAAATGCCCATGGCACTTCAAATGTCCATAGAAGTGTCACAATTTCAGCTAAGTCAACAGCGCCTGTGAAGACCTGCTGAGTGATAAATACCATATAAAAAAACATTGTCATAAAGAAAATGAGAAAGCCATATCGAAAATAAGATGTTCTCATAAATTGAGGCATTGGTTTATCACGAGAGATTTTTGTTCCAAGTTTTGCTAATAATTGCCCTCGTCCACAATACTTATGACAATAACCCTTGTTTCCTGTAAAAAGTGCGATGGTAAGTGGAGTTATAAAGCAAATCATACCAAGCCATGCAAATAAAATATTAAAGAAACCTAAAATTAAATACGTCGCTGAAGCGATCCAAAGGTAATTATTCCACGATTTAGTTTTCATAATCTACCTCACGATTCACAATTACAATTACCGACGCAGGGCATATTTTACTGCATTTTCCACAGCCAACACATTTTTGTAAATCAATAATTGCCTTTCGACCATTTTTAATATGTATGGCATTCGATGGACATTCTGTCATGCAAGTACCACAAGCTACACACAAATCAGATACTTGTGCAATTTTTTTACTATTCAACATAAGTATTCACTCCTTACAGTATATTAGCAATTACTAATATACTGTAAGGAGTGAAGTCTGTCAATTTTAAAAAGAGCAGATTGTGTCGTTCAATCTCTATTGAAATATAAATTAAATTCAATGTGTTATGAGTAGTAAGTTTAGTTTTCTGCTTTGGTTTTCTGAATTATTCTCTTGGCTTATTCTTTTGGTTTATTCTCTTGGCTTTATTTTTCTCGCTACAGTGGTTCTATCTAGTCCGTATATTTCAGCCACTTTTGAGTAAGAACCATGTTCATCGAGGGCTTTTTGCAAAAGTTCTCGTTCAATATCTGCAATAATATCTTTTAGGGAGCGATTGCTGTTTTCCTCTCTTGTGGCAAAATCAACAAGATTCTCTCCTTCTGTTTTATTGCGTAGGAGAATAGGCATGTCACTCACTGAAATTTGTTTGCCATCGCAGTTGATAACTAAGCCCTCAATAAGGTTATTGAGTTCTCTAATATTTCCTGGCCATGAGTGGGCTAATAAAAGTTTTTCCACGCTCTGTGACAGATGCACATTCTTTTTATATTTTATACGATATCGCTCTAAAAAGGATTGTGCCAGAGGGATAATGTCTTCTTTTCGTTCTCGAAGTGGTGGTATGTTTAAGACGCAGACGTTGAGGCGATAGAATAAATCTCGGCGAAAAGTGCCTTCTTCTACGGCATTTATTAAATCCACGTTTGTAGCGGCAATAATACGCACATCAACTTTTTTCGCCTCAACTGCACCAATTTGTAAAACTTCCTTATCTTGCAGAACTCGCAGGAGTTTTGATTGCATAAGTAGTGGTAGCTCTCCTATTTCATCAAGAAAAATACTGCCAGAACTTGCCGCTTCAAAATAACCTTGCTTGCCCTGTTTTTCTGCACCAGAAAAAGAGCCACGAACATAACCAAAAAATTCAGATTCAATAAGTGCTTCAGGAATACTGGCACAATCGGCTTTGAATAAAATATTATTTGCTCGTGAGCTTTTAGCATGTATAAGGTGTGCTATTTCCCCTTTACCAACGCCTGTTTCTCCTAATATAAGTACGCTCACATCTGTGTTAGCGATATTTTTAACTTGCTTCAATATTTTGTGCATAGGGGGGCTATTATAAATATAGTCAGGGCGAAATTCACGTTTAATACTGACGTCAGACAAGACAAAATCAAAATTATGGGAAAGATTTTTATGATACGCCATTTGCGTTTCTTTGTAGAGTGCAAACTGGCTAATATCTCGAATAAAAGTGATAACAAGCTCAACTTCGCCTGATTCGTTAAAAAGAGGGTAGCCGTGCAGCAAATTTGCTTTGCCGCCTAATGTGGTTTGAATGGAGCTTGCAGGTTTCTTACGTGAAAGTACAAGGGGGCTCACAGGCCCTTTATAAATACCATGCATGCTCTCGGAAAGCTCAATGTCGGCATCAGGTTTTTGATAGACACAATCACCACGATTGAGGATTTTGACATTTTTTCCTAGTAATAATCCTGGGGCTAGGCCTGAAAGTTTTTCATACATAGGGTTTACTTTTAGAATAATCCCTTCTGCATTACTAATACAAATGCCTTCATGCAAAACTGAAAATATATGTTTTATTTGCTCAAGATATCTACCGTAGGTGTTTTCAAAATCAGCAATCTCATAACGATCGGTTTCAAAGTTTTCTTTTTCATTCTTCATAATTGTCGTACTTCATAGTTGTCATAGCATAACATCTTTGCATAATTAGATACCTTAGATAAGGGAGCTGTACCAAGAAAGATGCGTTAGGGAAAAATTGTTATTTTGTGTAAATGCTGATTTTTGCTGGGTTATTGTTTATTATGCAAACGAAGAGAAACAAGTTTAGCAAGGCCACCTGTGGAGGTTTCACGGTAGGAACCGCAAAGGTCTTTGCCTGTTTGCATCATAACTTCAGTGACATCATCAAAACTAATATGGTGTGAGCCATCGGACAAAATTGCCATTTCTGCACAGGTAAGCGCTCTTGTTGTGGCATAGGCATTTCTTTCTATGCAAGGAATTTGCACAAGCCCATCAACAGGGTCACAGGTAAGCCCAAGGTGATGCTCAAGCCCCATTTCTGCTGCGTATTCAATTTGTCGTACAGAGCCACCAAGTAATTGGCATGCCGCCGCCGCTGCCATAGCGCATGCAGAGCCTACCTCACCTTGACAGCCAACTTCTGCTCCAGAAATAGAGGCATTATGTTTGATGATATTACCAAAAAGTCCTGCTGTGGCTAAGGCGCTCACAATATCAGAATCATCGAGTTCATAGGAATCTTTCATAAACATAAGCGTAGCAGGCACAATACCACAAGCTCCGCATGTAGGAGCAGTTACAACAGTACCACCGCCAGCATTTTCTTCAGAAACAGCGAGTGCGTAGGCGGTTAAAATACCTGTGTGCTGTAATTTTGAAGAGGCGGTTTTTGTTCTTTGGAAATAACTCCACGCTTGCCTACGTAGTTTTATTGAACCTGGTAAAACGCCTTGAGTGCTGAGCCCTCGTTTAATGGATTTTACCATGGTGTCCCATATAGTTTGTAGGTAATCTAAAATTTCTGTGCCTTCGTGTTCAAGGACATATTCAAAATAACTGCTGCCTTGGTGAGCGCATTCATTCATTATAGAAGTCAGGTTTGTTTTTGGGTAAATATGCTTTTCGGATGATTGCAAGCTTTCTCTCGTGTGGATAGCACCGCCGCCAACACTAAAATAAACCTGCTTTCCAAGTATCTCTCCCTCTTTATCGAAGGCTTCAAAAAGCACGGAGTTTGGATGCTCGGGCATGCTTATTTCTGCTTGCCAAAGAAGTTCTGTCCGCTCTTCCCCAAGCACGCTAAAAATGGCAGAATCCGTTAAGTGCCCTTTACCCGTAGCGGCAAGGCTTTCATAGAGCGCTACTCTAAAACGTGAAGCGTGTGGGTATTTGGCTAGAAAATCTTCGGCGGCAAATTTTGGCCCCATGGTGTGGCTTGATGATGGGCCGACACCAATTCTATAAAGCTGCTTTAGACTTTCCATATTATACCTCGAAAATTTAGTTGAATTTAATTTATATGATACTGCTACAATTATTCGTAAATTTCAAGTGCCAATATTATGTCAATATCATTTCGTGAAAAAATCTTAAACAGAAAAAAGATTCAAAAAAGGGCTACCCCTACCGTTATGAAAGTAGAGATAGCCCAAGCGTGTGATTATGCTAAGTTAATAAAAATAGTTTTGATTTCAGAATATTGATCATGTGCTGCTTCTGCGTTGTCTTGTCCGCCAAAGCCTGACATTTTGAGCCCACCAAAAGGTGTGCTGATGTCGCCTTCACAATATTTATTTACAGAAACAGTGCCTGCTTTAATCATACGGGCGTATTTATGTGCATTAACAAGGTTATTTGTGAAAATAGTTGCTTGCAAGCCGTATTCAGTTTGGTTAGCAAGTTCAACCGCTTCTTCGTTGCTCTTAACACCAATGATGCAAGAGATAGGCCCGAAGATTTCTTCTGTAAGTAAGACAGAACCTTTTTTAGGATCAACAAAAAGAGTAGGTTCTACATAGATGCGCCCATCAGGAGATTTACCACCACAAATAGGCACATTGCCTTCTGCAAGAGCTTTGTCCATATAACTCATAACGCTTTTGAAGTGGTCTTCGCTTACCATTGGTCCCATGTTATTGGAAGGATCAAGTGGGTCACCCATTTTCCAATTCTCTTCAAGGCCTTGAAGCATGAGTTTTACGAATTCTTCTTTACGATTTTCTGGTACAAAAATACGGGTATTTGCTGTGCAGTTTTGTCCTGTATTCCAGAAAGATGCTGCAAGAGCGGCGTCTACTGCTGGTTGTAAATCAACCACATCATCAAGAAGAACAAAAGGACTTTTTCCGCCAAGTTCTAAAATGATTTTTTTCAAATTGGTTTGTGCTGAATATTCAAGAAGCTGGCAACCAACAGGGGTTGAGCCTGTGAAGCTAATGGCGTTTACGTCTTTATGACGACCAAGTGCTTCACCAACGATGCGACCAGAACCTGTGATAACTTGAATAACGCCTGCTGGAATACCTGCTTCTGTGCAAAGTTCTGCAAGGCGCAAAGTGGTGAGTGTTGTTTGGCTAGCAGGCTTTAGGATAACACTGTTACCTTCAGCAAGAGCTGGTGCAAGCTTCCACGTTGTTGTCATAAGAGGGAAGTTCCAAGGCATAATACAAGCAACAACGCCAACAGGTTCTTTCGTGATAATACCAACAGATTCATCGCCAGAAGGAGAAACTTGACCATAACGCTTATCTGTCATTTCAGCATGCCAGCGAATAGCGTGGATAGCTTCTGGCAAATCTGTACCCATTATTTCACCGACAGGCTTACCGCTATCAAGAGCTTCAAAAACAGAAAGCTCTACAAGGTTTTCTTCTAAAAGGTCTGCAAGCTTTAATAAAACGTTCTTTCTTTCTGTTGGGTGCTTTTTGCTCCATGCGCCTTGATTAAAAGCATCACGAGCAATCTTCACAGCGTCATTAACCTCTTCAGCACCACAAGCTGTAAAGGAAGCGATAACTTTACCCGTAGCTGGGTTTATGGTGTCTATTGTTTTGCCGCTTTTAGCAGAAACAAATTCTCCGCCAATGTAAGCATTTGTTTTGAAAGTAAGTTTTGCTGCAATTGCTTGCACTTCTTGGATAGTTGTAGGGAGATTCATCATCTTTTTTCCTTGTTTTAGTTGAGTAATATATTATGTGTCTCTTGTGACAACGTCTACAAAAAACACTAAAATATGAGGTTTCCAAAGGACATCATGTCCTTTGGTGGAGAGTGTGAGAGGCAAAGCCTCTCGCATGGAAATAACATGAGAACATGAGAGGCAAAGCCTCTCACATGAAAATAACATGGGAGCGTGAGAGACAAAGCCTCTCGCACTTAAATAACGTGGAAACTGTATGGGTTATAAAGTGATTGTTCTGAAAAATGCACGAACATCATCAAGCCAAATTTCGGGAACTTCCATTGCTGCAAAGTGCCCACCCTTTTTCATGGTATTCCAATGGGTGATATTATACATACGTTCATAATAACTTCTAGGAGGCCAACACATCATTTCCGCAGGGTAAAGAGCACAACCCGTTGGCACGGTAACTGTACGCCCATCATCACCCACTAAATAACGCCCGCCTTCTTCTCGTCGGCCATAGTAAATCCATGTGGAAGAGTTGAAGGAATTTGTCACCACATAAAGCATGATATTCGTAAGTAAATCATCTTTACAGTGACAAGATTCTAAATCGCCACAGTCTACGTCTGACCAATGATAAAACTTATCGATAAGCCATCCTGCAACAGCAACAGGGCTTTCAAACATGCCATAGGCTAATGATTGAGGCTTGGTTGCTTGTTGTGTTCTGTAACCATTATTCATGATTTGTGCATCTTCAAGCCCATTGTCCCACGTTCTTTCTTCTTCTGTTTGTGGCCCTGCGCTATTACGCATGGTAGGGAAATTGAAGTGCATGCCCTTACAGTGAGTAGGGTAATCATAGGCTATCCAGCTACAGATAGCGCTTCCCCAATCACCGCCTTGGGCGAGGTAACTTTTATATCCAAGCGTGTCTACCATAAGGCTATTGAGAATTTTACCCATAGCACGAGGCCCCATTGGGCGTGCAGGGCGAGCAGAAAACGCAAAACCAGGTAGTGACGGCATAATTAGAGTATACGCATCATCAATGGATCCACCAAAACGCTCAGGGTGAGCAAGTGGCTCTATAATATGCATAAATTCAGAAATAGAACCAGGCCAACCGTGCACGAGTAAAAGAGGCTTTGGATTTGCTCCACTGCCTTTTTCTACCATGAAATGCATGTCAATGCCGTCAACTTCTGCCATGTAGTTTTCACAGCGATTGAGGCTTGTTTCATGTTTGCGCCAGTCATAGCCTTCTACCCAGTATTCGCAAAGCTCTTTGAGGTAGGACATGTTTGTGCCATAATCCCAACCATTATCACTTGGCATATAGCACTGTTCCCAAGGGTAATTTGCTACTTTACTTTTTATTTGGGCAATCATTTCATCAGATATTTCTATTTTATAGGGTCGGATCATAATAACCTCGATTACGTATAGTTTAGTATCTACAACAATATTATATTTTATATGCGTTTGCAGAGCTAAGTTCTTGTTCTTTGATATGTTTATGGAAGATAAGCGTCATCTTTTTGTTGAGGAACTTTCGCAACGTAGACTTATGCAGAGAGGGTGAGAGGGGGGAAACACGGATTCCCCCTCCCAGGAACGATTTTACATTGGGTAAAACCCATGGTAACTCGTTCAAATCGAATTTTACCAAAGCTTGTTTTTTACAAAGCGAAGAGCAAAAAGAGCTATAGGCATAAGCACAAGGTATGTGCAGAAAACAGGTAACATAATAGAGCCTTCGGTTGGTACAAAAGGCAAACTCAAATATACAGGTTGGATAATAGGTAGAATGAAGACGTTCATAATAGCAAGCTCAACTGCAGCTGGAGATTTGAAATCACGGTCAACAATTCTGAGAAGCAAAAGCCCCGTTGCCACTGTGCCTGTGTAACAACCGAGAATAGCAAGCCCACGTTCAAAACCATATTCAGGCATGCGACGTGCAAACCAAAGAATAATAATGAAAGTGAAAAGACCAGCTATAACCGCTGTTATAAGGAATGGTGTGAGAACCGCTTTAATGTCGGCAACAGAAATACCCATGAACACTGCACAAATCATAAAGTCCACGGTACTACCTGTGATTCTTCTTGTTGTTGCAGGGTCAATAATATGTATATTCTTTGTTTTGTGTAAAACTTTACGAACAATAATACCTGCAATCATGCCCCATGTATAGAGAAGCCCAAAGCCTAAGCCATTGATACCTTGTGGCATATTCACTGTCCAAACAAGGGCGAACATATAACCAACTGCGTATAAAACGCCCATAATGGATAAGTGGAAGGCGACGCTATCAATATTAGCGGAGTGCGTGGTTGCTCGAGCGCATTCTTCAGAAGCACCTGGCTCCATAAAGCCTGTGCTTAGGGATTTAGGCATTTCTGTGATTTTGTCAGCAGTCCAGCCGTTTTTGATGCCTTTATTCGCAAGGGGAAGACCAAAGAAGATAGCGCAAATGAAACCCATTGCGCCAAAAGCAAGGCCAATACTTCCAGAACCTTGAACATTATAGGTTGCTTCCCAAATAGTACCGAAGGCTTGCGCTTGCCCAGGGCCTTGTGCAAAACCTGCTCCTACAAGATATCCATAGCCTGTAAAGACGTCTGCGCTTGTGAGCATATTGTAAAGTTCAAAAATTCCCTTACCTGTAAGGGATTGAACAGCATACACAAGACAGTAAATAAGAGCCATCCAAAGAGCGCCACTTTTAATCCAGTTTGATTTTTTATGGTCGTCACTTTCTTTTTGTTGAAGCAAACCAATACCAACAAAACCAAAGGCAAACAAATGGAATACCAAAATTCCGAAAATACTTGTTGGAATCTCTTTCCAGCCTTCTGTTGTAGGCATACCAATAAGCCCTGTGTTCATAAGAACAAAACCTATGATACCACCAATAAGGGCAGAAGGAATAAGTCCCTTCTGTAATAGGGTAATTTTGCTACGCAAAAAAGCACCTAAGAGTAAGAGAAAACTGAGCCAAATAGCGGCACCAAGATAAGGAAAGAAAGTAGCTGTCATAAAGCCTCCTTAGATTTCAGATGATACAAAGCTTACACTCTATTTTATTTCTTCAGGATTGAGAAATAAATAATGCAGTGTGTTTAGGATATTTTGTACTCATTATCATAAGTAGCATAGCAATAAATATGCCACTCTGTGATACGTTATACATATAGGCTCTATATCCTTGAAAGAGTGTGTCGACACCATGATGATTATGATTTTTCTTTGTTATGTGTGCATAAATGCACGATAATGTGGATTATTCGAGTATAAATGCATATTACGGGCAATTTTGCACGATAGGTGTAATAATGTCAGGCAATAGACTTGTAAAGAGGGTGCCTGTGTGCATAAATGCACGTATGCGCTTTAAGGAGAATAGATAGAACCTAAAGTAAAAACCAAGCAGTAAGCTAAAAGCTAAGAATTGTTCATGTAAATAATTGAGTATCATAAAAAGGAATAGGCATTGACAAAATAAAAACCAAGTGTTAAGATAAAGCTAATCTTATTAGGTGTATAATGATTTTTGCTGTCAACTTGAAACTTACTTTTATAGGAAGGATTAATTATGAAAAGACGCGAATTTATCAAGGCTTCTGCTACAGTTGTGGCTCTTGGAGTGACACTCCCACAAATGACGTTTGCCAATACACCACCAAAACCAACGGTTTATTTTGGTGGGCCTATCCTTACTATGAATGCCACAAATGATATTGTGGAAGCCATTGTGGTGGAAGGCAATAGCATTATTGGTACAGGATCAAAAGTGGATATGCTTAAACTTGCAGGTGAGCATGCTATTCAATTTGATTTGAAAGGTCAAACACTTATGCCAGGAATGATTGATGGCCATGGGCATTTTCCAAGTGCTGGCGCTAACCAATTATATTATGTTGGTCTTCATGTACCACCACTTGGAACTGTGAGCCGCATTGAAGATTTACAAAAACTTCTCAGTAAAAAAGCAAGCACCACTCCAAAAGGAGAACTTATTTATGGTGTTGGCTATGATAACTTAGCCCTCAAAGAACAAAGACACCCTACAAGAGAAGAACTTGATGAGGTGTCCACAGAACATCCTATAATGATAAGACATATTTCTGGACATGCTGGGGTGGCAAACTCGAAAGCTTTAGAGATTGCAAAAATTACAGTGAACACCGTTCCTGCAACAGGCATGGTAGGTGTTGAAAATGGTAAGCTTACAGGGCTTTTACAAGGCATCGGGGCTATGGCTCTTATTCAAGTGCCTGAAATGCCTGAAATTGCCATCGACTATGCAAAGTCTATAGCTAAGGATTCTGAAAATTATGCAGCCCAAGGGATAACCGTTGCTAATAATGGTGGTAGCCCAAGTATTGACCCCTATCTTATTGCGGCTTCCGATGATGGGTCTTTAAAAGTGCGTGTTACCGTTTGGCCAAAAGCTCAACAAAATAATGATATAATATCTCGTTATGGAGATAAACGATCAGGGGCAGTGCTTGATAAAAATGGTAAGGTTATCTTAGGAGCTGCAAAACTTTTTGCTGATGGTAGCCCTCAAGGCTATACTGCTCATTTTTCAAAACCTTACTACAAGCAGATGTCAGGGGAAGGCAAAGATTATCGAGGTATTTCTTATTTCGAAAGCCCTGAAGTTCGAGTGCAAAGAATAAAGGATTTGCATAATGATGGTTGGCAAATTGCAACCCATACTAATGGTGACCAAGCTATCGGGGACATGATTGAGGCCTACGGCATAGCCATTGGTGAGAATAAGAGAAATGACCATCGTCATATTCTTAATCACTGTCAGTTTAATACACCGGACCAAGTTCCACGCATGGCAGAACTTGGGCTTATTCCAAGCTATTTTGTGACCCATACATATTTCTGGGGTGATACTCACAGAAAACTTGTTGCAGGGCCTGAACTTGCTGCGCATATTAGTCCATGTAAAGCTGCCCTTGATAATGACATTCCTTTTGTTTTGCATAATGATACACCCGTGACTCCTATTGATCCTCTTATGGATGTTTATTCTGCCGTGAATCGCCTTACTTCAACTAATTATCTTCTTGGGCCTGATCAAAGAGTTGCCGTGATGGACGCTCTGAGAGGGGTTACTATAAATGCTGCACGCATGTATTTTATGGAAGATAAAGTGGGTTCATTTGAAAAAGGTAAGCTTGCTGATATGGTTATTCTTTCTGACAATCCGCTTGAAATTAAGCCAGAAAAGATTAAAGATATTAAAGTCGTTGCAACCTATGTTGATGGTGATGAAATTTACCACGCATAGGCATACGCTTACTTTTATTAGATAGAATTATGATTTATTGCTTCAATGTTGATGTAAATTAAGATAAAATTCCAATAAACAAAACCACATAATCAAGATTCATTTTTGTTCTTGCTTCTGTGGTTTTGTTGTCTGATTCTTACTATACAAGATTATTATGAGCCTTTGAAAGTCTTTCATCTTTGTGGATAAAGCCCTCGGGGAGGGGAAATAGGCAAAAAATATCGCTTTTCAAAACACCGAAAATCGTATAATATCTTTCTTGTGTAAAATATGTGATAGGCGTCCAATTAACAGCAATAAAATGTTAAGACAATATCATTCTTTGCTTTTTTATTTATTGGATTTTCCTCGCTCCTGCTACGATAGTACAATATTTTATAATAAATTTTTCTTCAAAACTCATAGATTATGACATGTGTTTTCAAACTCAATACGGGCAAGCATTTTATATTGTTTGCTTCTTTTTTGTTGAACGTGCCGATGATTTTTAGCGATAGCCCTTTCTCGCTCTTGCGCTCATGGTATTTATAGCAATTGCCTTATAACGAATTGGATAGGATGAATGGAAGTAATTAAACAAGAATTATCAACTGGTTATATATCTGTAAAACTGCTTCCTAGTGAATGGAAGGCTGACGATTTATTTTCCTTTGCAGAGAGGCATAACCCAAAGCGTTCGTTTCTTTTTGTGAGCAAAGTATTGGGTCGTCATATACCCGTGTCACCATCGAAAATGCGAAAAAGCTACAAGGAACTTGCAGACCAATTTCCTGATAATATAGAATATCCTCTTTTATTTGTAGGTATGGCAGAAACCGCCGTTGGCTTAGCCGCTGGTGTTTTTGAAGAAGTTATTAAAAAACACCCTGAAAGCGTTCTTTTGACAACAACAAGACATGCCGTTGAGGGTGAGCTTTTATGTGAATTTAAGGAAGAGCATTCTCATGCTACCGATCATTTATTGTATTTTCCGCAAACAGAAGAAGCGCTGCAACGAGTGAAGCAAGCAAAAACACTTGTGCTTATCGATGATGAAGTGACGACGGGAAATACCCTTAAAAACCTTACCTTGGCGCTTATGAATGCAGGTTTAGATTCTTTGAAACAAATAAT